>NZ_JAFV01000001.1:2785500-3095000 GCF_000526315.1 Methylopila sp. 73B | reverse complement strand
CCACGAACGCACCTCGTCGGCGGGGCGGCGCCGTACCGACGAAGCGCAGCTTGGTCGGGCCCGAAACCAGGGAAGCGCTCGGTCCTCCGGGCCGCCGGCGTCCCGCCGCGTCGCCGAGAGGCGGAACGTTGCCTGTCGCAGCGGGTTGTTCAATGGACAGGCAACGGAGAGAGACATGACGGAAAGCGCAGTCAGCGGAACGCCCTACATGCTCTGGGTGGTGGGAATACTGCTGGCGGGGGCCGTGCTGGCCTATGTCGCGGTTCGACGGCGCGGGGCGAAGGCGCCGACGTCGGTGTCCGACAACGCCACAGAGCGCCTCTACGCGGCCGAGGACAAGGACCCCGCCAACAAGTAGATCGCCGTCCCGCGCCGGACGTCGTCCAGATCTCAGACAGATGTGATGCGGCGGCCCGAGCGGGCGCGCGCCCTTGCGCCACGGGCCGTACCGGCGCGCCAAGTTGGTCGAGGCCCAGGTCTTGCTGCTTCGCGCCGGCCTTCGGATCGCCGCTAAAGGCCGGCCTCCCGGGATGGGGTCGGGCCCCAAGAGCGTCGCGCCGCCGCCTCAGGGCGTCCGGCCGCTTCCGCTCCCCGTCGTGCGCATCCTTTTTGACCGGCAGACCGGCACAGCCGGGAAGCCCCCATCCGTCCGTCCGCGGCCCCCGCTCGGCCATGATTCTCTCCGCAAGCTCGACGAGCGCCATGACGGTCGTGCGGGAGACGCACGGATCAGCCTCGCCACGCACCATGGCGGCAGGCCCAGCCCCGATCGCCCTCATACCGTCCTGAGCCCGGGGGCGCCCCCATGTTACGGCCTACCCGGGCGGGGGGGATGGGTAGAGCGCTTTGCCGCCGCAGGAATGTCGCAATCAGAGCACAACCGGTCGCGCCGTCACAAGACGCTCTCATCGGCCTCCGTACTATCTCCTGACAGACTAAAGCCGGCCTCCGAAAGGTTAAGCTGGCTGGGGAACCACAAACGACCTCATCGAAGAGCCACGCGCTCGACCTGCCGGGCTAACCCCTAGGGTGGTCGGAACGCGGACGCGCGCGCTCGCCAGGGGGAGCGACCAGCGCTGACAGGCGCGCTCGGCCCGATCGATGGATGTCCGCCGCCACCCCCGTCTGCTTCGGGACCGGCCATCGGGCCGCTCTCGAGGACGCCCCCCACGCCTCAAGACGAGGGGGCTCGCTCACGCACTGAGGATGGAAGACCGGAAGGGCCTGAAGCACCCGCGCCAGGGGCGCAAGTCGAAACGACACGGAGACCGGTGACGTGACCAATCAGACGACGACGGAGCCGCGCGGGCTCGATCCCGCGGTGTTCTGGCCAGCCCTCGCCATCGGCGGCGGCTTCGTGCTCTGGGGGGCTCTCGCTCCTGAAAGCCTCACGGTCGCCGCTCGATGGACGCTCGCCGGCATCATCCGGTCGTTCGGCTGGGGCTTCGTCGTCTCCACCGCCTTCTTTCTCGTCTTCGCGGTCTTTCTCGCGTTCAGCCGGTTCGGCGACATCAAGCTCGGCCGCGAAGACGAAGCGCCGGAGTTCTCCACCCCCTCCTGGGTGTGCATGATGTTCAGCGTCGGCATGGGCATCGGGCTGATGTTCTGGGGCGCCGCGGAGCCGATCTCGCATTTCGGCGCGCCGCCCCATGCGCTCGCGGAGCCCAAGACCAAGGCCGCCGCGCTGGTCGCGATGCAATACTCCTACTTTCACTGGGCGCTGCACCCTTGGGCGATCTACGCGGTCGTCGGCCTCGCGCTCGCCTATTTCAGCTACCGCCGCGGACTGCCCATGCTGATCTCGAGAGCGTTCCAGCCTCTTCTGGGGAGCGCGATCCATGGGCCGGCGGGCAAGGCGATCGACGTGCTGGCGATCGTCGCGACGCTGTTCGGCACCGCGACGTCGCTCGGCCTCGGCGCCCAGCAGATCAACAGCGGCCTCAACATTCTCTGGGGCACGGGAGAAACGAACGGGATTTCGCTCGCGATCATCGCCACTCTGACCGTCGCCTTCATCCTGTCGGCGATCTCGGGCGTCGGCAAAGGCGTGCAGTTCCTCAGCAACATGAACATGGTGCTCGCGGTCGCGCTGCTGGCGTTCCTCGCGGTGTGCGGCCCGACGGTGTTCGTCTTCAACACCTTCATCGAGTCGATCGGCGAGTACATCAGCAACATTGTCACGATGTCGTTCCGCACGGCGGCGTTCAGCGACGGCTCTTGGCTGTCGAGCTGGACCATCTTCTATTGGGCGTGGTGGGTCTCCTGGGCGCCCTTCGTCGGCGTCTTTATCGCCCGGATCTCGCGCGGCCGCAGCATTCGTGAGTTCGTCGTCGGCGTGTTGCTGATACCGAGCGCGGTGACGTTTGTGTGGTTCACCATCATGGGGGGCGCAGCGCTGCATTCCGAGCTGTTCGGTCCCGGCGGGCTGCTCGATGCGGTCAACGCCAAGGGCGAAGCGGCGTCGCTGTTCGTCCTGCTCGCGCAGTTCCCCTGGCCCGCGCTGACCTCCGCGGTCGCCATGTTCCTGGTCGCGGTGTTCTTCGTCTCGGGGGCGGACGCCGCCTCCGTGGTCATGGGCATGCTGTCGTCCCGCGGCGCGCTCGAGCCGCGCCCGGCGATCGTCGCGCTCTGGGGCGCGCTCGCCGGAGCGTCCGCCTGCGTGCTGTTGGTGATGGGCGGGCTCAAGGGCCTGCAGACCGCGTCGATCCTCGCCGCGGCGCCGTTCCTTCTGGTGATGGTCGGTCTTTGCGTCTCGCTGTGGCGCGGCCTGATGGACGACGTGACGGGCAAGTCGACACCGCTGGCCGAGGCGCGGTTTGCGGAGTTGCGGCCCGCCGAGGCGCGGACTGCGGCGATCGCGCCAGCGGCGGACGCTTGAGCATCGCGATTTCTGTCCGATGGCGTGCGGGCGCGGCCGTCAGACCTCCACCCGCCACGTGAAGGTGCGCTCCTCGCCGGGCGCGAGCAGCACCACGCCGGGCTTGTCCACGAAGTCGCCGTCCCAGCCGACGGGGCTCGCCATGCCGCGCCAAGGTTCGATGCACAGGAACGGCGCGCCGCCGGGCTTCGACCAGACGCCGAGATCCTCGTAGCCGTCCCAGGAGACGGTCATGGCTCGAAGCTCGGCGCCGTCGGACCCGAGCGCGGCGTAGCGCGCCGACGTGCTGCGGGCGGCGGGCAGAACCACGGCGTCCGCCGCGAACAGCTCTTCGCTCAGCCGCATCACCCGGCCCTCGATCGGCGCCGGGCCCTCGGCCCCGAGCAATCCGCCCTCGATCAGCAGACGCGGTCCGGTCTCGTCGGCGTCGAAGACGAGGACATGGTCCGACTTCGGGACGCCGTCGACCAGCGGCCAGCGGAAGCCGGGGTGCGCCCCGAGGCAGAAGGGCAGGGGCGCGTCGCCGGGGTTCGCGACCGTCGCGGTCACGCTCAGAACGGCGTCCTCCGCCGCATAGGCCAAGGTCAGGCGGAAGGGGAAGGGATAGATCGCGCGGGTGGCCGGGCTGTCGGCAAGGCTCAGCGTCGCGCGGCTCGCGCTGCGTTCTTCCCAGTCGAAGTCCGCGTCGCGGGCGAAGCCGTGCTGGGTCATGCGGTAGACGGCGCCGTCGTGGCGCAGCGCGTCGATGGCGAGCTTCCCTACGATCGGAAACAGCACGGGCGCGCGGCGCGGCCACTCCGGCCCCGCCTGCCAGAGCAGTTCGTCGCCGCCGGCGTCCTTCAGGCTGACGAGCTCGGCGCCCTTCGCCGTGATCGTCGCGGACACGCGGGACGACCCTATGCCGTGGCTGTCGCTCAAGCGGGCGCTCCTGGGGAGTGGATCGGCGTCAATGGGATCACGCGGGATCGACGCGTCCGCGCTCGCGCAGGCGTCGGGCCGCCTCCTGCAGCACGGCCGCGCCTTCGACCCAGATCTCGTCGTCGGCGTTCTGCGCGGCGTAGACCTCTGTGGTCAGCGCGTCGGCGAGTTCGGCGTCGGACATGGCGCGGGCGCGCAGGGTCTGCGCATCTTCGCCCTTCGGCACGAGGCGTCGCAGCGGCGACACGAGATAGCGGCCGATGCCGCGGAGTCCGCGGCTGGACCGGTCGTCGGGGGCTTCGTCGAAAGAGGCCGTCACCTGAGGTCGGATCCCGTGGGCCGCGCCAGACGGCGCGCGAGGCGTATTCCCGTCATCCTAGCGCGGCCCGCGAAAAGGTCACGCCTCCTCGCGCAGGCCGCCAATCCAGGTGGCGCGGACACGGAGCCCGGCGTCGAGCGCCACGAGATCGGCGCGGAAGCCGGCGGCGATCCGGCCCAACTGGTCCTCGAGGCCGAGCCAGGCGGCCGGGGTGCGCGACGCCATGATCAGCGCGTCGGCCAGAGGCAGCCCAAGCGCGTCGACGCAGTTGCGCACCGCGGTCGCCATGTCGAGGTCGGCGCCGGCCAGCGTGCCGTCCTCCGTGGTCAGCCGCCCGCCGGCGCGCAGGATGCGGCGCCCCTGCAGCCGGAACTCCGTCATCTCGGTTCCGATCGTCGCCATGGCGTCGGTGACGAGCAGGGCGCGGTCGCGGCCCTTGGCGGCGATCGCGGTCCTCAGCGCTTCGGGCGCGACGTGGTGCAGGTCGGCGATCAGTCCGCAGAAGGTGTCGCGTTCCGACAGCGCCGCGCCGACGGGTCCCGGCGCGCGGCCCTGCAGCGGCGGCATGGCGTTGAAGAGGTGGGTGTAGCCGGTGAGGCCGGCCTCGCGCGCCTCCGCGAGGTCCGACGCGGTGGCCTCGGTGTGGCCGGCCGCGACGCGTACGCCGGCCGCCGCGAGCCGCCGGATCGCGAGCGCCGGCACGCGCTCCGGCGCGAGCGTCGCCACGGTCACGCCGCCGGTCGCATGCGACAGCACGGCGATGTCGTGGTCGTCGGGCGCGCGCATCAGCGCGGCGTCGTGCACGCCCTTGCGCAGCGGGTTGAGGAACGGCCCCTCCACATGGAGGCCGAGCACGCCCGGCGTTCCCGCCGCGATCGCCTCGGTCGCGGCGCGGACCGCCGCCGCCATGACGGTGGGGCCGTCGGTGATGAGCGTCGGCAGTAGGCCGGTCGTGCCGAAGCGCCGGTGCGCGCGCGCGATCGTCGCCATGGTCTCGGCCGTGGGGGCGTCGTTCAGCAGCAGCCCGCCGCCGCCGTTGACCTGCACGTCGATGAAGCCCGGCGCCAGCAGGCCCTCGACCGTCTCGACCACGACGTCCGACGGCACGGCGTCGGCGCGCGCGAGGCCCAGAACGCGGCCGTCCTCCACTAGCGCGGCGACGCCCTCGTGGAAGCTCTCGCCGTCGAACAGCCGGTCGGGCAGTAGCGCGCGCCGGGTCATGCCGGCGTCCGCGCGGCGTCGCGGGCGAGCGCGATCGCGCCCTCCGCCGCGTCGCCCAGCGGCGCGACGAGGAGCGCCGCCGCGGCCTCGGGCAGGCGGGGCGCGTAAACGGCCGCGAGCCCGCCGACGAGGGCCACGCGCTCCGCTCCGCACGCGGCCAGCCGCAGGATGAGCTTCGCCACGTGAGCCGCCGCCTCGTCCAGCAGGGCGGCGGCGGCCGGGTCCGTCGCGGCCTGCGCGACGGCCAGCGGCGCGAGCGCGCCGAAGTCGGCCGGCGTCGCCGTCGACGCCCACTCGACCGCCGCGTCCTGGCCGCCGCCGACGGCCGCGAGCGCGGCGTCGGCGAGGGGGCCGCGCGGCTCCAGGCCGTCGGCGGCGCGCAGCGCGTGGCGCAGGACCTCGCGGCCGAGCGGCGCGCCGCCGCCCTCGTCGCCGATCTCGAAGCCCCAGCCGCCGAAGCGGTGCTCGCGGCCGTCGACGCGGGCGTAGGCGGCGCTGCCCGTGCCCACGATGACGAGCCCGCCGTCGCCGCCGCCATGCGCCCCGAGGCAGGCGGTCGCGAAATCGGTCGTGATGGTCCGGCGCGCGAAGGGGTGCGGTTCGGCGAGCGCGGCCGCCAGCGCCAGCGCCTGCGACACGCCCGCAAGCCCGAGGCCGGCGTGCAGGCGGCCCAGCGCCTCGCGCCCGAGCCCGCCCGCGGCGAGCGCCGCCTCCGCCGCCGCGACCGCGGCGTCGATCGCCGCCCGCGCGCCGCGCCGCACGTTCGCGGGTCCGGAGAGGCCCTCGCCGACAAGGCGACCGGCGGCGTCCCGCACCCGCGCGCGGCAGCGGGTGCCGCCGCCGTCGACGCCGAGAAACAGGGGCCCGCCCTCAAACCCGCTCATGCCGCCGCAGCTCCTATGGTGAATCGGCAGGGAACCAGACGCCCGCCGCCGCGTTTCCGACACACATGGGGCGGCGCCTGAGGGGACGCGCGCTCCGGGGGATTCAGAGCCATGATCGACCCGACCATCGCACGCTTCGAGCGCCGCCGCCGCTTCGCCGAATACGGCGGCTCCATCGCGATGCTCGCGTCATGGGGCGTCGGGATGTGGCTCGTGGTCAACCTCGTCGACATCGCCACGCTGCTGACCCGCTGAGTCACCACAGCGCCAGAATCCGTCGCGCCGCGCCGGCCGCGAGCACGACCATGATCAGCGCATAGGCCGCGATCCAGAGACGCCGCTCGCAGCGTCCCTCTTGGGGACCGGGCGCCGCGCTCATGCCTTCCACAGCCAGGCCGCGCCGCGGACGCCGGAGGAATCGCCGTGAAGGGCGGGCCGGATCGGGGTGGAGAAGCCGTCCGAAAACACCCTGGAGGCGATGACGACGGGCAGGCCCTCGTAGAGTTCCGGGACGTTCGACATGCCGCCGCCGAGCACGATCACGTCGGGGTCGAGCAGGTTCACCACCGTCGCGAGCGCGCGGCCGAGCCGGTCGACGTAGACCGACAGCGATCCGGCCGCGTCCGCGTCGCCGCCGCGGGCGGCCGCGACCACCGCCTCCGCGCTCATGGCGACGCCGGTCGTCAGCGCGTGGGCGCGGGCGAAGCCGGGGCCGGACACGAAGGTCTCGACGCAGCCGCGCTGGCCGCACCAGCACAGCGGGCCGGGGGTCTCTTCGGTCCCGCTCGCCCAGGGCAGGGGGTTGTGGCCGAACTCGCCGGCGATCGCCTGTCGGCCGGTCCAGGGTCGCCCGCCGATCGCGACGCCTGCGCCGCAACCCGTGCCGACGATCACGGCGAAGGCCACCGCCGCGCCCGCCGCGGCGCCGTCGGTCGCCTCCGACACCGCGAGGCAGTTGGCGTCGTTCTGCAGCCGCACCGGGCGGCCGAGCGCGGTTTCGAGGTCCTGCTTCAGCGGGCGGCCGTTCAGCCAGGTGGAGTTGGCGTTGCGCAGCAGCCCGGTCGCGGGCGACAGCGAGCCCGGCATGCCGACCCCAACGGAGCCGGTCGCGCCAAGCGCGCTCTCGAAGCGGGCGACGAGGCCGGCGACGGCGTAGACGCAGCCCTCGTAGTCGTTCTGCGGCGTGGGGGCGCGCTCGCGGAGCAGCGTCGCGCCGCCCTCGTCGAGCGCGATCGCCTCGATCTTGGTGCCGCCCCAGTCGATTCCGATCAGCATGCGGGGCTCAGGCCGCCCGGTCGAGGCGCGCGAGCGTGGCGCGGATCGTGTTGGCGAGCGTGCGGGAGGCGACGCCCGCGTCGGGCCGCACTACGAGCCCGATCTCGGCCGCGGGCATGTCGGGCAGGCCTTCCGCGGCGCCCAGCCTCCGCCAGCCCGCGGGCACCGAGCTTTCGGCGACGCAGGCGAGCGCGAAGCCGGTCGCGACCGCCGACAGCACGCCCTGCAGGCTCGACGAGACATAGGCGACGCGCCACGGGCGGCCGGAGGTCTCGAGCGCGCCCAGCACCACGTTGCGAAAGCGGCAGCCCTCGCTGAACACCGCGAGCGGCAACGGATCGACCAGCTCCGGGCGATGGTCCGGCGGCGCGCACCAGACCAGCGGCTCGTAGCGCAGCAGTTCGCCGGTCGGCCGCTCGGGATCGCGCGTGATGACCGCGACGTCGATCGCGCCCTGCGCCAGGTCGCGCTCCAGCCGCTGGCTGATCTCGCAGCGCACGTCGAGCTGGACCTTGGGGTGGGTGGTCATGAACCGCCGCAGCAGCAGCGCGCCGAACGGCTCGACGTAGTCGTCCGGGATGCCGAGCCGCACCCGGCCGCCGAGGCTTTCGCCACCCAGCGCCAGCCGCGCCTCGTCCTCGATCTGCAGCAGCCGCCGGGCGTAGCCCAAGAGCTCCGTTCCGGCCGGCGTCGCGACGGCGCCGCTGCGTCCGCGCTCAATCAGCCGATGGCCGAGCTCGGCCTCCAGCGCCGCGATCTTGGCGCTGACCGCCGACTGCGTGCGGCCGAGCCGCCCCGCGGCGGCGGTGAATCCCCCCATGTCCACGACCGCCGCCAGGGTCGCCAGAGCGTCGAGGTCGAGGTGGCGGGTCATGGACGTCTCTCGTGCGGCGAACGTGGAGCCGAGGCCGACCATAGCGGCGGATCGGCAGTCATGCGAGCGGCGCATCCCGCGCCAAACTTGACGCGGCGACGCTTGGGCGCGATGCAGCATGCGCCGAAAGTCACCTACGCCCCCCGCGAGGAGATGCTCATGTCCTTCACGCTCGCCAAGACCGAACGCCTCGCGGCGATCCTGGCCCAGGCGCCCGTCATCCCGGTGCTCACCTTTGACGACGCGGCGAGCGGCGTCGCCACCGCGAAGGCGCTCCGGGACGGCGGCCTGCCCGTTCTCGAGGTGACGCTCCGCACTCCGAAATCGCTCGAAGCCCTGCAGGCGATCGTCTCCGAGGTCGAGGGCGTCACCGTCGGGGCCGGGACCGTGCTCGAGACCGAGCACGTCCAGGCCGCGATCCAGGCCGGCGCGGAGTTCCTCGTCAGCCCCGGCGTCAGCTCCCGGCTGATCGCGGCCGGCAGCGAGGCGCCGGTGCCGTTCCTGCCGGGCGTCGCCACCGCCTCCGAGGCGATGCAGCTGGCCGAGCGCGGCGCGAACTTCGCCAAGTTCTTTCCCGCCGGCCCCGCGGGCGGCCCGGCCTATCTGAAGGCGCTGCTCGCCCCGCTGCCGAACCTGCACTTCGTGCCGACGGGCGGCGTCGACCTCGCCAACGCGCCGAGCTACCTCGCGCTCAAGAACGTCGTCAGCGTCGGCGGCTCCTGGGTCGCGCCCGCGGACCTGATCGCGCGCGGCGACTGGGCCGGCATCAAGGCGCTGGCGCAGGAAGCCTCGAAGCTCAAGGCGCGCTGACGGCCGCTTCCCGGCTCGGCCGCTTGCGGCCGGGGACCCGCGACCCTACCTCCGAACGGCAATCATGACGCCGATCGGAGACCTGCCGTGCTCGACGCCAAATCCATTCTCGACCAGTTTCTTGGCTCCGGCGGCGGTTCGAACCGCGGCATGGGCGACATCCTCAAGCGCATGGGCGGCCCGGCCGCTCCCGGCGGAAAGGGGTCGGCCGGCGGGTCCGGCGATTTGATGAAGCAGGTCGAGGGCCTCGCCAAGGGCAACCTCGGCGGCATCGCCGGCGGCGCGATCGCCGGCACGCTCGCTTCGGTGCTGCTGGGCGGCAAGGGCTCCAAGAAAGGGCCCGCGCTCGGCGGCAGCGCCATGAAGCTCGGCGGCCTCGCGATCCTCGGCGGCCTCGCCTACAAGGCGTGGCAGAACTACCAGGCCAAGCAGGCGCCCGCGCCGGGCGCGCCCTATCCCTATCCTCAGGCGCCCGGCCACCAGACCCAGCCGCAGGCGGCGCCCATCGAGGTGCTGCCCCCGCCGACCGAGACGCCGTTCAGCCCCTCCACCTCGGCCGACGAGCAGAAGCTCGGGCTGCTTCTCATCCGCGCGATGATCGCGGCCGCCCGCGCCGACGGCAGGATCGATCGCGAGGAGATCGGAAAGATCAAGGAGGCGCTGAAGGCCGCGGGCGCGGAGGCGAACGAGGAGGAGTTCCTGCTGGAACATCTCGGCCAGGCCGACGACCTCGACGCCATCGCGGCCGAAGCCGACGGGCCGGAGTTGGGCTCCGAAATCTGGCTGGCGGCGCGCCTGACGATCGATCCCGACACGCCGGGCGAGCAATACTTCCTGCAGGCGCTGGCGGCCAAGCTGAAGCTCGACGAGGCGCATGTGGCCCATCTCGAAGCGACCGCGGCGCAGGCCAAGGCGAGCGGGGTCACGACCAGCTGAGGCCCGTCCATCCTGAAGTCGATAACGTTCTGTTGAACGGTCGTCCGGCCGATGAAACCACCTTGGGGAACCAAGCGCCCGCGTCGTTGGTTGTGCCTTCAACAGTTACACGGAGGCACCGATGCTGAAGAACATTCTCAAGGCGCTGTTCATGGGTTGGATCACCAAGAAGATCGCGCAGCGCGGCGCGCGCCGCCGGCCGGATTACCGCTATTGATCGATCGCCTAGCGGTCGAGGATTTGGGCCCGGAGCACCGCTCCGGGCCTTTTTCGTTTGCGGCGCTGCGCTCGATCAATGCGGAACCATGCTGGGGCGCGCAGAGTTGGCTCCCACACTCACTAGCCTTTGCGAGGAACGACCATGTCCGAGACCCCCGTTACGCCGAAGCTCCGCGAGCGCGCCCGCAAGCTCTGGATCGACGCCGGCTCGCCCGAGGGCCGCGAGGACGAGTATCTGGAGCGCGCCAAGGAACTGGCCGGCCTGGAGTCGAGCCCTGGAGCCGGTCTCGAGCCGAACCCGCTTGCGGACGGCGTCGTGACGCCGGCCGAGCGCGGCGCGCCGGTGGAAGAGGCCTCGCTCCAGGACAACCTCGGCGAATTCCCCGGACTGCAGACCGATCAGGGCGAAGGCACGCATTCGCCGCGCCGCGGCGACTGAGCTACAGCCCTCACGTTGAGGATGTTCTCGCCCTCCCGCATGGGATGGGCGGGCGTCTCCTTTCGTCCTCCTATGCCGCGCGGGCGCCTGCCCTCCAGTCCCGCCGCCGCGGCCCTCAGGCCGGCGCGCGTTCGCTGAGGAAGGCGTGCATGCGCTCCAGCGCGCGGGAGATGTTCGCGGCGGAGTTGGCGTAGGACAGCCGGATGTAGCCCTCGCCGTGCACGCCGAAATCCGGTCCGCCGATGACGGCGACGCCAGCCTCCTCCAGCAGGGCGGAGGCGAGCGGCTTCGCCTTCCATCCGGTCCGGCTGACGTTCGGGAAGGCGTAGAAGGCGCCCTTGGGCGTCACGGCGCTGACGCCCGGCAGCGCGTTCAGCCCCTCGGTCACCAACGCGCGGCGCTTGTCGAACTCGGCGCGCATGTGCTCGACGGCGTCCTGCGGGCCGTCGAGCGCCGCGATGCCCGCATACTGGGTCGCGGCGTTGACGCAGGACCAGGCGTTGACCGCGAGCTTGCGGACGTCGTCGTAAAGCGCCTTCGGCCAGATCGACCAGCCCAGCCGCCAGCCGGTCATGGCGTAGGTCTTGGACCAGCCGTTCAGCACGATCAGCCGATCGCGGATCTCGGGGTAGGCGAGCAGCGTGCGATGCTCGAGCCCATCGAAGATCAGCTGGTCGTAGATCTCGTCCGACAGGATCGCCACGTGCGGATGGGCCTCGAGGCCAGCCACCAGCTTGTCGATCTCCTCGGCCGGAGTCACGCCGCCCGTCGGGTTCGCGGGCGAGTTGATGATGATCAGCCGGGTCCGCGGCGTGATCAGCGCCAGCAGCTCGTCGGCCGAGAAGGCGAAGCCGTTCTCCTCACGCGCCGGAACCGGGATCGGCGTCGCGCCGGTGTGCTCGATCATGGAGCGGTAGATCGGGAAGCCGGGGTCCGGGTAGAGGATCTCCGCGCCGGGCTCTCCGAACAGGCGGATGGCGGCGTACATCGTCACCTTGCCGCCCGGCACGATCATCACGAGGTCCGGATCTACGGCGACGCCGAAGCGGCGGTCGAGGTCGCGGGCCACCGCCTCGCGCAGCGGCAGGATGCCGACCGACGGCGTGTAGCCGTGGTGGCCGTCGCGCAGCGCCTTGACCGCCGCCTCCACCACATGCGGCGGCGTCGGGAAGTCCGGCTGGCCGATGCCGAGATTGACGATGTCGCGCCCGTGGGCCGCAAGGGCGGTGGCGCGGGCGAGCACGGCGAAGGCGTTTTCCTCGCCGATGCGGTCGAAGGCCGCGACGGTCGTGAGGGTGTTCATACGCATCACTGAAATGCTCGCTTGCATGGCGAGAGGGGGAACGATCGCCCGCCGCTCTGGGTTGTATTTGCAACAAGCGCGTGACGCGCCGCGGACGCGCTTCAAAGCGTTCTTACGCCGACAATTCAAGGAGTTTCATCATGGCCAATCGCCTCGACGGGCGTCGCATCGCCGTGCTCGCCACCGACGGTTTCGAGCAGGTCGAGCTGACCGAGCCGGTGAAGGCCCTCAAGGAGGCCGGCGCCGTGATCACGGTCGTTAGCCCGAAGTCCGGCGAAATCCAGGGCTTCGAGCACGACAAGCCGGGCCAGAAGGTCAGGGTCGACCAGGAGCTTGCCTCCGCGGACGCGGGGTCGTTCGACGGCCTGCTGATCCCCGGCGGCCTGTTCAACCCCGACGCCCTTCGCGTCGATGACAAAGCTCTTAGCTTTGCCCGCGCTTTCTTCGAAGCCGGCAAGCCGGTGGCCTCGATCTGTCACGGCCCGCAGGTGCTGATCAGCGCGGGCCTGGTGAAGGGCCGCAAGATGACGGGCTTCAAGTCGATCCAGCAGGATCTCAAGAACGCCGGCGCGATCGTTTCGGACGAGGAAGTCGTTACCGATCAAGGCCTCGTGACCTCGCGCAACCCGAACGACATTCCGGCGTTTAACGCCAAGATCATCGAAGAATTCGCCGAAGGTCGGCACGACGGTCAGCGCCGCTCCGCGGCCTGATCTCCATAGATAATGACCGACCAACGTGACGGCCAACTCTCGTAAGGAGATTTAACATGACCAAGTTTGCTCACGGCCTGTTCGCCGGCCTCATCGCCGCCTCGTTCGCCGTCGCTCCCGCCGCCATGGCGCAGAGCCCCAACAGCGCCGAGTCGACCAACGGCCAGACCTACCTGAACGACCAGCGCCAGTCCGACCAGACCCGTATGGACCCCGGCGCGCCCACCGGCGCCGCGGAAGCCGCCCCGGGCGGCAGCACCACTGGCACTCAGTCAACCAACGGTCGCACCTATCTTCAGGACCAGAAGGCGGCCGACGACACCCGCAAGGACATGGGCGGCGCGCCGAGCGACCAGACGCGGTCGAAGGACGGCAAGCCGCTCGGGCCGACGAACACCCGCGGTTAACCCCAAGTTAACCAATAAGCGGCGCGCGTTAACCCGTGTCGCCTGGCGTTAACGCCCGTTCCCGCGAGGGAGCGGGCGTTTTCGTTGCGTCCGGCAGGGCTTGAGACTTGTTTTCAGAAACCGAACTTTTGTTCGATTGTCCTTGATCCGCCGCATTCGCCGGAGCATTCTCCGCCCACTTTGAAGCCATTCGAAACGCGATGCGGCGCGGAAGACGTCGCGCGCGGGGTGTGAGGGAGCGCGAGATGTCGAGCAACGGCAAGGGCGGGAACGGACACGGCAGCATCGACGGCCACGCCGAGAGCGGCGACGACGTCCGTCTGCTGAAGCCCGGCCAGAAGCGCAAGCTCCGCTCGCAGCTGTGGTTCGACAACCCCGAAAATCCTGGAATGACAGCGCTTTACCTCGAGCGCTACCTCAACTTCGGCCTGACCCGCGAGGAGTTGCAGTCCGGCAAGCCGATCATCGGCATCGCCCAGACCGGCTCGGATCTGAGCCCCTGCAACCGCCACCACATCGAGCTCGCCAAGCGCACCCGCGAGGGCATCAACGCCGCCGGGGGCGTCGCCTTCGAGTTCCCGGTGCATCCGATCCAGGAGACGGGAAAGCGCCCGACGGCCGCCCTCGACCGCAACCTCGCCTACCTCGGCCTGGTCGAGACGCTCTACGGCTATTTCCTCGACGGCGTCGTGCTGACCACCGGCTGCGACAAGACCACGCCCGCCTGCATCATGGCGGCGGCGACGGTGAACATCCCGGCGATCGTGCTCTCCGGCGGCC
Source organism: Methylopila sp. 73B (assembly GCF_000526315.1). Taxonomy (NCBI): domain Bacteria; kingdom Pseudomonadati; phylum Pseudomonadota; class Alphaproteobacteria; order Hyphomicrobiales; family Methylopilaceae; genus Methylopila; species Methylopila sp. 73B. The sequence goes on along the minus strand of NZ_JAFV01000001.1, from coordinate 3,081,024 downwards.
CCATGCTGAACGGCTGGTTCAACGGCGAGCGCACCGGATCCGGCACCATCGTCTGGCACGCCCGCCAGCTGATGGCCGAGGGCAAGCTCGACTATGACGGCTTCATCGAGCTGGTCGCCTCCTCGGCGCCCTCGGTCGGCCACTGCAACACGATGGGCACGGCCTCGACCATGAACGCGCTGGCCGAGTCGCTCGGCATGACGCTGCCGGGCTGCGCCGCCATCCCCGCGCCCTACCGCGAGCGCGGCCAGATCGCCTACGAGACCGGCAAGCGCATCGTCGACATGGTGTGGGAGGACCTGAAGCCCTCCGACATCCTGACCCGCGAGGCCTTCGAGAACACGATCGTGGTGAACTCCGCGATCGGCGGCTCCACCAACGCCCCGATCCACGTCAACGCCATCGCCCGCCACATCGGCGTGGAGCTCGACGTGCAGGACTGGGAGACCTACGGCCACAAGGTGCCGTTGCTGGTGAACTGCCAGCCGGCCGGCAAGTACCTCGGCGAGGAGTTCCATCGCGCCGGCGGCGTGCCGGCGGTGGTCGCGGCGCTGATGGAGAAGGGCCTGATCCACGAGAGCGCGATCACGGTCAACGGCCGGTCGATCGGCGACAACTGCCGCGGCAAGCTGACCCTCGACGCCGACGTGATCATGCCGTTCGACGCGCCGCTGAAGGCCGAAGCGGGCTTCCTGGTGCTGCGCGGCAACCTGTTCGACAACGCCATCATGAAGACCTCGGTGATCTCCGAGGAGTTCCGCCTGCGCTACCTCTCGAACCCGGAAAGCCCCGAGGCCTTCGAGGGTCGGGCGATCGTGTTCGAAGGGCCGGAGGATTATCACCACCGCATCGAGGACCCGTCGCTCGGGATCGACGAGAACTGCATGCTGTTCATCCGCGGCACGGGGCCGATCGGCTATCCCGGCGGCGCCGAGGTGGTGAACATGCAGCCGCCCGCCGAGCTCATCAAACGGGGCGTCCACGCGCTGCCCTGCATCGGCGATGGCCGCCAGTCCGGCACCTCCGGGTCTCCCTCGATCCTCAACGCCTCGCCCGAAGCGGCGGCCGGCGGGGGGCTGTCGATCCTGCAGACCGGCGACCGGGTGCGCATCGACCTCGGGAAGGGCGAGGCCAACATCCTCCTGCCCGTCGAGGAGCTGAACCGCCGCCGGGCGGAGCTCGCGGCCAAGGGCGGCTTCCCGGTCCCGCAGCACCAGACGCCGTGGCAGGAGATCCAGCGCAGCATGGTCGACCAGTTCGACAACGGCATGGTGCTGAAGCCGGCGGTGAAGTACCAACGCGTCGCCCAGTCCATGGGCGTGCCGCGCGACAACCACTGAAGCGTGTGGGGGCGCGGACAGCGCCCCTTTTCGCGCGAAGGTCGCCCGTCATGCCGCCAGCCGAACAGCCCGTCGGTCTCGCCGTTTCCTATGCGCAGCCGGCGTTGCGTCCGGCGGCGACCACGCTCGAAGGGCGCTTCGTCCGCCTTACCCCGCCGAACCCGGGCGTGGACGCGGCCGACCTGTTCCCGGTGGTCTCGGGCGCTGAGAACGCAGGGCTCTGGACCTACCTGTTCAACGGACCCTTCACCTCGGAGGAGTCGCTCGCCGCGGAGCTGGCCAAGACCGCGGGCCTCGCCGACCCCGTCTTTCTCGCGATCCGGGACGCTGCGACGGGCAGGGCGATCGGCCGCGCCTCCTACATGCGCATTGAGCCGAACCACCGTGTGATCGAAGTCGGCTCGATCCTGTTCTCGCCGCTCCTGCAGCGCACGCCCGCGGCGACGGAAGCCATGCACCTCATGGCGCGCTACGTCTTCGAGGACCTCGGCTACCGGCGCTACGAGTGGAAGTGCGACGCGTTGAACGCGCCCTCCCGCGCGGCGGCGCTCCGGTTCGGCTTCCGCTTCGAGGGCGTTTTTCTTAAGCACATGATCGTCAAGGGCCGGAGCCGCGACACCGCCTGGTTCGCGATGACCGACGAGGATTGGCCGCGCGTGAAGGCGGCTTTCGAGCGCTGGCTGGAGCCGGCCAATTTCGATGCGGGCGGCCGGCAGACGCGTCGGCTCGAAGACATCCGCGCGGAGCTGTGAGAGGGAGGCGGCGGTGGCCGACAGGCTGAAGGGCAAGCGCGCGCTGGTGACGGCGGCGGGGCAGGGCATCGGGCGCGCGATCGCCGAGGCGTTCCTGGCCGAGGGCGCGGAGGTGGTCGCGACCGATCTCGACGCCGCCAAGCTCGCCGATCTCGCAGGCGCCGTGACCTCCGCGCTCGACGTGCGCAACGGCGCGGCGGTCGCTGCGCTGGTCGCGGCGCACGGGCCCTTCGACGTGCTCGCCAACGCCGCGGGCGTCGTCCACGCCGGCTCGATCCTCGACTGCACGGACGCCGACTGGGACCTCGCCTTCGACGTCAACGTGCGCTCCATGCACCGGACGATCCGCGCCGTACTGCCCGGCATGCTGGAGCGCGGGCGAGGCTCGATCGTGAACGTCGCCTCGGTCGCGGGCGTCGCGAAGGCGGTGCCCAACCGCTACGTCTACAACGCCAGCAAGGCGGCGGTGGTCGGCCTCACCAAGGGCGTCGCCGCGGACTTCGTGCGCTCCGGCGTGCGCGCCAACGCCATCTGCCCGGGCACGGTGCAGTCGCCCTCGCTCGAGCAGCGCATGACCGAACAGGCGGCGGCGTCGGGCAAGCCGCTGGCCGAGGTCCGGCAGGCCTTCGTGGACCGCCAACCCATGGGCCGGCTCGGCGAGGGCCGGGAAGTCGCCGCGCTCGCGGTCTATCTCGCCAGCGAGGAGTCCAGCTTCGTCACCGGCCACCTCCATTTCGTCGACGGCGGCTTTGCGATCTAGGTGGCCGGCTAGCGCATGAGACTTTAGAAGAGGGTGCGCGTGCTTCGAGACGCCCGCTGACGCGGGCTCACCAGCATGAGGAGGTCCAGGCGCCTGACGTCAGACCCCCCACGCCGAGGAGCCGACCGCAGGTTGGCGTCTCACCGCACGCCCAACCTCGTCGCTCTGATTGAGATTTCCAAACGGGCTCTCGATGGTCCGCCCAGTAAGCAGGACAGACACAATGCATATCCTCGTCATCGGCGCCGCCGGCATGGTCGGCCGCAAGCTTACCGAAAAACTCGTCGCCAAGGGCGCTCTCGCCGGCCGGACCATCGAGCGGCTCGACCTCGTCGACGTGGTTGTCCCCAAGGCCCCCGAAGGCGCGGCGTTCCCGGTCAACGTCTCGGCGGCCGATCTCTCCGAGCCGGCGACCGCGTCGCAGCTGACAGCCGACAAGCCCGACGTGATCTTCCACCTCGCGGCGATCGTCTCCGGCGAGGCCGAGGCCGACTTCGACAAGGGGTGGCGCATCAACATGGACGGCACCCGCTACCTGCTGGAGGCCATCCGCCACGCCAATTACGTCCCCCGCCTGGTCTTCACCTCGTCGATCGCCGTGTTCGGCGCGCCGTTCCCCGAGTACATCCCGGACGATTTCCACCTGACGCCGCTGACCTCCTACGGCGCGCAGAAGGCATGCTGCGAGCTCATGCTCGCCGACTACACCCGCAAGGGCTTCGTGGACGGCGTTGGGCTGCGTTTCCCCACCATCGTCGTGCGGCCGGGCGCGCCCAACAAGGCGGCTTCGGGCTTCTTCTCCGGCATCATCCGCGAGCCGCTGTCCGGCATCGAGGCGATCCTCCCCGTCGGCGACGACGTGCGCCATTGGCTGGCGAGCCCCCGCGCCGCAGTGCAGTTCCTGATCCACGCCGCCGAGATCGACGGCGCCGCGGTCGGCCCGCGCCGCAACATCACGCTGCCGGGCGTCGAAGTGACGGTCGGCCAGATGATCGAGGGCCTGAAGGCCGTCGCCGGCGACGCGGTCGCCTCGCGCATCAAGCGGGAGCCCGACGCGACCGTGCTGAAGATCGTGTCCGGCTGGCCGGAGGCCTTCGAGGCGAAGCGCGCCGCCGAGCTCGGCTTCAAGGCCGACGACAGCTTCGAGGCGATCGTCCGCGCGCACATCGAGGACGAACTCGGCGGGTCCTTCGTGGCGTAAGCCGCTCCGCTTGGGGCGCGGACTTCAACTCTGCGAAAGCGAGGCCGCGCCCTTCTGGCGGCGACCGTCGGCCTCACGGCCCGTCGGCCGCGGGCCGTGAAGCCGACCCAAACGCCATCCAATCCGGACGAGTTCAAAAGCACGTAGGTTGTCTTTCGCTACCAATTTTGATTGACAAAAGCAGCCGGCGGAGCTTCCCTTCCACCGTTGGTCTTTGTTTGGATACCCATCTGGCTGATTAATATCCCCCGAATTGTTGCGTGAATAGTTGAGATGCCCGGTCGACACGGTCGGCCCTGTGCGTTGACGTGCTTTTGCTGACGCGTCGACTGCGAATGCAGTTCTTCAAACAACGACACTTTCCGGGGAAACGCCATGAACTTGCAGAAAATGGGGCGCGCGTTTGCGTGCACGCTGACCGTGGCTGGCTTTGCCGCCGTCGCGCATGTCGACGCTGCTCAAGCCGAAGATTGCCCGGTCACTCACGCGGCGCTGAGATCAGCGCTTCTCCAGGCCGACGAAGTCGATTCCACCGGCTTGAACAACCACTACTGGGCGGTCGTGGTGAACCGTAGCGGGACGGTGTGCGCCGTCGCCTACTCAGGACCGACCGTTGGATCCCAATGGCTGCTCAGCCGTCAGATCGCCGCCGCCAAGGCGTTCACCGCGAACGGCCTCAGCCTTGACGGTGCGCCGATCTCGACGGCGATGCTGTACCCTTGGGTGCAGGGCAGCCCGAGCGGCGGCAATCCCCTCTTCGGTCTCGCGGCGGGCAACCCGCTGGATGGGGACGCCGTCTACGACGGCGACTACGCCAAGTTCGGAACGCCGGAGGACCCGCTGATCGGCAAGCGCGTCGGCGGCACGATCACCTTCGGCGGCGGACTTGGTCTCTACAGCGGCAACACCGCGGTCGGCGGGCTCGGGCTGTCGGGGGACACGGCCTGCGCCGATCATTCAACAGCGTTCCGCACGCGGAACAGGCTGGCGAGAACGCCGACCAACGTCGCCGACAAGATGATCTTCGACAACACGAACGGACATCCGCATTGCCCGAACGATAGGGGCACCGCAGGCGTAACTGTCCCGGCATCCTGACGCCGCCAACGAGCGGGTCGCGCCGCAGGTGATTGTTCCCGCCCGCCGCACGACAGGCCCCTGTGAGGCGCGCCGCGCGACGTGCGGCGCGCTGGGTCCACGACCATCGGCGGCTTGGCCGTCGCGGCGCGGGCGGCTAGCATCCGCATCGTTCGGTGCCCGCGCGAGCGGGAGAATCGGAAACGCGGTGCGAACCCGCGGCGTGCCCGACGCTGTGAGGGGGACCGGGACGGCATGACGCCACTGGCCGACAAGGCCGGGAAGGCGCCGCGCCCGGGACGATCCCGAGCCAGAAGACCGGCCGGACGCCAGAGCCATGACCGCGCGGACGGCGGGAGGGGCGTTGCATTCGCTGAAGAGGAGCGAAAGCGATGTCGCTTGCCGTGACGTCTCCGATGCCCCTGCCGCAGGGCGACCAGACCTCGGACCTTGCGCCGGCGGGGGCGTTCTCCGAAGCCGAGCGGGGCGCCGTCTACCGCGCCATCGAGACCCGCCGCGACGTGCGGAACGAGTTTTCGGCGCGCCCGGTGCCGGACGACGTCTTGCGGCGCATCCTCGCCGCGGCCCACGCCGCGCCCTCGGTCGGGCTGATGCAGCCCTGGAACTTCATCCTCATCCGCGATCCGCAGACGCGCGGCCGCGTCCACGAGGCGTTCACGCTTCGCAACGCGGAAGCCGCCGAACGGTTCGAGGGCGCGCGCGGCGATCATTACCGCAGCCTGAAGCTCGAAGGCATCCTGACCGCGCCGCTCAACATCTGCGTCACCTGCGACCGGGACCGCGGCGGGCCGCAGGTCCTCGGCCGCACGCACCAGCGCGACACCGACCTCTACAGCACGGTCTGCGCCGTGCAGAACCTGTGGCTCGCGGCGCGGGCGGAGGGGGTCGGGGTCGGCTGGGTCAGCATCTTCGACCCGGAGGATCTGAAGCCTCTGCTCGGCGTGCCGGAGCGCGCCGTGGTCGTCGCCTATCTCTGCGTGGGCTACGTCGATGAACTCTTCGTCCGGCCCGAGCTCGAGGCGCGGCGTTGGGCGCGACGGTCGCCGCTCGACGACGTGGTGTTCGAGGAGCGCTGGGGCGAGAGGCCCACTCAGGCCGAGTGAGGGCCCCGCCGGTTACGGTTTCGCCTGCGCCTTGGCGCAGCCGGCGACGCCTTCGAGCGCTTCGCTTGATCCTGTCGATGCGAAGGACGTGGAGACGCCCTCGATCGCGACCGACACGGCCTTGGCGGTCCGAAGAGCGCCAACAAGCTTGGCCAGGGCGGCGGGGTCGGCGCCTTGGCCAAGCGTCAGTTCGCCCTCCGACGCGGTCATGGGCAAGGCGACCGCGAGGCCGTCGGCGACAAACTGCGCCTCGACTGTCTGGCGCGTCGCGGCCTGGCCCTTGATGGAGGCCAGCACCACGCGCGCCGAGGCGCCCTTTTGGACATGGGGCCCGCCGCCCTCGCCGCAGGAGAACGAGAGCACGTCGCCGCCCTTGGTGGAGACCGCCGCCCAGTGCGCGCCCATCTGGTAGCCGGAGTTCCAGACCTCGGGGGCGTCCTGCGCCGATGCGGCGGTCGGGCCGAAGGCGAGCAAGGAGAGCGCGACGGCGGGCGAGAGGCGGGCTGAGATCATGGCTCGGGTCTCCTGCGGCGCGGATGGACCGCAGGAGTCATCGCCCGATCACGCTGGCGGAATCAACCCTGGCCGCGGCGACGCCCGGAGCCTGCGCGCCGCTCAGTGCTCCTGCTGCGTCATCTTGTCGACGAAGGCGATGCCGATGGCCGAGAGGATGAAGATCGAATGGATGATGGTCTGCCACATCACGCCTTCGGAGGTGAGCCCGCCGGGCACGCCGATCTTGCCGGCCTCGATGAAGGTGCGCAGGAGGTGGATCGACGAGATGCCGATGATCGCCATGGCGAGCTTCACCTTCAGCACGCCGGCGTTGACGTGGCTCAGCCATTCTGGCTGGTCGGGGTGGCCGGCGAGGCCGAGGCGCGACACGAAGGTCTCGTAGCCGCCGACGATCACCATCACGAGCAGGTTCGAGATCATCACGACGTCGATCAGGCCGAGCACGGTCAGCATGATCTGCTGCTCGGTGAAGGAGGTGGCGTGGCTCACGAGGTGCCACAGCTCCTTTAGGAATTGGAACACGTAGACGCACTGCGCGAGGATCAGGCCGAGATAGAGCGGCAGCTGGAGCCAGCGCGAGCTGAAGATGACAAGAGGCAACGGACGCAGGCGGCCTGCGGACAGGGGCTTTTCAGCGGACAAGGTCGGGTTCCGGAGTTGATGACGGTCGGCGATGCGCCGAGGGCCCCGGATAGCATGCGGCGCGGCGGTCCCGGGCGACCGCTCGAAGACGTGAAGCGCGGCGGTTCGCCGCCGTCCGACGACCGATGGACCCCCCGGGGGCAAATCGAGCGCTCGCCTATTCGTGATCTCCGCCCTCTTGAACCGGCGCCCCGCGATGGCGTCACGGTGTGCGTGAAACTCGGGAGGATGAAGGATGATCGGCCAAAGCCGTCGAACGCTGCTCGCCGCCATGGGCGCGGCCCCGCTGAGCCTTGCCTTGGGCGTCGCGCCGTTGCGGGCGCAAACCGTCGACGAGGCCGCTCTCGCCAAGCCGGGGCCGCTCCCCGAACAGGCGTTCGGACCGGCCGACGCCAAGGTCAAGGTGATCGAATACGCGTCGATCACCTGCCATCACTGCCTGAACTTCCACCTCAACACTTGGCCGCAGATCAAGGCGAAGTACGTCGATCCCGGCAAGATCCGCTTCGTCATGCGGGAGTTCCCGACGAACGCGCTCGCGGCCGGCGGCTTCATGCTGGCGCGCTGCGCGCCGGAGGATCGCTGGTATTCGACGATCGACCTGCTCTACCGCAGCTCCGAAACCTGGGCGCACGCGCCCGATCCGGTCGCGGAGCTCAAGCGGGTCATGAAGCAGGTCGGCATGACCAACGAGGCCTTCGAGGCCTGTCTCTCCAACCAGAAGCTGCTCGACGACGTCAACACGGTGGCCCGCGGCGGCGCGGTCGCCGGCGTGACGGGCACCCCGACCTTCTTCTTCAGCGGCGGGCGGAAGGAGCAGGGGGCGCTGACTCTCGAGCGCTTCAGCGCGATCGTCGACCCGATGCTGGCCTGACGGCGGGTGCGGCGGAACGGCTTGAAAAACCATCGAACCCCGCTCAGGAAAAATTTCCAGCCTCAGAGAATGAGGGGTTGCAGCATACGATGCTCCACGTCGCCTCAGGTTGGCGAAATTGTGCCCGGCTGACTGACGCTCGGCCGCTGTTGGCCGAATGGAGGGAACTCGTTGACCGTGGCGGTCGCGCGTACCTCCTCATGGCGCATCGACTCCTCCGGGGCCTGCCGCCGAGCCGGAATGGACTGAAGTGCGTCCATTTCTGAGTAGCAGGACCGTGCTCAACGTACGCTGAACTGCACCGGCGCCGTGATCATGCGCCGGGCCTGCGGCGGCGGCGCGGGCACAGGCGAGGCGCGCCGGACCAGCGCCAGAACGGCCTGATCGAGCTCGGAATGGCCGGACGAGCGGGCGAGCGAGATTGACAGCACGTTGCCCTCGCCGTCGATGCGGAACCGCACATAGGCCGTCCCCGTCTCCCCGCGGGCGCGAGCGGCGGAGGGATAGAGCTTGCGCCGCTCGAGGTGCGCCATCAGGCGGGCCTGCCACGTGACGGGGCTTTCGCCGGCGGCGCCGGACGCGCTCGCGGAGGCGGCGGTTCGGTCCGACAGCGCGACCGGCGCGCTCGCCTGCTCCCTGTCGGCGGAGGCCTGACGCGGAGCGCTCGGAGCCGGGGGCTGCGCACGGGGCTTCTTGGGCTTTGGCCGCGGCGGCGCCTCTTCGGCGGTTCGGCGCACTTCGGGCCGCGCCGTGGGAAGCGGAACCTCGACCGCATCGAGCTCGGGCAACTCCGGTTCGACCGCGTCTTCGGTCGTCGCCTCCGCGACCTCGTCAGGCTCCTCGGTCTCAGCCTCGTCGGGGACGGCTTCGGACCGCGAGGCCGCCGCCGCCTCGGCGGCTTCCGCAAACACTTCATCCGGCGCGGATTGCTCGGCGTCGGTCGCGACCGACTCGGGCAGGGGCGCGAGGTCGATCATGATCGCCGGCGGCGGGCCCGGAGGCAGGGCGATCGGCGGAGAGAGCAAGGCCCACCATGCGACGCCCACGTGCAGGGCGACGATCCAAAGCGCGGCCGCCGTCCAGCGCAGGACGTCGTGATCGGTCGCGCTCGCTCCGATCGAGGCCGTCCGACTCATGGCTCAGAAGGCTTTCGCCACCCGGCTTCGGATGCGCGCGAAGGCCGCCTGCGCGCCGCTCGCGGCGCGTGCGGCTGAGGCGTCGAGCGGGGCGGCGTCGAGCGCCGCGGCGAAGCTCCGCCAGCTCAGGCCGCGCCCGTCGGCGGCAGGCGCAAGATGCCGCGCGCCGAAGCTTTCGGACAGGCCGAGCTTCGCCGCCTGCTTGAGCAGGAACGCCGCGCCGAGATTGGAACCTTCCGCCACGTAAAGCCAGCCAAGCGCCTCGGCGAGGTCGTGTGTCTCGCCATGGGCGAAAGCGGGGGCGTCGGCCTCCTCCCGCGGCGGCAGGCCGAGATCGGCCAAGTCCCGGACGATCAGCGGCAGGCGGCGCAGCGCAGGCAGCCCCGGAACGAGCCGGATCAGCTCCGGGTCGCCATAGAGCGCGTCGACGTCGCGGTGGAAGGCGCGCTGCACATCGAGGAACCGGCCATAGAGGTCGAGGCTCGCGAACGGCCGCCCCGCCATGATTGCCGCGTCCAGCGCCGCGTGCTGCGCGGCGGTTTCCGTTTTCAGACGTTTCGAGAGGCTGTTGGCTTGGCTGACGAGATCGAGCGTTTTCATTCGACTTTCCGGGCTGGAGAGCTTGGTCCGGGACGGGCCGACTCAGAACTTTGCGGTGAGCGAGGCGGTGAAGGTCCGGCCGGGCGCTGGCTGTAGAACGAGAGACAGCGGATCGACGTAGTATTTGTCCGTAAGGTTCTCGATTCCGACGTTCGCTGTGAAATACTCGTTGATCTTGTATTCGGCGAACACGTCCACGAGCGTGTAGGGCTTCCAGTCCACCAAGGCGATGAATTGGCTCAATCCCTGCGCGGTGGCGTCGCCATGGCCGATGGCGCGCTTGCCCACATGCTGGATGCGGCCGCCGAGGGTGAGCGTGTCCCAGAACTCCTGCGAGGCCGTCAGGCTGAGCGAATACTCCGGAGGCACATGGTTCGTGCTGTAGTCGGAGTAAAGCGACTTGCTTTCGCACGCATCCGCAGTGCGGCAGAAGGTGACGTCGAGATAATAATTCGCCGTAAGCTCAGCCTTGAAACCTGCGTTTTCGTAGACGCCGGAAAACTCGAGACCTTCGAATCTCGCCCTGTCGATGTTGAAGATCTGCATGCCGGACACGGTGATGCCGTTGAGTTCGTAGGCCGTGAAGCGCCGGGAGATGTAGTTCTTTACGTCCCAGTTGAAGTAGCTGAGCTTCACCATTCCCTTGTCGCCGACGGAGTACAGGCCTTCCTTGCGGAAGTTTGCTCCGACCTCCCAGTTGCGGGAGCGTTCCGGCTTGACGTTCGGGCTGACGCCCATGGAGAAGCCGGTCGCGGCCTCGATGATGCTCGGGGCGCGCAGCGTGCTGGAGTAGTTCGCGTAGAGCTGAACCCCCGAGAGCGGCTCGACCGTCACGCCGACCGACGGGCTGAAGCCGCCCTCGCTGCGCTTGACGCGGTAGTCGTAGCCGCGATCCCAGTCCTCACCCGGGTCGTTGCGGTCCTTCGACCAAAAATGCGTGTAACGCAGGCCGCCGTTGAGCGTCAGCCAGTCGACCGGTTTGAACGACGACTTCACAAAGCCGGCGGCTTCGTTGCGCACGGCGTCGCGGGGATCGAGCCAAGACATAACCGCACGGGTGCCTTTGCCCGGCCGAGTGTCCTCGCCGCGGTAGGCGACTCCGTAGGTGAGGTCGAGATCACCGTAAGCGAGGTCGAGCTTCGACAGGTTGGAGATTTCGCCGCCCCACATGTCGGTGTCGGAGCCGGGCCGGAAATCGCCACGCTTGTAGACGGTGTAGGAGACAGGGTTAGGGCCGCGGACCTCCAATTGGCTCCAGTAAACGTTCGCTTTGAGATCGATCAGCGGATTGTCGGCCGGCGCCCAACGATAGCGGCTCGTCAGCGTGTCGAGGTCGGTCTTCGAGGACAGCGCCAGTTGGTAGGGTTGCGCGCGTTCGCTGGTGAGGCGCGAAGCGAACTGCGAACCCGTGTCCGCGCGGAAGCCGGTGTAGCCCACCTGCAGGCTCTGGTCGTCGTCGAACCGCACCGTGCCCTTGAAGAGCCAGGATTGGGTCTCGAGCTGCGTGTTGAGCACCTCCTCGCCGGCGCGGTAGTTCGTGAGGCCGCCGTTCTCGACGTAATCGGTCCAGTCCTGGCACCAGCCGGTCGAGCTGCAGATCGTCCTCGGCCCGGTATGGACGGGCTTCGCGCCGTCTCCTCCATTCTTACCGGCGAAGTAATTGCCCTGCTTGCGATAGGCGAAGCCGCCGATCAGCTCATAGTTCTCCTGCTTCACAGCTGCGACGGCGCTGCCGAAACCGCTGCTCGGCTGGAGGAAGCCTGGCCTGTCCATGCCATCGGACGACGGCGTGGCGACGGCCGGTGCGCCGGCCCAACTCGGCCAGCTGTAGCCGCCCCGAGCGTTGTCGGTCGGCTTGGTCGTGTTGGTTCCGAAGCCGCCTTTCACCCGCACGCCGTAGTCCCGCCCATCCTCGACGAGGTCCGAGGCGTTCAGCGTGCGCATCGCGACCGTACCGGCGACGCCGAAGGACGCCGCGTCGGAGCCCTTGATGATGTCGACTCCGCCCAGGAGGTCAGGGTCCATGTAGGTGCGGTTCGAGACGCCCTGATAGCCTTGATAGATCGTCATGGCGTTCTCGGCGCCGTCGATCGTGGTGGCGACGCGGCCCATGCCCTGCATGCCGCGGATGTTCACGTCGATCGCCCCGGCGCCGTTGCGGGCCTCGCCCGACATCACGCCGGGCGTGCCGCGGAAGATGTCGGCCGGGCTCGATCCCCGGAAACGCTCGATCGTTTCGGCCGAGATGTGCGCGGTCGGCGCCGGCGTCACGTAAGGCGCGTCCGCCGGCGCGACGCCTCCGGCGCCCGTCACCTGGATGGGACTGAGCACCAGCGAGCCCTCCGCGCCCGGCGCTTCGTCAGCCGCGGCTGCCGGAGCGGTGATGACGGCGGTCCGAGCCGAGGTGAGCTGGTAGGTCAGGCCCGTCCCAGCGAGCAACCGGCGCAACGCGGCGTCCGGAGTCGCTGGACCAGACAAGCCTGCGGTGGTCTTGCCCGCGGCGAGATCGGGCCGGTAGGCGAGCTGAAGGTCGGCCTGACGCCCGAAAGCAGCGAGCGCGTCGCCGAGACGGCCGGCCGGAATCGAGAACGGGCGTTCGGGCGCCGTCTGCGCTTTGGCGCCTCCAGAGGCGGTCAGCGCCGCGCCCGCCAGCAAGCTCGCCGCGAGGCGCGCACCGACGCCCCGTCCGTTCCGATGTCCCGATGTCACGCCCGTCGTCCCCGATGACTGATCGATCGACGGAGCGGCGCGCCGGCGTCCGATCCGTCCCCGCTTTCGAGAACGAACGGCGCTTCGGAATTTCCTGCGCGAATGAGCTTCGCAGGCTCAGAAGCGGGACAGCACCACCAGCCAGGGGGTGACGGCGCGCGCCGATCCGCCCAACGGCGCAATCGCGGCAGCGAGCGCGTCGAGCGGCGAGGCCGGGTCGAACACGCCGCTGATCCGCTCTGCGCCCAGGGTCGTGTCCGCGATGATCACGCGCGCCGCGCTCCAGCGCGCCACGCGGGCGGCCACGGAGGCCAAGGTGTCGCTGTCGGCGAAGATCAGCCCCTGGCGCCAGGCTGCGACCCGGTCGATCGGCGTGCTGCCCCGCTCCACGCGGCCGTCGTCGCCAAGCGCGCACCAGTCTCCCGGTCCGAGCCGGAGAGCTGTGGGCATCTCGACGAGCCCGCGCTCCACGGCGACGGTGACGACGCCCGCCTCCTCCCGAATCTCGAAAGCGGCGTTCGCGGTCGAGGCCTTGACCCCGGCCGCGGCGGCGACGAAGGCCCGGGCGCCGGCGGCGGGCTCGAAATAGGCCATGCCGCGGAGAAGCTCGACCGACCGGCTGGTCTCGGAGAAATCGTACCGCAGGGCGGTGTCGGGCCCGAGCTCCGCCTGGCACCCGTCCGGCAAAGTCACTTGGCGGCGCTCGGCGACGCCGGTCGCCACGTCGGCTCTTGCCCGCGCGATCGCGCCGGGGAGAACGACGGCCCCGGCGGCGCCGGCCGCGAGCGCTGCGCCGCCGCCGGCAAGGACGCGGCGGCGCGACAGGGCGCGAGGCTGCAGCGCGCTCCGGGCGGTGAGCGCCTTGCCTCCGAGCTCGTGCAGGCGGATCGCTTCGCCCCAGACCCGGCGGTGGTCCGCGCTGCGCGCGAGCCACCGCTCCGCGGTCTCGCGCGCGACCGGATTGTCGGGATCGGCCTGAAGCCGGAGCAGAAGATCAAGCGCTTCGCTCCAGAGGCCGTCGTCTTCGCGCAGTCGCTCCGCCATCCTCGGTCCGGCTCGCAAAAGGCCTTGCGCCCACGGCGCCGCCCGGTCGCTTACACTAGCGATAACGAGCGGAGATAGCGGATTTCTCGTTCGGCCGCGCCGCGACGCCTGCGATCACGCGCCGGCGGACGTCCGCCTTCGAAGGTGGGCGTAGGCCTCCTTCACCAGCGCTCCAGCCCGCGAGGTGGAGAGGCCGAGCTCGCGGCCAACCTCGGCCAGGGTGAGACCTTGCATCCGGTTGAGCTCGAAAGCCCGACGGGTGCGCTCGGGCAGTTCGTCGAGGGCGGCCATCGCCAACGCGAGGCGCTGCCGATCGACCAGACGGCGTTCGGACGAGGGTTCCGGATCGGCGGCGAGTGACAGCGTTTCGGGGGGAACGGCCGTGACCGGAGCGATGCGCTCCCGGCGGGCGGCGTCGAGCGCGAGGTTGCGGGCGACCATGGCGAGATAGCCCTCCGGCCGATCGTCCTGGCGGGCGTTCTGCGCGTCGTTGGTCGAGGCGGTCATCAGGCGCACGAAGGCGTCCTGGACGACGTCCCCGGCTGCGTCGGCCGACATCCCGCGCCGGACGAGGCCGCAGCCTATCGCCTTGGCGCTTTGGCGAAACAGGGCGTCGAGGTTCCAGCGGCGCATCACAGGTCCGGCGTCGATCGTCAGCTACGCCCTAGCGGTAACACGCCTTTCCCTAAAAGGATAAATGTTTTCAACAGTTTATACTTGTTCCAATCAGATTAGGCTAGCTAATGAGGCAGGCGAATGGTCTCCCCGGTCTGTTCCTCGAGCTCCGAAAGCTTGCTCGCGGCGCGTGGCGCCGCTTCTGATGCGCCTCGGACGTTGAAAAGGCCTGCTTATGGCGGATTGCGTTGAAGAAGTCGGTTGCTTGGCGGGGCATCCGAGCTGACGGCCGGAAGACGAGCGGCCTTTCCTCTTTTCAGGCCGGGATCGGGCTCGGCGCTAGGACCATCTTTGCGAGCTTCCTGAGGTTTTGGGCGGTGGCGGCGAGCAGGAACTCGTCGCGGGCTCCGCATGGCCCTCGAAGGCTTAGCCTGTCGAGCCGCAGGATGCGCTTCAGGTGCGCGAACAGCATCTCGACCTTCTTCCGCTCACGCCGGGAGGCCGTGTAGGCGTCGGTCTTCGCAATGTCCCTCGCCATGTCGCGAGCGCCCTCGTGGATCGAGCGAGGGATCTTCCGGGCCGGCGCGTTTGGGCAGCACTGCGGTTTCAGGGAGCAGGCGTCGCAGTCGAACTTGCTGGCGCGGTAGCGGATCATGCCGTCGTCGTCGACGAGCGGAGCCGAGGTTCGGTAGACCCTCTGGCGAGGTCTCAGTTCGTTCCCGGCCGGGCAGGTGTAAAGATCGCGGGCGTGGTCATAGGGGAAGTCCGAACGGCTGAACGTGCCGTCGGTCCGAGCGCTCTTGTCGAACACCGGGATGTGCGGCTCGATCCCGCGCTCATGCACCAGCCAGGCGAGCATCTCGGCCGCACCATAGGCGCTGTCGGCTGCGAGCCGCTCGGGCCAGAGCCCGAAGCGGTCCTGGGTCCGGTTGATCATGGTACGGGCCGAGCCGACCTCGGCCTGCCGGATGGCGCGGCTGGGCTCGACGTCGACGATCACCGCGTGGTCGAGGTCGATCAGGTAGTTGGTGGCGTAGGCGAAGAAGGCGTGGCCCTTGTGTGCGCCGGTCCACTGCGCGGCCGGATCCGACCGCGAGACGAACTTCGGCGTCGTCGGGCTCGCCGCGCCCCAGGCCGCATTGTCGAGCGTGTCGAGGTACTCGCGGACTGCGCGCCGCGTCGCGGCCAACTCTTCCCAGTCGACCTCGTCCGTGCCTTCCGCCGAGCGCTGACGGTTGGCGTCGGCCCGGATCAGGCTGGCGTCGACCGCGAAGCCGTCGCCGCCCACAAGCCCCTCAGCCATGCAGCGCCGGACGACCGTCTCGAACAGCTTGCGCAGCAGGTCGCTGTCGCGGAAGCGGCCATGGCGGTTCTTCGAGAAGGTCGAGTGGTCCGGCACGTCGCCGTCGAGGCCGAGCCCGCAGAACCAGCGATAGGCGAGGTTCAGATGAACCTCCTCGCACAACCGCCGCTCAGACCGGACGCCGAAGCAGTAGCCGACCAGCAGCATCCGGATCAGCAGCTCAGGGTCGATCGAAGGACGCCCGATCGAGCTATAGAAGGGAGCCAGATCCCGCCGCACCTCTGACAGGTCGACGAACCGGTCGATCGCCCTCAGCAGGTGATCTTGCGGCACATGCCGCTCGAGAGAGAACTCATAGAACAGCGCCGCTTGGTCGACTTGCCGCTCGCCCATCATCGCCGCCGCCCTCCGCTCATAGAGCGAAGTGAATCAGCGACGCTGCATCGCTTCAATGGCCGAGTTTTTCAACGGAATCGGCGTCCAGCCAATTTTCGCTGATACGCCAAGCGGCCACAGGCTTGCGGCACAACTTGACCCACGCCGACAGACATCGACAACCGGCATTGTACGGAGCAGAACGGATTTGCCATTTCAGCCCAGAGCCGAACCGGCCGATCAAGCCTCCGACCGGACGGTCATATGCGCCGCGAAAGCGTCGAGGAACAGCCGCACCTTTGCGGGGACGAACTGCCGGGTGGGCAGCACCCCCCAGATGCCTTGATCCGGGACTACCCCTATCGGTCAGGCGAATTGGAACAAGACGGCCAGCCGCAACATCCTCACGGACGTTCCACTCCGACAGCCGAACGATGCCCACCCTCGACCGCGGCTTGCAGCAACGCGTCCACGCTGTCCGCCATGAACCGCCCGCCGATCGCTTGCCTGACCAGCCGGCCCTCGCGTTCGAACGTCCAGTGGGTGGAACCTACGACGGCGAGGCATTGATGGCCGCGGAGGTCCGACATGGTGGCGGGCGTTCCCTTTCGCGCGAGGTAGCGGGACGCCGCGTACAGATCTCGCGGATTGTTCGTGAGCCGACGGGCGATAAGCCCGTTGTCGCGCAGGTCGCCTGACCTCAGCGCTACGTTGATGCCCTGCGCCACATGTCGACGACGCCGTCGCTCAGCCGAAGCTCCATGCGAAGTCCCGGATGGTCCTCGAGGAACCGCGCCAGCATCGGCGTTACGACTTTTCGGCCGAACGGGATGGAGGCCGTAATCCGGAGCAGGCCGGAGGCTCCGGCATCGCCCGGCGCTACTGCGGCTCTACCTTCCGTGGCGGTTTCAAGCATCGCCTCTGCGAAAATGCGGGAAGGCCTCTCTCCCTCCGGCGTCGGCGACAACGCGCGCGTGGTGCGATGGGTCAAACGCACGCCAAGGTCCGCCTCGAGCGCGCTTAAGCCGACGCGAGGCGGCCTGCTGCCGGACCATCCAGGGCCGCGGTGTGCCGGCTACGTCGCTTGGCGTGCGCTCGGGCCTGAAGCGCGGCTGCCTGCATTCGTAGCTCAGGCGCTGTCCGACCGCTTCGCATTTTTTCACATGCCCGGCGGACAAGCGCTGGGGTACACCGTCGCCGGAGCCGCGGGCGAACTGCGGGTAGGAGAGCGCCGTTACAATACGGCCTGATATCGAAGGGTTACGCGGCGGCTGTTGCAGTGGCAGGTGAGGCGCCGGCGCGCTTCTCGGCTGAAGATAAAGAGGCTTCGGCATTCGCGCCGAAACCGCTAGCTATCGCTGAGCGAACATCACCGACAGATCGAGCGGGATAAGCCGCGTTTGAGCGAGGTTCGAAGACTTTCCAAGACGGCAGCACTTCCGCGCTCAAGGCGCGCGGAAGTGCTTCGACAGCTTCAGGCCCTGGCCCTGGTAGTTCGAGGTCGCGAGTTCGCCGTAGAGCGTGCGGGGGCGCTCCAGCATTCGCTCGTAGACGAGGCGGCCGACGTTCTGGCCGTGCTCCAGGATGAACGGCACCTCATGGCTCCGCACCTCGAGCACGGCGCGCGCGCCCGCGCCGCGACCCTCGACGTGGCCGAAGCCAGGGTCGAAGAAGCCGGCGTAGTGCACGCGGAACTCGCCGACGAGCGGATCGAACGGCGTCATCTCCGCGGCGTGGTCCGGCGGCACCTGCACCGCCTCGCGCGAGGCCAGGATGTAGAACTGGCCGGGATCGAGCACGAGGCCGGACCGGCCGGCGCGGATCGGCTCCCAGAACTCCGAGACGTCCTGCATGGCGCGGGCGTCGACGTCGACCACCCCGGTGTGGCGCTTGCCCCGCCAGCCGATGATCGCGTCGTCCGCGCCGAGCAGGTCGACGGTGACCGCGACGCCGCCGTGAACGTCCGGCGCGTCGGTGTCGATCAGCCGGCTCGTCGCCTGCAGCGCGGCCAGCGCGGCGTCGTCGAGGCGGGCCTCGCCCTGGCGGAGCCGGAGCTGCGACAGGCGCGAGCCGGCCCGCACCAGCACAGGGAAGGTGCGCGGGCTGATCTCGGCGAACAGCGGGCCGCGGTAGCCCGCGGGCACGGCGTCGAAGGCGCGCGCTCCGTCGGCGATCACGCGCGTGAAGACGTCGAGGCGGCCGGTCGAGCTCTTGGGGTTCGTGGCGCCGGCGACGTCCGTGGGCAACGCGAGGCTCTCCATCAGCGGCGCGATGTAGACGCAGCCGGTCTCGAGCACGGCGCCCTGGCGGAGATCGATGGTGTGCAGCCGGAACTCGTCGAGCCGCTCGGCCACCGTGCGGCCTGCGCCGGGAAGAAAGCTCGCCCGCACGCGGTGGACGACGGGTCCGAGCCGGAGGTCGAGGCTCGCGGGCTGGATCTGGTCGTCGGCGGCCGGCGCGTCCAGAACGAGACCGCCGTCGGCGATCAGCCGCTCGATCGCCTGGGTCGGCAGAATTCCCCCGCGGCGCTCATCCCTCAGTTCCACGTCGCGGACCCTTCGCTGTCTCGCCGGCGGCCGGCATATCCGACCGGTGTACGCGAACGTTGACGCTGGCGCACCTCCGCAGTACGACCGACGCCATTCTTCGTGGCTCCTTGGGCCGGCCGGCTTGCCGCCACGTTAAAACAACCCGCTAAAAGGCCGGATTGCGCGCTCGAGGCCCGTTCGGGGCGTCACAACGCGACCCGGCCGTTCGCTGAAGGTCGCACCGCCATGAGCCGTCCGCCGCTTCCCCTCGACCGCGCCGTCAGGCCGGCCACGCGCCTGATCCACGAGGGGGAGGCCCGTTCGGGCTACGGCGAAATGTCCGAGGCGCTTTACCTCACCTCCGGCTTCGCCTACGACACGATGGAAGCGGCCGAGGCGCGGTTCGACGGGCGGGACCCCGGCTTCATCTACTCGCGCTTCTCCAACCCGACTGTGGCGACCTTCGAGAAGCGCATGATCGCGCTCGAAGGCGCCGAAGCCGGCCGCGCCACCGCCAGCGGCATGGCCGCGGTGACCGCCGCCATGCTGTGCCAGCTCAACGCCGGCGACCACGTGGTGGCGGCGAAGGCGCTGTTCGGCTCCTGCCGCTACGTCGTGGAGGACCTCTGCCCGCGCTTCGGCATCTCGGCGACGCTGGTCGACGGGGCGGACCTCGCGCAGTGGCGCGCCGCCATACGGCCGCAGACCAAGGTGCTGTTCCTTGAAAGCCCGACCAACCCGACGCTGCAGGTCTACGACATCGCGGCGATCGCCACGATCGCCCACGAGGCCGGCGCGCGGCTGGTGGTCGACAACGTGTTCGCGACGCCGATCCTGCAGCAGCCGCTGAAGCTCGGCGCGGACGTCGTGGTCTACTCCGCCACCAAGCACATCGACGGCCAGGGCCGGGTGCTCGGCGGCGTCGTGCTGGGCTCCGAAAAGTTCGTGATGGACCACCTGCACAACTTCCTGCGGCAGACCGGTCCCGCCATGTCGCCGTTCAACGCCTGGACGCTGGCGAAGGGGCTGGAGACGCTGGCGCTTCGGGTGGAGCGGGCGCAGACGAGCGCAGGGGCCGTCGCGGATTTCCTCGCCGACCATCCCAAGGTGTCGAAGCTGACCTACTGCGGCCGTGCGGACCACCCGCAGGCCGATCTGGTGAAGGCGCAGATGGCGGGCGGCGGCACGCTGGTCGCGTTCGAGATCGACGCCGGCAAGGCGGGCGCCTTCCGCTTCGGCAACGCGCTTCAGGTCGTGAAGATCTCGAACAACCTCGGCGACGCGAAGTCGATCCTGACCCATCCGGCGACGACGACGCATCAGCGTCTTGCCCCGCCGGCCCGCGCGGAACTTGGCATCTCCGACGCGATGCTGCGGCTGTCGGTCGGGCTCGAGGACGTCTCCGACCTGCTCGAGGACATCGACGTCGCCCTCAAGGCGGTGTGACGCGGCGCAGTCGATCGGACGCAAAAAAGGCCGCCGGGGCTGAGCCCTAGGCGGCCTTTTTTTGAACGTCGCTCGGCTCAGTGCGAGGGCATCATCGGCCGGCGGTCGCGCCGGCGGTCGTTGGCCGGCTGGTAGGCGATGGTCGCATGGTGCGGGCAGTAGGCGTGGCCGGGGGTCGAGCGTCCGCCGCAGAAGCGGAACTCGGCCTGGCTCGGATCGCCGAGCGGCCAGCGGCACATGTTTTCCTTGAGCTCCATGATCGTCACGCTCTCGCAGGCGAAAGGCGTCGTCTCGACGAGCTGCATCGCGACCGGGCGTGGCGCCGGAGCCGCGACGTGGCGCGCCTCCATCACGGGGGCCGCCGCCAGCGCGGCGTTGCCGCGGGAGGCGTAGACAGGCTGCTGCTGCGGACGGGACGCGCCGCCGTTGCTGGCAGACGCCGCCGGGCGCGTCGGCGAAGCGACGGGCTTGCGGATGCGGGCGACGGCGGTCGGGGCCGCTTTAGCGCGGCCCGACAGGCCGAGGCGGTGAACCTTGCCGATGACCGCGTTACGGGTCACGCCGCCAAGTTCCGCCGCGATCTGGCTTGCGCTGAGGCCGTCGGCCCAAAGCTTCTTCAGAAGCTCGACCCGCTCGTCGGTCCACTGCATTGGATCCTCCAAAGCTCTTTGTCTCAGGCGGAATCCGGAAGCCTTCGCCGTTACGCGCTGATCGCGCGCTCGGGCGTCGCCGCCGTCCTACTCGCCTGGGATCTCGTCGCCACGAAATGTCGTCGCGTTAATGAAGTCTAAACTACGATAGCCGGCGACTCAGCGTAAAGAGTCCGATCTGCAACACTGGGGTTTTCCCCAGCTCCCGCGTTTTGGTTTATCCACTGCTTACGCACAGGCGCCTCTGGCGCTGCGGGGCCGAGAGCGTCATACGCGCGCGGATTGACAGCGGGGCCTCGGCGCCTATCATGCGGCAAATCGTGGAGAAGGGCCGCTCGGCTGGGCGGCTCTTTTCTTTTTTCCGACGCCCGGAGCGCGGCCCGCGACGATGACAGCGGTCGCCGCCGAACCGCCAAGGACGGCCGATCCCGTGTCCCCCGCCCCGTCTCCATCTCCGCTCCTGCCCGTTTTCGCGCGCGCGGACCTCGCCTTCGAGCGAGGCGAAGGCTGCTGGCTGGAGACCGCCGACGGGACGCGCTACCTCGACTTCGCCGCGGGCGTCGCGGTCAATTCGCTCGGCCATTCGCATCCCCATCTGGTGGAGGCGCTGACGACGCAGGCCCAGAAGCTCTGGCACGTCTCCAACCTCTACCGGATTCCGGAGGGAGAACGGCTCGCCCAGCGGCTGGTCGACGCGACCTTCGCCGACGTCGTGTTCTTCGCCAACTCCGGGGCGGAGGCGCTCGAGGCTTCGATCAAGCTCGCGCGCAAGCATTTCCACGCCAACGGCCAGCCGGAGCGCTTTCGGCTGATCACCTTCGAAGGCGCGTTTCACGGCCGCACGCTGGCGACGATCGCGGCCGGCGGCCAGGCCAAGTACATCGAGGGCTTCGGGCCCAAGGTCGAAGGCTTCGACCAGGTCCCGTTCGGCGATCTCGACGCCGTCGAGGCGGCGATCACGCCCGAGACCGCCGGCGTCCTGATCGAGCCCCTGCAGGGCGAAGGCGGCGTGCGGCTCGTCCCGCCGGCGTTCCTGCGGGCCCTGCGCGAGATCTGCGACCGGACCGGCCTGCTGCTGGTGTTCGACGAGGTCCAGACCGGCGTCGGCCGCACCGGCCATCTGTTCGCGCACGAGATGTCCGGCGTGACGCCGGACGTGATGGCGATCGCCAAGGGCATCGGCGGAGGGTTCCCGCTCGGCGCCTGCCTCGCCACTCGCGCCGCGGCCGACGGCATGACCGCCGGCGTTCACGGCTCGACCTTCGGCGGCAATCCGCTCGCCATGGCGGTCGGCAACGCCGTGCTCGACGTCGTGCTGGCGCCAGGCTTCCTCGACCATGTCCGGCGGATGGGCCTGCTGCTGCGGCAGAGGCTCGCCGGCGTCGTGGACGCGCATCGGTCGCTCGTGACCGAAGTGCGCGGCGAGGGGCTGCTCACCGGCCTGCGCTGCGCCATCCCGAACGGCGATGTCGCCGCCGCGTTCCGCGCCGAGCGGCTGCTCAGCGTCGGCGCCGGCGACAACGTCGTCCGACTGCTGCCGCCGCTCATCGTGACCGAGGCCGAAATCGGCGAAGCGATCGGGATGGTCGACCGCGCCCTGAGCCGCATCGAACGGGACATGGGACTCGCGCTTGCGCGGGGAGCCGCCGAATGACGACGCCCAACCACTTCCTCGACCTCTCCGATCTTTCGGGGCCGGAGCTCCGCGCGATCCTCGACGCCGGCCGCGCCATGAAGGGACGGCGGCGCACACCCGCCGCGGAGGCAGACAAGCCGCTCGCCGGCAAGGTCGTCGCCATGGTGTTCGAGCAGCCCTCCCTGCGCACGCGCATGTCGTTCGACGTCGGAATCCGCGACCTCGGCGGCGAGAGCATCATGGTCTCCGGCAGGGAGATCGAGCTGGGCGAGCGCGAGGCGATCGCCGACACCGCGCGCGTGCTGTCGCGCTTCGTCGACGCGATCATGATCCGCATGCTGAAGCACGACGCGCTGCTGGAGCTTGCGAAATACGCCACCGTGCCCGTGATCAACGGACTGACGAAGGTCTCGCATCCCTGCCAGGTCATGGCCGATCTCCTGACCTTCGAGGAGCGCAAGGGGCCGATCCGGGGCCGGACCGTGGCCTGGACCGGCGACACCAACAACGTGCTCGCCTCCTGGATCCACGCGGCGGCGCGCTTCGACTTCCGCATCAACGTCGCGACCCCTCCGGAGCTTGCGCCCTGTGAGGCGATCGTCGCCTGGGCGAAGCGCGAGGGCGCGGACCTGCGCCTCGGCGCCGACCCGGAGGAGGCCGTCGCCGGCGCGGACGCCGTCATCACCGACAGCTGGGTCTCGATGGGCGACGCCGATGGCGAGCGCCGGCACAACCTGCTCCGGCCCTACCAGGTGAACGAGCGCCTGATGGGCAAGGCGGCGCAGGACGCGATCTTCATGCACTGCCTGCCGGCTCACCGCGGCGAGGAGGTCACCGACGAGGTGATTGACGGGCCGCAGTCGGTGGTGTTCGACGAGGCCGAAAACCGTCTCCATGCGCAGAAGGGCGTGCTCGCCTGGTGCTTCGGCGCTGTGGGCGCCTGAGGCGGCGGCGGCCATGCGGCGGGCGCTCTTCCGCCCGGCGCTCTCTCTCCCTAAGTAGGCGGCCATGAACGACATCTCTCCCTCCGTCCTCCGCGAGGACGGCGACGACCGCATCCTGCCGTTTCAGATCGAAGAGCTCGACGTCCGCGGTCGCGTGGTGCGTCTCGGCCCCGCGATCGACCGCGTGCTGGAGCGCCACGCCTACCCCGCGCCGGTGTCGAAGCTCGTCGGCGAGGCCGTGGCCCTTACGGTGCTGCTCGGCTCCTCGCTCAAGCTCGAAGGCCGTTTTCAGCTGCAGACCCGCTCGGATGGGCCGGTTGGCATGCTCGTCGTCGACTTCGAAGCGCCCGACAAGGTGCGCGCCTGCGCCCGCTTCGACGCCGACCGCCTCTCGGAGGCGAACGGAGCGTCCGCCGGCGCGCTGCTCGGCCGCGGCCATATGGCGCTGACCATCGACACCGGCTCCGAAGCCTCGCGCTACCAGGGCGTCGTGGCGCTGGAGGGCGGATCGCTCGAAGACGCCGCCCACACCTATTTCGAGCAGTCCGAGCAGATCCCGACCAAGGTGCGGCTCGCGGTCGCCGAGAGCTTCGAGGCCGGCGCCCGCCACTCCTGGCGCGCCGGCGGGCTGCTGGTGCAGTTCCTGCCGGAGGCGCCCGAGCGCATGCGCACGCCGGACCTCGCCCCCGGCGACGCGCCGGAGGGCGCGGCGTTCGACGAGACGCCGGTCGACGACGCCTGGGTCGAGGCGGAGACGCTGGTCGCCACCGTCGAGGACCACGAACTGATCGACCCCATGCTGGCGCCCGAGCGCCTGCTGATCCGGCTGTTCAACGAGCGCGAGATCCGCGTGTTCGACAGCCGCGCCGTGCGCGAGGCCTGCCGCTGCTCCCACGACCGGGTGCGCGGAATGCTGAAGAGCTTCTCGCCCGAGGAGCGCCGCGACATGCTCACCGACGCCGGGGCGATCGAAGTGACCTGCGACTTCTGCTCGACCAAGTACGGCTTCGACGTCGCCGAGGTGGCGGCCATCGACCGAGAGGCCGCCGACGAAGCCGCGGAGGGCTGAGCGGCGGTCCCGGATCGGCTTGACGGCCGCTCGAGACCTGGAGGCCGTCAGTTCGCCCCGCCCCCATAGAGATAATTCGGCAGCCACAGGCCGATCGCGGGGAAGGTGTAGTACAGCGCCATCGAGAACAGCACGATCACGAGGAACGGCATCACGCCGGCGAAGATCTCGTTGATCGTGACGTGCTTCGGCGCGACGCCCTTGAGATAGAACGGCGCCATGGCGACCGGCGGCGACAGGAACGACGTCTGGATGTTCAAAGCCACCAAGATGCCGAAGAACAGCGGGTCGATGTTGAAGTGGCTGAGCAGCGGAAGGAAGATGGGCAGGAAGATCACGATGATCTCGGTCCACTCCAGCGGCCAGCCCAGCACGAAGATGATGACCTGGGTGAGCAGCAGGAACTGGATCGGCGTCAGGTCGAGGCCGATGATGAAGTTCTCGACCACGGACTGTCCGCCGAGATAGGCGAACACCGCCGAGAACACGAATGAGCCGACGAACAGCCAGCACACCATCGCCGAGGCGCGGGCGGTGAGGTAGACGCTTTCCTGCAGCTTCTTGAAGGTGAGCTGCCGGTAGGCGACGGCGAGCACCATGGCGCCGAGCGCGCCGATGGCGGCGGCCTCGGACGGGGTGGCGAAGCCGCCAATGATCGCGCCGAGCACGCCCGAGATCAGCAGCGCGAGCGGCAGGAACGAGGTGGCCAGCGCCCACATCACCGCCCAGTAGGAGGCGGCGCGTTCGGAGGGCGGCAGCTTCGGCGCGAGCGAGGGCGTGATCATCACGCGAACCACCACATAGAGCATGTAGAGGCCCGCGAGCATCAGGCCGGGGAAGAAGGCGGCCGCGTA
The DNA here is from genome assembly GCF_000526315.1 of Methylopila sp. 73B. Lineage (NCBI taxonomy): Bacteria > Pseudomonadati > Pseudomonadota > Alphaproteobacteria > Hyphomicrobiales > Methylopilaceae > Methylopila > Methylopila sp. 73B. The sequence continues at coordinate 3,055,829 of NZ_JAFV01000001.1, read as the reverse complement.
GAGCTTCACCACCGAGACGCCCGCCGTCGCGCCGTAGAGGATCAGCATTACGCTCGGCGGGATCAGGATGCCGAGGCACCCGCCCGCGCAGACCACGCCGGCGGAGAGCTTGATGTCGTAGCCGGCGCGCAGCATGGCGGGGAAGGCGAGCAGGCCCATCAGCGTCACCACCGCGCCGACGATGCCGGTGGCGGTCGCGAACAGCGCGCAGGTCGCGAGCGTCGCGATCGCGAGCGATCCCGGCAGGCCGCCGGCCGCGAGCTGGATCGAGCGGAACAGTCGATCGAGGATGTTCGCGCGCTCGACCAGGTAGCCCATGAACAGGAACAGCGGCACCGAGATCAGCACGTCGCTCGACATCACGCTGTAAGCGCGCTGCACGAACAGCTGAAACACGACGTCGCCCATGGCGTAGAAGCCGAAGCCGACGCCGAGCGCCATCAGCGTGAAGGCGATGGGGAAGCCCAGAAGCAGCAGCACGACGAACAGGGCGAGCATGATCACGCCCATCATGGGATCCGAGATCATATCTTGGCCTCGTCGAGTTCGATCTTGGACGGGTCGACCGCGACCTTGTTGGCCGCGGCCTCGGCGAGGATCAGTTGCTCCGTCTCCTCAACGTCGCTCAGCCGTTGCGGCCAGTCGCCGGTCCGCAGGCAGATCACGCAGCGCATGACCTCGACGACGCCCTGCAGCGTCATCAGCACGCCGGTGACCGGGATGACGAGCTTGAACGGCCAGAGCTTCAGCCCGTCCGGCGAGAACGAGCTGGTTTCGCCGGTCTGGTACGACAGGTCGAAGAACACCCAGCCGGCGTAGACCATGGCCAAAATGCCGGGGAAGAAGAACAGGATGTAGAGCGAGAGGTCGAGGCCGGCCTGGGTGCGCGGGCGCCACTGCCGGTACAGGAAGTCGCCGCGGACATGGCCGTTGCGCGACAGCGTGTAGGCGCCCGCCATCATGAACAGCAGGCCGTAGAGCATGTAGCTGGCGTCAAACGCCCAAGTGGTCGGGGCGCCCATGATGCGGCGCGACGCCACCTCGTAGACGATGACGAAGGTGAGGACGACGATCGACCACGCGAACAGCTTGCCCACGGCCGCGTTGAAGCGGTCCACGGCGAGGAGATAGGACTGCATGAGACATGCCTTCGGCCGGAGGCGGGGCGCCATGGAAGCGGCGCGGCCGGCCCCGGGGGCCGGCCGCGATCAAGGCCGTCAGGCCTGGTTGAAGAAGTGCTCGTAGGCGAGCTTGGTCTCGACCTCGTACTCCTGCGTGAAGCCGACCACGCGCTTGACCCAGGCCTTCTGGCTCTCGATGACCTTTAGGAAGAACGGATCCGTCTGGGCGGCGATCACCTTGTCCCAGGCGGCGAGCTGGGCCTCCAGCACCGGCCGCGGGGTCGGCAGCACCTTCACGCCGGCGTCCTTCAGGGCCTGAAGGTCCTTGGAGTAGCGGTCCTGCGCCTTCCACGACATGTCGGCCGAGGCGGCTTCCGCGGCGTACTTGATGATCGCCTGCACTTCCGCCGGCAGCCCGTCGAACTTGCGCTTGTTGAACAGGATCTCGAAGCTTTCGAGCGCCTGATGGTAGCTCTGGACCATGTAGATCTTCGAGACGTCGGCGAAGCCCAGCACCTTGTCCGAGGACGGGTTGTTGAACTCGGCGCCGTCGATCAGGCCGCGGTCGATCGCGGGCACGATCTCGCCGCCCGGAAGGATGGTGACGCCGGTGCCCATCTCCTTGAACACGTCGGCCGACAGCCCGACCGTGCGGTACTTGATTCCCTTGAGGTCCTCGGCGGTCTTGATCTCCTTCTTGAACCAGCCGAGCGGCTGCGACGGCATGGGCCCGGAGAGGAAGCCCTTCACGTTCAGCTTCAGAACGCCCTGCACCAGCTCGTCGTAGAGCTGCTGGCCGCCGCCATAGTTGATCCAGCCCAGCAGCTGGTTGGCGTTCCAGCCGAAGGGCGGCGCGGTGCCAAACAGCGAGAAGGCCTTGTTCTTGCCGTACCAGTAGGCGGAGACGCCGTGGCCTCCGTCGAGGATGCCGGCGTTGACCGCGTCCAGGAGCTGGAAGGCCGGCACGACCGCGCCCGCCTGCAGCAACTCGAGCTGGATCCGTCCCGCGCCCATCTCGTTGACGCGCTTGACGAAGTCCGATCCGAACTCGTGGAAGATGTCCTTGTTCGGCCAGGTCGACTGGAACTTCAGCCGCACGGCCGCCTGCGCCCTCACCACCGAGGGGGCGGCCACGCCGCCCGCCACGGCGGCCGCGCCAGCGACGAGAAAGCGCCGTCGGCTCCGCCCGGCTTCGGGTGCACCTCGAGCGTCGGTCGTTTTGGTCATGTCGTCCTCCCTGGCGCGACGACAGGGCCGAAGGCCCTTCGCCGCGGTGCGGATGAGCGCTCGCGCGCTGTCATCCCGGCGTTTCCCTTGCGTCCGCTCCTTTTTGGCCGGCTTTCCGGCTCGGGCGGTTCGCGAGCGTCAGTAAATGTGACCGCAAGAAGGCGATCAAGAGAGCGACGGCTATCCGTTCGTCAGGATGTGGCGTTCTGTATGCCTGATGCCGAAAACGTGACTGCAGCGGGCCCGCTGCGCGCCCGCGACGGCGCGACAGTTGACGGCCTGCGCGCGTGGGAGCTTATGCTGCAGGAATGAGCACGTCCGCGCCCCTGGAATCGAACGACGACCACAGCTGGACCGCGGTGACGCGGGCGATCCGCGTGACCGTGCAGCCGCGTTACATGCCCGGCGAGTCCGCGCCGGAAGAGGAGCGCTACGTCTTCGCCTACACGGTCGAGATCGTGAACGAGGGCGAGGAGACGGTTCGTCTGGTCGCGCGCCACTGGCGCATCATCGACGGCCGCGGCCGCACCGAGGAGGTGCGGGGACCTGGCGTCGTCGGGGAACAACCGCTTTTGCCGCCGGGCCAGTCCTACACCTACACCAGCGGCGCGCCCCTTCCGACGCCGTCCGGCATCATGGTCGGCGCCTACCAGATGCAGACCGACGCCGGTCAGCCGTTCGAGGTGGCGATCCCGGCCTTCGCGCTGGAAAGCCCGCACGCCGTCCGCACCCTGCACTGACCTCGCGGCCATGACAGCCGCCTTTCCGGATGCGCGGGAGATCCTTGCGCGCCTCGTCGCCTTCGACACCGTCAGCTCGAAATCGAACCTGCCGCTGATCGGCTACGTCGAGGCGTTGCTGGCCTCCGTCGGCGTCGCGTCCGTGCGGACGCCCGACGTGACGGGAACCAAGGCGGCGCTGTTCGCCACCATCGGCCCCACGGACCGCCCCGGCGTCCTGCTCTCGGGCCACACCGACGTGGTGCCCGTCGCGGGCCAGCGCTGGACCTCCGACCCCTTCACCCTGGTCGAGCGCGACGGTCGTCTCTACGGCCGGGGGGCCTGCGACATGAAGGGCTATCTCGCCGGCGTGCTCGCGGCCGTCCCGCGCTTTCTCGCGGCGGATCTCGCGACGCCGGTCCACCTGATCTTCTCCTACGACGAGGAGGTAGGCTGCATCGGAGTCGAGGGAACGATCGCGCGGTTCGGCGTCGATCTGCCGAAGCCGAAGCTTTGCCTCGTGGGCGAGCCGACCGAGATGACGGTCGTGGACGCGCACAAGAGCGTCTACGCTTTCGAGACCGTTGTGACCGGCCGGTCGTCCCACGCCAGCATGCCGCAGCTCGGAGCCAACGCCGTGCTGGCCGCGGGCAAGCTGCTCGTCGAGCTCGACCATATGCGCGAGGCGCTCGCCATGGAGGGCGACCCGTCCGGACGCTTCACACCCGCGGAGACCACCATCACGGTGGGAGTCGTCGAGGGGGGCGAGGCGAGCAACATCGTGCCGGAGCGCTGCCGCATCGCCTGGGGCTTCCGCGGGCTTCCGGGCTTCGACGGCGCGGGACCGCCGGCGCGGCTGGCCGATTTCGCCCAGCGTCACGTGCTGCCGTCGCTGCGCGACACGGCGCCCGACGCCGACGTGGCGACGACCGCTCTCGTCGTGGTGCCGGAGCTCTCGCCCGAGCCAGGGTCTCCCGCGGAGACGCTGGCTTTCGCGCTCGCCGGCCAGAACCGCTCCTTCGCCGTGTCCTACGGCACGGAGGCTGGCCATTTCCAGCGCGCGGGCGTGCCGACGGTCGTCTGCGGGCCGGGCTCGATCGCCCAGGCGCATACGACCGACGAATTCCTCGAGGTCTCCCAGTTGGTCGCGCTCGAAGGCTTCCTTGCGCGCCTCGCGGAGCGCTGCGCTTCGGGTTTTTGATCCAGTGCGGGCCTCGGCGTGGAAGGCCCGTGTCCTATATCCTGACTGAGGGCGAGACGAGTGGGCCGCAAGCCCCCGGGAGCACGAGCATGTCCGACAGCGTCAAAGGCCAGAGCCGGGTTCCAGCGACCACCACGGGCGGCGATCCGCTGCGCCGGCGCTCCGCCACGACAAGCGGACGTCGTCTGAGACGCTTCGGGCTCGTCCTCGGCATCGTCGGCGTGACGTCGCTGGCCGCGGCCTACGCCGGCTCGAGCTTCATCGACCGCGACGCGTCAGCCGGCCCGGAAAAATCCGCCGCCGCGCCTGCGACCGATCCGAAGCTCGCCGCGGGGGAAGCCGAGCGTGAGCGCGCCGCCGACGCCGCGGCGCGGCGCGAGGCGAAGCGCCTCGACGACGATGCGCGCAAGGCGGTCGTGGAGCGTGAACTCGCCGAACTAGAGCGCCAGCGCGACGCCCTGAAGCGCGAGGTCGCCGAACTTGCGGCGCCGCTGTCGTCCCCCGAGCAGCCCGCAGCACGTGCCGAAGCCCCCGCGCGACCGGACCCGGATCAGGCGGAGATCGCGGAAGCCCCCGCCGACGAGGCCGGCGATGCGCCTGCCGTGCTAGCCGCTCGGACGGAGCAGGAACCGATCGTCGCGCGCGCCGCGAGGGAGCGCGATCAACCCGCGCGGTCCGCAGCCACAGTCGACGGCCCGTTGACCGCCGAACCCGAAGCGTCGGTGCGGGTGTTCATCCATGTGCGCGCGTCGGACGCCCGCGCCATCGCCCGCGCCCGCGCGGTCGCGGCCGAACTCGAGCGCGAGGGCGTCGCGGTCGCCGGCATCCGCGGCGTGCCGTTCCCGGTGCGTCAGGACGCGATGCGCTACTTCTACGACGCCGACCGGGGTTCGCTCGACGCCCTGAGCCGCGCGGTCGAAGGGGCCGTCGGCGTCGCTCCCCGCGCCCAGGACTTCCGCCGGTATGGCGCCCCGCCCCGTCGCGGCACGCTGGAGCTCTGGCTGTCTTGAGGCCAAGCTCGTCAGCAGTCGTGCGCCGCAAACCGCTCCCTCTTGAGACGGTGTGAGGGATGCCCGCGCTGACGGTTGACAGCGGCGCGCAAAGGGGCGCTCTAACGACTTCGTGAGCAAACGCAGTCGTTTAGAGGTATTCTAATGAGCGGGCTGGACAGGCGAGCGCTGCTGCGCGCCGGCATGGCCCTGGGCGCGGCCACGGTTGTTCCGCTTGCGCCGCGCGCCTCGGCGGCCGAGGTGCTGACGCTCTACAACGGCCAGCACGCTGAGCCCGCCACCGCCGTCGTCCAAGCCTTCATGGCCGCGACCGGCGTGCAGGTGGCGATCCGCAAGGGCGGCAGCGCGCAGCTCGCGAACCAGATCATCGAGGAGGGCGCGGCCTCGCCGGCCGACGTGTTCTTCTCGGAGGAGACCGCGCCGGTGACGACGCTCACCGCCCGCAGGCTGCTGGCGCCGGTCGCGGCCGAGACCCTGCGCCAGATCCCGGCGGCCTACGCCGCGAACGACGGCTGCTGGATCGGCGTCACCGCCCGCTGCCGGGTCGTCGCCTACGACGCGAAGCAGGTGACGCCCGCCGACTTGCCGTCCTCGGTGCTCGACTACGCCACGCCCGCCTGGAAGGACCGCGTGGCCTACGTGCCAACCAGCGGCGAGTTCCAGAGCCAGGCGCTGGCGATCGCGAAGCTCCGCGGCCGCGACGCCGCGATCGCCTGGCTGAAGGGGCTGAAGGACAACGGCCGGATCTACAACGGCAACGTCGCCGCCGTGCAGGCGGTGCAGCGCGGCGAGATCGCGACCGCGCTGGTCAACAGCTACTACTGGTATGCGGTCGCCGACGAGATCGGCGAGGAGAACATGCGCTGCCAGTTGCACTACCTCGGGGCCAAGGATCCGGGCGCGCTGGTGACGCTCTCGGCCGCGGGCGTGCTGGCCTCCAGCCGCAAGCCGGAGCTCGCGCAGCGCTTCGTCGCCTTCATGACGGGGACCGAAGGCCAGCAGGCGATCGTCGACGCCGTCGCCGAGTACCCCGTGCGGCCGGGCGTTGCCTCGCCCTACAAGCTGAAGCCGCTCGCCGAGCTCGACCCGCCGGACCTGACGCCGGACGACGTCAGCGACGCGGCCGAGGCGCTCGCCCTGCAGCGCGAGGCGGGCCTGGCGTGAGCCCAGCGCTTCCGCGGCGGGGGCCGGGGACGCCGGTCTGGCTGCTGCTCGCCGCGGCGCCGACCTGCCTGCTGATCGCGCTGCCGCTCGCCTACGTCGCGCTGCGGGCCTGGGGCGTCGGCGCCGCGGGCGTGGCGGATGAGTTGCTGCGGCCGCGCACGCTGGAGCTGCTGGTCAACACCCTGACGCTGTCGCTCTCGGTGACCCTGATCTCCGCGGTCCTCGGCGTCGCCTGCGCATGGGTGGTGGAGCGCTGCGACCTGCCAGGGCGGCGCGCCTGGCGCATCCTGCTCGCCCTGCCGCTCGCGACCCCCGCCTTCGTGGCGAGCTTCGCCTGGGCCTCGCTCGACGTCGCGTTTCAGGGCATGGGCGGCGCTGTCCTCATCCTGTCGCTGTCGCATTACCCGCTGGTCTACCTGCCCGTGGCGGCGGCGCTCCGCAGCATGGACCCGGCCTATGAGGACGTCGCGCGCTCGCTCGGCCGCGGCCCCTGGCGCGCCTTTTACGGGGTCGCGCTGCCGCAGGTCTGGCCGGCGCTCGGCGCCGGGGCGCTGCTCGCGCTCACCCACATGCTGGCGGAGTTCGGGGCGCTCGCGCTGCTGCGGGTGCAGACCTTCACCACCGCCATCTTCGCCTCCTACGAGCTCCAGTTCGACAGTTCGACCGCCGCCCTGCAGTCGGCCGTGCTGCTGGCGCTCAGCCTTCCGGCGGCTCTGTTCGAGATGCGGCTCCGGCGCGGCATGCGCTTTTCGCGCAGCGGCCGGGGCGGGCGCCGCGAACCGCGGCTGCTCGCGCTCGGGCGTCTGAAAGCCCTCGTCGTCGTGGCCTTCGCCGTCCTTGTCGCGCTGGGCTCCGGCGTGCCGGCCGCCATGCTGGTTTACTGGCTTGCGGTCGGACGTTCCGCGGCGCGCGGCGTCGTCGACATCTGGCCGGCGGTCGAGGGCTCGCTCGGCCTCGCGCTGCCCGGCGCGCTCATCGTCACCGCGCTCGCGTTGCCGCTGGTGCTGGCGGCGACCCGCAGGCGAAGCCCGCTGACGGCGCTGCTCGACCGGCTGCCCTACGTCGTCCACGGCCTGCCCGGCTTGGTGGTGGCGCTCGCGCTGACCTTCTTCGCCATCCGCTACGTGCCCGCGCTCTACCAGACCACCGCGCTGCTGTTCGCTGCCTACGCCGTGCTGTTCCTGCCGCTCGCCCAGTCCGCGCTCCGGGCTTCGGTGGAGCTCGCGCCGCCGGGCCTGGAGGAGGTGGCGCGCAGCCTGGGCCGAGGGCCGCTCATGGCCTTCGCCACCGTGACCCTGCCCAACATCCTCCCCGGCGTCGGGGCGTCGCTGGCGCTGATGACGCTGGAGCTCGTGCGGGAGCTGACCGCGACGCTGCTGCTCGCGCCGATCGGCGTCACCACGCTCGCGACCGAGGTCTGGTCGCGGGCGAACGATGGCCAGTACGCCGCGGCGGCCCCTTTCGCGGCGCTGCTGGTGGCGCTTTCGGCGCTGCCCGTCTACGTGTTCACGCGCCGCAGCCTGGAGCTCCACGACCTCTGATGCGAAGCGTCGTCGTTACGAACGTCACCAAGGCCTACGCCGGGCATCCGGTGCTGAACGGCGTCGACCTCGCGGTCGGCGACGGCCGGATCGCGGCGCTGCTGGGCCCCTCCGGCTGTGGGAAGACCACGCTCCTGCGATTGATCGCGGGGTTCGACCGAGTGGACGCTGGGTCGATCGCGATCGACGGCGCGGTCGTCTCGGGCGAGGGGCGGCACGAGCCGGCGGAGAGGCGCCGCGTGGGCTACGTGCCGCAGGAAGGCGCGCTGTTCCCGCACCTCACCGTGGCCGGCAACGTCGGCTTTGGTCTCGCCCGGAAGGACCGCACGCCGGCCCGCATCGGCGAGGCGCTCCACCTCGTCGGCTGCGGGGCGCTCGGCGACCGCTACCCCCACCAACTGTCCGGCGGCCAGCAGCAGCGGGTCGCGCTGGCGCGCGCGCTCGCGCCCCGGCCGCGACTGGTGGTGCTGGACGAGCCGTTCAACGGCCTCGACCTCGACCTCCGCCGCGCGGTCGCCGCCGACGTCGCCGCCACGCTCCGGCGCACCCGGGCCTCCGCCATTCTGGTGACGCACGACCCCGAAGAGGCCTTCGCCTCCGCCGACCTCGTGGCGGTGATGCACGCCGGGCGCATCGCCCAGGCCGCCGACCCACGCACGGTCTATCTCACGCCGGCGAGCCCCGAGGTCGCGCGCATCACCGGCGCCGCGATCTTCCTGGAGGCGACGCTTTCCGCCGGCCGGGCGGCGACGCCGTTGGGGGACGCGGATCTCGGCGCGGTGGCGGACGGCGTCAACGGCCGGGCGTCGCTTTGCCTGCGGCCGGAACAGATCGTGCTCGCCGCGCCCGACGCGGGGCGCGCGGCCAAAGTGGTGGACATGAGCTTCCGCGGCGACCACAGCCTGCTCACCGTGGTGGTGGACGACCGGCGCCTGGACGTGCGCGCGCCCGCCGCCTTCGAGGCCGACGCGTCGGGCCTCGTGCATCTCGCGATCGCGGGACCCTGCGTCGCCTTCCGTCCGTCCTGATTGATAAGGGCCTCCCGCATGCCAAAGCTCTCCCTCGCCGAGGCCCACGCCCTCGCCGCGACCGCCTTCCTGCGCAACGGCGCGCGGGAGGAGGTCGCGGGCCGGGTCGCGCAGGCGCTGGTCGCCTCCGAGGCGGACGGGCTGAAAGGCCACGGCCTCGCCCGCGTGCTGCCCTACGTGACGCATCTCCGCGCGGGGAAGGTGGACGGCAAGGTCACGCCCACGCTGTCGCGGCCCCGCTCCGGCGTGCTCGCGATCGACGCCGCCCACGGCTTCGCCTATCCCGCGCTGACGCTCGCGATCGAGGCGCTTCCCGCAGCTGCGGCGGAGCAGGGGATCGCGGCGGCGGCCATCCGCCGGTCGAACCACTGCGGCGCCGCCGGCCACACCGTCGAGGCGCTGGCGGAGCAGGGCCTCGTCGCGCTGATGGTGGCGAACGCCCCGGCGTCGATCGCGCCCTGGGGCGGCAAGGTCCCGCTGTTCGGCACCAACCCCATCGCCTTCGCCTGCCCGCTTCCCGGCCGGGAGCCGGTGGTGATCGACATGTCGGTGTCGAAGGTGGCGCGCGGCAACATCATGGCCGCGCACCAGCGGGGCGAGCCGATCCCGGAGGGCTGGGCCTTCGACGCCGAGGGGCGGCCCACCACCGACGCCGCCGCCGCGCTCGCGGGAACCATGGTCCCCGCCGGCGACGCCAAGGGCGCGACGCTCGCCATGATGGTGGAGCTGCTGGCGGCGGGCCTCGTCGGCGCGAGCTTCGGCCACGAGGCTTCGTCGATGTTCGACGGTATGGGCGGTCCGCCGGACGTCGGCCAGCTGATCATCGCCATCGACCCCGCCGCGTTTTCCGGCTCGGGTCCCCAGCGCTTCGCCGTACTGGCCGAGGCGGTCGAGGCGCAGGACGGCGCGCGCCTCCCCGGCTCCCGCCGCATCGCCGCCCGCGCCAAGGCGGCGGCCGAGGGCGTCGCGGTGGACGACGCGACGATCGCGACGATCAAGGGGCTGAGCTGAGGGCTGACGAAGGTCTCCTCGCGTCATGCCCGCGTCTTCGCGGGTATCCACGACTTCGGGGCGCGCTCGACGTCCAAGTCGTGGATACCCGGCTTCGCCGGGCATGACGGCGCACGCACTCCCGCTGCTCCCGCCTTACTTCACCGGGCGCTTCTCCAGCTTCCGCGCGAGCGTTCGGCGGTGCATGCCGAGGCGGCGGGCGGTCTCGGAGATGTTGAACTCGGTCTCGATCAGCGTCTCGTGGATCCGCTCCCACTCCAACGTCTTGATCGAGGTCGGGCGTTCGGTCAGCGGGGTCTCGGCGTCCCCTTCGACCCGAGCGAAGGCGGCCTCGATGTCGTCGGTGTTCGAGGGCTTCGCCAGATAGTGGCAGGCGCCAAGCTTGATGGCCTCGACCGCGGTCGCGATGCTCGCGAAGCCGGTCAGCACCACGATCAGCATGTCGGGATCATGCGCGTGCAGCCGCTGCACGCAGGCGAGGCCGGAGGAGCCCGCGAGCTTGAGGTCGACCACCGCATAACCCGGCGACACCGTGGTCAGCAGCGCGTCCAGCTCTTCCGGGCCTGCGGTCGCATGGGCCTCGTAGCCGCGGCGCTCAAACGAGCGGCGGAGCGTCGCCGCGAACTTGGCGTCGTCGTCGACGATCACGAGGATCCGCTCATCCGCCATCGGTCGTCGGCTCCTCCAGCATCAGCGCTGCCAGCGGCAGCGTCAGCAGCACTTCGGCGCCGCCCTCCGGGCGGTTGCGGGCCTCCACCGCCCCGCCGAGCTTGCGCAGGGCGTTGACCACGAGGAAGAGGCCGAGCCCGCCGCCGGGGCGCCCCTTCGTGGAGTTGTACGGTCGGCCGAGGTTTTCGATCATTTCGGGGGCGAAGCCCGGGCCGGCGTCGCGAACGGTGATCGCGAGCGTCTCGCCGCGCCGCTCGGCCAGCACGCCCACCCAGCGCGGCGAGGCCTCCACCGCGTTGTCGATGACGTTGCCGATCACCTGCTTCAGCGCGGAATCCGAGACGATCGCGACGTCATCCCCGAAGCGGTCGTCGTAGATCAGGGCGTCCACGCTGCGGGCGGTCCGCCGATCGTCGACGATCTCGGCGAGGAAGGCGCGCATGGTGGTGACGGCCGGCGCCTCGCCGCGGGCCTCGCCCGCCGCGAGCAGGATGCCCGTCACGATGGCCTTGCAGCGCGCGACCTCCGCCTGCATGGCGTCGACGTCCGCGATCAGCTCGGCGTCGGAGGCGATCGCGGGGATGCGGCGCCAGTCGCCGAGGATCACGGCGAGCGTCGAAAGCGGCGTGCCGAGCTCGTGCGCCGCGCCGGAGGCGAGCAGGCCCATGCGGACGATGTGCGCCTCCTCGGCCGCCTGCTGGCGCAACGCCGCGAGCCGCGCGTCGCCTTCCCTCAGGTTCGCGCTGACGCGGCCGACGAAGATCACCAGCAGCGCGGCGTCGAGCGCGAAGCAGACGAGCATGCCGATGACATGCAGCTCGAACAGGTCCGCGCCCGGCGCGAGCGCCAGCGGCCGGTAGGTCAGCGCCAGCCCGCCGAAACAGGCGACGGTGACGACCACCATGGCCCAGGTCGACCACGCCGCCAGCAGCACGGCCGCGAGCGTCACCTGCAGCAGGTAGAGGAAGGCGAAGGGGTTGGTGGCGCCGCCGCTGAGGTAGAGCAGGGCGGTCAGCGCGGCCGCGTCGAAGGTCAGCGCCAGGAACAGCTCCTGGTTCGAGACCTCCTGCGGCCAGGCTTTGAGGCGCAGGATGCTGACGAGGTTGAGCGCGGCGAGCGCGGCCAGAACGGCGGCCATGGGCGCGAGCGGAAGGCGGATGTCGAGCGCCCACTCGACGAAGGCGATGGTCGCGATCTGGCCGACGACCGCGATCCAGCGCAGCTGGATCAACTGCATCAGGTTCTTGCGGCCGGCCCCCGGGCCGGCCGCGGGGCGGCCGAGAGGCGCCGTCACGTCGCGCGCGTCTCGCGGCGAACGCGGCCCTCGTGCCGAACAACCACGACGGCCGCCGCAGCGACCATCAGCGCCAGGCCGAACCAGGTGAGCGCGTAGACCAGATGGCTGTTGGGAAAGGCGATCACGGTGAGGCCCCCGACCGGCCATCCGCCGGGGTTTGGCGTGCGGTCCGCGTCCACGAAATAGGGCGCGACGTCCGCGAGCCCACGGCGCTGCGCGATCGCGGCGACGTCGCGGGAGCGCCAGAGATCCTGCGCCGGATCGTTCGCTCGAAGAAACCCGCCGTTGGGCTCGGTGACGCGGAGGAGTCCGGTCACCGTGGTCTCGCCGGTCGCCTGAGCGGCCGGGCGGGAGGCGGGCTCCCTCCGGTCGGCGGGGATGAAGCCGCGGTTCACCAGCACGGTGAAGCCGTCCCGCGTGCGGAGCGGCGTCATCACCCAGAAGCCGGCGCCGAGGTCGGTGACGGCTTGGGTCAACGTCTCCTTGAAATGGTCGAAGACGCCCGTCAGCGCGACGCGACGGTACTCGTCGGAGGCGGCGGAGATCGCGGGCCAGGCGTCCGGGCCGGGGGCCGGGACGGGGGCGGCGTGAACGCGGGCGTCCACGCGGGAGATCAGGTCGAGCTTCCAGGCGCGGCGTTCGACCTGCCAGACGCCGAGGGCGGAGAAGCCCGCGATCAGCGCGAGGCCGAGGAGGGCCAGGATCGTCAGCGCCGCGGCCGATCGCGGCCGCGCGACCCGCTCCGGGGTCGGAGCGGGCGGGACGGGCCCGCCCGCCGCCGTCATCGCATCTGGCGCATGCCCTCGGGCGACATCGGCATGGTGTCGTCGTGCGGGGCCATGGGCATCATGTTGGCGTTCAGGTGGTGCATCACCCAGAACGAGCCGGCGAGCGTGATCACCACCACCACGACGGTGAAGATCAGGGCGAGCATGGTCCAGCCGCTCTCCGACTTCGAGTTCATGTGAAGGAAGTAGACCATGTGCACCACGATCTGGATCGCGGCGAACACCAGCACCACGATCGCGGCCGTCGTCGGGCTGCGGAACACGTCGCCCATGATCAGCCAGAACGGGATCGCGGTCAGCAGGATCGACAGCAGGAAGCCGGCGAGGTAGCCGCCGAAGGTGCCGTGCGACGCGCCGTGCTCGTCGTGGTCGTGGTGCGCGTCGTGGCCGGCGGGGTCGTGGCTGTGAACGGCGGGCGGTGCGGAGCTCATCACAGCGTCCCCATCAGATAGACGAAGGTGAAGACGCCGATCCAGATGACGTCGAGGAAATGCCAGAACATCGACAGGCAGGCGAGGCGGCGGCGGTTTTCGGGGATCAGCCCGCGGCGCGTGACCTGCACCATCAGCGTGATCAGCCAGATCATGCCGAAGGTGACGTGCAGGCCGTGGGTGCCGACCAGCGTGAAGAACGACGACAGGAAGGCCGAACGCTGGGGCGTCGCGCCCTCATGGATGAGATGCGCGAACTCGTAGATCTCGACGCAGAGGAAGGCCGCGCCGAACAGGCCGGTGACGCCGAGCCAGAACAGCGTGGAGCCCTTCCGGTTCTTCGCCATTTCGAGCATGGCGAAGCCGTAGGTGATCGACGACAGCAGCAGGAAGGCGGTGTTGAGCGCCACCAGCCCGAGGTCGAACAGGTCCTTGCCCGAGGGCCCGGCGGCGTAGCTCCGGCCGAGCACGCCGTAGCAGGCGAACAGGACCGCGAAGATCAGGCAGTCGCTCATCAGGTAGAGCCAGAACCCCAGCAGGGTGCCGTTCTCCGGATGGTGCTCCTTGGTGGTGTAGAACTGCGGCGCGGCGGCGCCGGAGGCGATCGTGGTGGTGGTCATGGCGTCAGGCCCGCCCTTCGAGCAGCTTCGTCCGCGCCCGCTCCGAGGCGATGACCTCGGACGCCGGGATGTGGAAGTCGCGGTCGTAGTTGAAGGTGTGGACGATCGCCGAAACGATCAGCGCGAGCACGCCGGCGATCGCGAGCCACCAGATGTGCCAGATCAGGGCGAAGCCGCAGATCACGCTGAGCGCCGACAGCACGACGCCCGCGCCGGTGTTCTTCGGCATGTGGATCGGAATGAAGCCCGAGGTCGGCCTGACGTAGCCGCGGCGCTTCATGTCGTGCCAGGCGTCGAGGTCGTGCACCACCGGGGTGAAGGCGAAGTTGTAGGCCGGCGGCGGCGACGAGGTCGCCCACTCCAGCGTGCGCCCGTCCCACGGATCGCCGGTGACGTCCTTGAGCTTCTCGCGCCGGAGGACGCTGACGAAGATCTGCATCAGGAACGCGCCGATGCCGACCGCGATCAGCACGGCGCCGAAGGCCGCGATGACGAACCAGATCTGCAGCGAGGGGTCGTCGAACTTCGACATCCGGCGGGTCACGCCCATCAGGCCGAGGATGTAGAGCGGCATGAAGGCGACGTAGAAGCCGACCACCCAGCACCAGAAGGAGATCTTGCCCCAGAACTCGTCGAGCTTGAAGCCGAAGGCCTTCGGGAACCAGTAGTTGATGCCGGCGAACAGGCCGAACAGCACGCCGCCGATGATCACGTTGTGGAAATGCGCGATCAGGAACAGCGAGTTGTGCAGCACGAAGTCGGCCGGCGGCACCGCCAGCAGCACGCCCGTCATGCCGCCGATGACGAAGGTCAGCATGAAGGCGATGGTCCACATCATCGGCAGCTCGAAGCGGATGCGGCCGCGGTACATCGTGAACAGCCAGTTGAAAATCTTCGCGCCCGTCGGGATCGAGATGATCATCGTAGTGATGCCGAAGAACGAGTTCACGCTCGCGCCCGAGCCCATCGTGAAGAAGTGGTGGAGCCACACGAGGTACGACAGGATGGTGATGACCACCGTCGCGTAGACCATGGAGGCGTAGCCGAACAGCCGCTTGCCGCAGTAGGTCGAGACCACCTCGGAGAAGATGCCGAAGGCCGGCAGGATCAGGATGTAGACCTCCGGGTGACCCCAGATCCAGATCAGGTTCACGTACATCATCGGGCTGCCGCCCATGTCGTTCGTGAAGAACGCAGTGCCGAGGTAGCGGTCGAGCGACAGCAGCGCGAGGACGGCGGTCAGTACGGGGAAGGACGCGACGATCAGCACGTTGGTGCAGAGCGCGGTCCAGGTGAACACCGGCATCCGCATCATGGTCATGCCCGGCGCCCGCATCTTCACGATGGTGGCGATCAGGTTGACGCCCGAGAGCAGGGTCCCGACGCCCGCGATCTGCAGCGCCCAGATGTAGTAGTCGACGCCGACCCAGGGGCTGTAGGCGATGCCCGACAGCGGCGGGTAGGCGAGCCAGCCGGTGGCGGCGAACTCGCCGACGAACAGCGAGGTCATGACGAGCACGGCGCCGCCGGTCGTCATCCAGAAGCTGAAGTTGTTCAGGAAGGGGAAGGCCACGTCGCGCGCGCCGATCTGCAGCGGCACGATGTAGTTCATGAAGCCGGTGACCATCGGCATCGCCACGAAGAAGATCATGATCACGCCGTGGGCGGTGAAGATCTGGTCGTAGTGGTGCGGCGGCAGGTAGCCCTCGAAGCCGGCGAAGGCGATCGCCTGCTGGGCGCGCATCATCAGCGCGTCGGCGAAGCCGCGCAGAAGCATGACGACGCCGAGGATCATGTACATGATCCCGATCTTCTTGTGGTCGATCGAGGTCAGCCAGTCGCGCCACAGCCACCCCCAGAGGCGGAAGTAGGTGATCGCGCCGAGCGCGGCCACGCCGCCGACGGCGACGGCGGCGAAGGTGATGAGCAGGATCGGCTCATGCAGCGGAATGGCTTCGAGCGAGAGGCGGCCGAACAGGAGGCTCTCGGGGGCCGGGCTTGGGGTCATCTCACAAACTCTCGTCGGTCATTCCGCGACCGGTCGGTCGGCCTGAGCGCGCTCGGCGACCGACATACGGGGCGTAAGGGTTTCGAGCGAAGCGCGGCGGGCTGCCGCAGGCCGCGGCGTCGCGACCTCGGGGGTCTCGCCGTCGCGGGGCGCCTCGGGGGTGCAGACGGCCGCGACGAAGCGCTTGACCGGCGCCTGCTCGCCGCCGCGGGCGCGCGGCCTGTCGTACTTGAGCGCGAACACGTTGCCGATGCCGGCCATGCCCATCCCGCCCTTGGCGTCGATGCGCATCATGTCCTTCATGCACATCTTGGCCGTGTCGACGCACATGTTGAGGATCGCGTCGTAGAGGGCGGGATCGACGGTGGCGTAGCGCTTCACCGGCTCCTTTACGCTCGGACGCTCGAGCTCGAGGTAGCCCGCGCGATCCAGCGCGCCGCCGCCGTCCTTCACCGACTGGACCCATTTGTCGAAGTCCTCGCGGGCGAGCCCGTGGAACTTGAAGCGCATGTCGGAGAAGCCGGCGCCGCTGTAGTTCGCGGAGAAGCCGTCGTACTCGCCGGCCTTGTTGATCACGGCGTGAAGCTTCGTCTCCATGCCCGGCATGGCGTAGATCTGGCCGGCCAGCGCCGGCACGAAGAACGAGTTCATCACCGTCGACGAGGTGATCTTGAACGCGATCGGCTGGTCGACCGGGGCCGCCAGCTCGTTCACCGTCGCGATCCCGAGCTCCGGATAGAAGAACAGCCACTTCCAGTCGAGCGCCACGGCCTCGACCACGAGCGGCTTCACGCCTTCGGGCAGCGGCCGGTTGGCGGCGATGCGGTCGAGCGGCCGGTAGGGATCGAGCAGGTGGGTCGACACCCAGGTGATCGCGCCGAGCGCGACGATGATCGCGAGCGGGGCCGCCCAGATGACGATCTCGAGCCGCGTCGAGTGGTGCCAGTCGGGATCGTAGACCGCCTCCTTGTTGGACTGGCGATACCGCCAGGCGAACAGGATGGTCAGCGCCATCACCGGAACGATGATGAGCAGCATGAGGATCGTCGAGATGACGATCAGGTCGCTTTGCTGCGACGCGATATCGCCCGACGGCTTCATCACGACCAGGTTGCAGCCTGCGAGCAGGCCCAACAGCGGGAGGAGGACGAGTCTGCGGAATGTCAACGTAACGGCCTGATCAGGTTGGTGTGACGAAGGCTCGCGTGACGGCCTATGCGCCTCGCGGCGGCCGCGACATTGGACGGTTTGTCCCATGGGCTTTTGCGCTGCAACAGGATTGGAGTGCGCGCATCGTCGCGCTCTCAGCGGCGGGCGCTCTGGAACGGGGCGCCCCCCGCCGAGTTGAGCGTAGGAATCGATGGACGCGCGCGCCATACTCCGTTCGAGAGAACCGGGCGACGCGCCGCCGAACGGACGCGCACGGGGAAAAGGACGAGGGTGCACGCATGAGCCAGCAGGCGGTTTTGACGCACGGGGAAATGGCCCCCGACGAGGGAAAGACCGAGCGGCATGAGAGCGTCTCGCCGGGCGAGATCGCGCTTGCGGTGGTGATCGGGCGGACGTCGGAGTTCTTCGACTTCTTCGTCTACGGCATCGCCTCGGTCCTGGTGTTCCCCAAGCTGCTCTTCCCTGGAGCGGAGCCGCTGACGGCCACCTTGTACTCCTTCGCGATCTTCGCGCTGGCCTTCGTCGCCCGCCCGGTCGGCTCGGTGCTGTTCACCGAGATCGGTCGCCGGCATGGCCGCGGGGTGAAGCTCACCATCGCGCTGTTCCTGCTCGGCGGTTCGACCGCCGCGATCAGCTTCCTTCCGAGCCACGCCCAGATCGGCGCCGCCGCGATCTATCTGCTCGCCGCCTTCCGCATCGGCCAGGGCCTCGCTCTCGCCGGCGCGTGGGACGGCCTGCCGTCGCTGCTGGCGCTGTCGGCTCCCGAGAACAAGAAGGGCTGGTATGCGATGATGCCGCAGCTGGGAGCCCCGTTCGGCTTCCTGCTGGCCGCCGGTCTGTTCCTGTTCTTCGTCGGCGTGCTGTCCGAGGCCGACTTCCTGAGCTGGGGGTGGCGCTATCCGTTCTTCGCGGCTTTCGCGATCAACGTCGTCGCGCTGTTCGCCCGCCTGCGGCTCGTCGTGACGAAGGAGTACAGCGACTCCCTCGAAAGCCAGGAGCTCGACCCGACCTCGGTCTACGAGCTGCTGAAGGTCGACGGCCTGACCGTGCTTACCGGCGCGTTCGCGCCGCTCGCCTGCTTCGCGCTGTTCCACCTCGTGACCATCTTCCCGCTGTCCTGGGTGACGCTGTTCACGGACCGGCACGCCGGCGAATTTCTTGTGATCGAGATCATCGGAGCCTGCGTGTTCATCGCGGCGATCGTGGCCTCCGGCCTGCTGGCCGACCGCATCGGGCGCCGGACGGTGCTCGGCTCCGCGGCGGTAGCGATCGGCGTCTACAGCCTGTTCGCCCCCTGGCTGCTCGGCGGCGGCGTCGGCGGCGAGACCGCCTTCATCCTGGTCGGCTTCGGCCTGCTCGGCCTCGCCTTCGGCCAGTCCTCCGGGGCGCTCTCGGCGATCTTCCAGCGCCGCAACCGCTACACCGGCTCGGCGCTGACCTCCGACCTCGCGTGGCTGATCGGCGCGGGCTTCGCGCCGCTGGTCGCGCTCGGCTTTTCCGCCAAGTTCGGCCTCGGCTTCGTGGCGCTCTACCTGCTGTCGGGCGTCGCCTGCACTCTGGCTTCGCTGTTCTTCGCCCGCCAGCTCGCCACGGTCGACTGAGGGGGGCGCGCGACCTCCGGCCGGGTCCCCCTCCCCCTTGCGGGGAGGGGTTAGGGGTGGGGGTGCCGCAGAATTAAGCGCCTCGATTTCGGCTGGAGGGCTTCCGAGCGCTGCGTCGCGATCGGAGGCTCATCCGGAACCACCCCCACCCCCGACCCCTCCCCGCAAGGGGGAGGGGAGTGCGCGGTCTGCGACGAGCGAGGCATCTGGACCGGTTCCGATGAATCGCGGGCGATCCCTCTCCCGGAAGGGAAGGGCAACCTCGGCGGAGCCGAGGTCGGGTGGGTGGGTCCGGGGCGGACGGCGGGCTATAACCTCCGCACCGATCGACCCCTCCCGGAGCCCCGACCGATGAGCACCGACACCGTCCTCGCCGCCCTTCGCGACGCTCTCGGCGACTCCGGCGTGCTGACGGACCCCGACCGCACCGACGCCTATCTCGTCGACATGCGGAAGTATCTGAAGGGCAAATCCCCCGCGATCCTGCGGCCCGCCTCCACCGAAGAGGTCGTGAAGGCGGTCGAGATCGTCGGCGCGGCCGGACTTGGGCTGGTCCCGCAGGGCGGCAACACCTCCTACTGCGGCGGGGCGACGCCGGACGAGAGCGGCGGGCAGTTCGTGGTCAGCCTCGAGCGCATGGTGAAGATCCGTTCCGTCGATCCGCTCGGCTTCACCCTGTCGCTCGACGCGGGCGTGATCCTCGCCGACGCACAGAAGGCGGCGGACGACGCGGGTCTGACCTTGCCGATGAGCCTCGGCTCACAGGGCAGCGCGCGCATCGGCGGACTGCTCGGCACCAACGCCGGCGGGCTCTCGGTGCTGCGCTACGGCATGATGCGCGACCTGTTGCTCGGCGTCGAAGCGGTGCTTCCGGACGGCTCCGTGCTGCGCGACATGCGCCGGCTGCGCAAGAACAACACCGGCTACGACGTGAAGCAGTGCTTCGTCGGCGCCGAGGGCACGCTCGGCGTCGTCACCGGCGCGGTGCTGAAGCTCATTCCCCAGGCCTCGAACCGCGCCACCGCCTGGCTGCCGCTCGCGGCCGCGGCCCCGCTCGCCGAGATGCTGGCGCTGATGCGGCGGGAGACGGCGGACCTGATCTCGTCGTTCGAGTTCATCACCACCACCGCGCTGGGCCTCGTCGCCGGCGCGGAGGCCGGCCTGCACGCGGGTGAAGGCGGGACGTTGCTGATCGAGCTGTCGTCGTCGTCGGACCGCATTCCGCTCGACGACGTGCTGCTGGGAGCGGTGGAGCAGCTCGCCGAGCGCGGCTGGATCGAGGACGGGCTGCTCGCCAGCAACGAGCGCCAGCGCGCCGAGATGTGGCGGATGCGCGAGACCATCCCCGAGGGCGAGCTGAAGGCGGGCGGCTCCATCAAGCACGACATTTCGGTGCCGCTCTCGTCCGTCGACGACTTCCTCGTGCGCGGGGCGGAGATCGTCGCGGCCTACGACGCGACCTTCCGGCTCTCGGTCTACGGCCATGTCGGCGACGGCAACCTGCACTACAACGTGCTGGTGCCGCAGGGCGAGGAGCGCCTCGCCTTCTCGAAGCGGATCGAGACCGAACTCGCGCCGCAGCTCTACGACCTCGCCGCCGAGATGGACGGCGCGTTCAGCGCCGAGCACGGCGTCGGCCGCCTGAAACGCGGCCTGCTCGAGCGCTACGGCGATCCGGTCCGCGGCCAGACCATGCGGCGGATCAAGACCGCGTTCGACCCCGGCAACCTCATGAACGCCGGCGCGGTGGTCGACCCGCTCGGCTGAGCGGTCGGATCATCGGACAGGGCGACCGGCGGGCGTCGCTCCGGGCGTGGTTCGGCGCGTCGGCGAAGGCCGAAACAGGTTTAGGACCGCAGGCTGAAGCTCACCGGCGCCAGGATCTTGAGCGAGCGCACCTCCGCGGGCGGAGCCGGCAGAGGTGAGGCGCGGCGCGTGACGGCCACCGCCTCGCGGTCGAGATCGGCATGCCCGGTGCCGCGGGCGAGCTCCGCCGCCTGCACGACGCCCGCGCGATCGATGGTGATGCGCACATAGGCGACGCCTTCCTCGCGGCGGCTCTTCGCCGGGAGCGGATAGCGCTTGTGCCGGTTGATCTGCGCGAGCACGCGGTTGGTCCAGTCGGCCGGCGCGACGGCGCTTGCGACCCCCGGCGAACTGGCGGCGACGCGCTCCGACCGGGGCGCATTGACCTTGGGAGCCGCGGTCGTCTCGCGCGCGGGGGTCGGGGCCGGACGAGCGCGCTGCGACTTCGGCCTGGACTCCGCGGGCCGCGGCTTCGCATCCTCCCGCGCCGGCCGTTCCGGCGGAGCGGCGGCGACCACGGCCTCGACCGGCGCGCGCTCCGCGGTGAGCGCGGCGGTCTCGGCGGCGCGCTTTTCCGGCGGGACCTCGAGGACGTCGTCCGTGGACGGCTCGGCCTGGACCTCGTCGGGCTCGAGCGGCTCGAGCGCGTCGGCGGCCGCGGTCGCGGCCTCGACCGCAGGCGCGGCGTCGCTCGCCTCCGACGCGGGGGCGGTCGGCAGCGGCGCGAAGTCGATCATCACCGCCGCCGCCTCCGGCGCGGGCTCCGCCGGCGCCGGCGTCCAGCGCATCAGCGCCCCGGCGCCGAGGCCGAGATGAAGCGCCGCCGCGACGGCGAAGGCGGCGGCCCAGCGCCCGGCGCCCGGGCCCGGCGCGGCGGCCGGAAAGGCGGCCGCCGCCGCCGTCATTTCGGCATGAGGTCGTCGACCAGCCCCCGCACCCGGGCGAAGGCGGCGGCCGCGGCCGCGACGGCGCGCGCCTCTTCGTCGGCGCTCAGCGGGGCGTCGTCGAGCGCCTGGGTGAAACGGCGCCAGTGCAGACCCCGGCCCTCGGGGTGAGCGGCGAGATGGCGCGCGCCGAAGTCCGGGTCGAGCCCGAGCTTGAGCGCCTCCTTCAGCAGGAAGGCGGCGCCGAGGCTCGAGCCTTCCGCCACATAGAGCCAGCCGAGCGCGGCCGGAAGATCGGAGGGGTCGACGGCGGGGTCCGTCAGAGGCGCCGGCTCGGCCCCGAGATCGCGAAGGTCCTGCTCGATCAGCGCCAGCTTCGCGCGCGCGGCGAGGTCGGGCGCGACCAGTTGCAGCCGGGCGTCGGCGTAGAGCGGCGCGACGTCCGCATGGAAGCGGCGCTGGACCTCGAGAAAGCGAACGTAGGAGGCGCGGCTGGCGAAGGGCTGGGCCTGCATGATCCGCGCGTCGAGCCGCTCGTGCATGTCGTGGGTGGCGCGGCGCAGCGTCTGGACGCGGCTCTCCGCGGGGCGGTCGATCAGGTCGGGCGCGGCGTCGGCCATAGCATCTCTCATCGTGGGGCAGGGGCCGGTGCGAACGTATCCGCGCCGGCCTTGGAACAATAGGGTCAGGTGAACAGGAAGTCGTTGGCGTGAAGGTCCGCGGCGTTCACGCCGAGGAGCGTGATCGTGTTGTTGGCGTCGACCCTGATCACGGCGTTCGCGCCCGAGTCCGTGGTCGCAGCCAGCACGTCCGCGAAACTGTCGAAGATCGAGGAGGCGAAGGAGATGCGGTCGCCGGCGCCCGGTCCCGCTTCGAAGTCGTTGATGCGGTCCTTGCCGAAGCCCGCGGCGAACTGGAACACGTCGCGGCCTTCGCCGCCGATCAACACGTCGTTGCCCGCATCGCCGATGAGACGATCGTTGCCGGCCTGGCCGTAGATCACGTCGTTGCCCTTGCCGCCGCTCATCACGTCGGCGCCGTCGCCGCCGACGAGGCGGTCGCTGTCCAAGCCGCCGATGAGACGATCGTTGCCCGCGCCGCCGTTCAGCGTGTCGTTGCCCGCGCCGCCGGTGAGCGTGTCGTTGCCCTTGCCGCCGTTCAGCGTGTCGGCATGGCCATAGCCGGTGAAGGTGTCCGCGCCGGTGCTGCCGTTGAACACGATCGCGTTCGCGGCGAGCTGGGCCTTCAGCACCGACGTGCCGCCGTACATGGTGTCGTAGACGAGGTTGTGCACGGGGTTGTTGGCGCCCGTGCCGGTCAGTCCCAGCCCGCCGATCCTGAGGTCGACCGTGGAGGTGAAGTCGTCCGTGGCCGAGGCGTAGCTGAGGCCTTCGCCGAAGGTCACCGCGTCCAGCGCGCCGCCCAGCGTGTGGTTGGAGAAGTTGTAGTTGAGATCGCCGGCGGACCCGGATTCGAAGATCACCGACTGGCCGTCCGCGATCGGCAGCGTGGTGTCGCTGCTGTCCGACACCGCGAACTCGTCGCCGGAGAAATCCGCCGGATTGGCGCTGAAGAAGCCCCAGCCGCTGGGGGCGAAGTCGGCGTCGAAGCCTGAGAGATAGGTCGCGACGTTGACGCCGACGCCGTCGCCGTCAGCGTCGTAAGCGGTGATGGTGAGAGCCATGGCGCAATCTCCTTGGGTCGTCCCCCGGTCAAGGCGAGGGCTGGAAGCGGGCGCGGCGGTTCAGAACCGCGCCGTCACGCCGAGGGTCGCTGTGCGGCCCGGCGAAGCGGTGAGTTGGGAGGCCATCGCGTCCACATAGGCGCGGTCGGTGATGTTCTCGATCGCGGCGCGGACGGTGACGTTGTCGTTGAGCTTGTAGGACGCGTAGGCGTCGAGCAGGAGATACGGCCTGTAGATCGGCGACTGCGTGTTGACCGCTCCCAGCATGTCCTCGGGGACGACGCGTGTAAGGCGGCCGCCGACGGTCAGCTTGCGTTCGAAGAACCTGAAGCCGCCATCGATCGCTACCTTCGTCTTCGGCGCGAGATAGAGACTTTGGAGGCTTGGATACGCGTATCCGCCTGAATCGTAGTCTTCGTCGTACGTGCCGTCGATGAGCGAGACCGACGCGCCGATGTACGTCGTGCCCGCGTCGTAATTCGCCTCGAGATCGAGCCCCTTGAGCTTGGCCGGATTGTTCAGGTTCACGTTGGCGAAGTAATATCCGTCCGCGCCGTTTGAGATGGTCGCCTGCGTGACGAAATTCTTGACCTCGGTGGAGTAGATCGAGATTTTCGCGCGGAACGCGTCGTCCTCACGCAACACGCCGTCGAACTTCAGGTTGACGCCCGCCTCCCAGGTCTCCGAAATTTCGGCCTTCAGGTTGGGATTGGGCGCGAAGTAGATGAAGCCGCCGATGTGGGAGCCGCCGAGCAAGGTCTCCATGATCGTGGGCGGCCGAAAGCCTTGCTTGTAGGAGCCGTAGACCTGCACGCCCGCGAGCGGCGTCACCGCGACCGTCGCCGTCGGCGACAGACGGCCCTGCGAACGGTCCACGTGGAACGGGAGGAACGCGTTGCCTGCGAGTTCGCTGAACACGAGGCCGGATCCGCTCAGATCGTAGCGGTCGTAGCGCAGCCCCCCGATCACCTGCAGCCAGTCGGCATGGGTCAATTCGATCTGACCGAATGCGCTGCCGACGCCGCGCTTGCCGTTCGGGTTGCTGCCGGAAAACTGAACGTTGTCGGGATCGAAGGCGGGGTTGGCCCACGCGGAGGCGGTGTCCGTCTTGTCGTGGAAGTACTCGCCCCCATAGGTGACGGCGGCGTGGACGCCCGCGAGCTCGAACCGCGACGTGTTTTGGATCGATCCGCCGAAGGTGTCGATGGCGTAGTCGACACGGGCCGCGGGCGTGGTCACCCGGAGTCCGTCCGCCGACCGACGCTCCGGACGAAACTGGTCGTCCGACGTGCGCGTGTAATAAGCCTTCGCGTCGAGATCGACCCAAGGCCCGCCGGGGGTCCAGCGCCAGGCGGCCGTCGCCGTGTGGTTCTCGACGGTGTTCGTGTCGACGTATTGGCCGCTGCCCGTGCCGAAGTCCGTGTTCAGGCCGATGTAGCTCAGCGTGATCCTGTGGTTTTCGGCGACTTCGGCGGTCGCCTTCAGCAGCCAGGACCACTGGTCCTGCGTCACGAAATCCGCGACCGGCGTGCTGCCGCCTTCCGAGGTCCGCTCGTCCAGGGCCTCGCCCCGTTTGCCCACCTTGTACTCGCCGAGCTTCTTGCGGCCGACCGCGCCCAGCACCTCGATCGTGTCCGTCGGCCGCGCCGCGAGCGCCGCGCTGCCGTTGAAGTCGAACGCGTTGGTTCCGGTCGTCGCGTTGACGCGCCCGCCCCAGGTCTTGCCGTCGAGGATCACGTCGGAGGCGTCGAGGGTGCGGAAGTTCACTACGCCGCCGATGACGCCGGCGCCGCCCGCGGTCGAGGTCGCGCCCTTCTCCACGTCGACGCGCGAGAGCAGCTCGGGGTCGACGTAGACGTAGGCCGTCGAGCCGTGGCCCGCCTGCTGGAAGTTCTGCCGGGCGCCGTCGATCGACATGTTCACGCGGCCCTGGTCCTGCAGGCCGCGGATGTTGACGTTCACGCCCGGGTTCTGCCGGTCGACCACGGTGTTGAGGCCCGAGACGCTGCGCAGGATGTCGGCGGTGTTGCGGGCGCCGCCGCGCTCGTCGATCGCCTGCCGGCCGACCTGCGCGACGCCGGCCGGGGTCTCGTAGACGTCGTCGGAGGCGCCCTGCCAGCCGGGGCCGCCGGCGGAGCCCGCGTTCGCCGTCACCTCGACGGGGCCGATCAGGATGGCGTCGCCCGCGTCCACGCCGGACGGGACGGCCGCGGCGCTCCGGTCGTAGAGCGTCGCGGCGCGCGGCCCCACGACGCGCACGCCGAAGGGCGTGTCGCCGAGCAGCGCCGTGAGCGCCTGGGGCGTGGAGTAGACGCCGCTGAGGGGGCGGCTCTGTGCGCCGGCCGGCAGGGGCGCGGCGTAGGCGATGCGCCAGCCGCTCGTGGCGCCGACGTCGGCGATCGCGGCGGCCAGCGGCTTCGCGGCGACGTCGAAGCGGTAGGTGGTCTCGGAAGCCTGCTGCGCCTGGGTCGGCGCGGCCGTGAGCGCGCTTGCGCCCAGCAGCCACGCGCCCAATCCCGCGAGCCTGAAGCCCCGTCCCATCGCAAAACGCATCACGCCGTCCCGTTTCCAGAACCGGCGTCGCCCGGCTCTCAGGATGAGAAACGAGCCGGTCGGGAATTTGCGAACCGCGATCGGCGAAAAAGGACTCGGGAACGAGGGATCGTCAGTAGACGACCGTCACCCAGGGGGTGATCCGCAGGGTCTGCGCGCCGACGGCGGCGGCCGCCGCCGCGAGGCTCTGCGCGACGCCCGTCGTGGGGAAGGTGCCGGAGACGCGGCGATCGGCCAGCGACGCCCGCAGTACGATGTGGGACGAGGTCTGCCGCTGCAGCGATTCGACGACCCGGCCGAGCGGCGCCTTGTCGAACACGAGCCGGCCCGACATCCAGGCGAGGGCGGCGTCGACATTCGCCGCAGCGGCCTCGCCTGGGCGCCCGTCGACGACGGCGACCTGCTGTCCGGGCCCGAGCGCCACCTCCGCCGCGTCGGCGTCGCCAAGGACGCGGACGGCTCCGCGCTTCACCGTGACGGTGACGCCGCCCTCGGCGCGGTCCACGTCGAAGGCGGTGCCGACGACCCGGACGCTGGCGTCGCCGGCGTCCACGGTGAACGGCCGGTGGGGGTCCGGGGCGACTTCAAAATAGATCTCGCCCTTCAGCAGCGTCACCCGCCGGGCGCCCGGCTCGAAATCCGCGGTGAGCGCGGCGTCGGGGCCGAGGCGCGCGGTCGAGCCGTCGGGCAGGACATGCAGCGCGGTCTCGCCCGGGCTCGTCGCCACGTCCGCGCGCAGCGTGGTCAGGAGCGGCGCCGCGGCCCAGAGGACGAGCGCGCCGGCGATCGCCAGAGCGGCGAAGCGCGGACGGAGGAACGACGCCGCGGCCCGCTTGGCCTTCGGGCGTGGCGAGCGCTCAGTGATCGCCGCGAGCGGGGCGCCGAGCGCGGCCCACAGCCCTTCGGCCTGGTCGTAGGCCTGGGCGTGGCGAAGGTCCGCGTCGCGCCAGGCCGCGAAGCTCGCCTCGTCGGCGGCGCTCTGCGATCCGTCCCGGCGGGCGAGCCACCGCGCGGCGGCGGCGCGATGGGCTTCGGTCGGCCGTTCCGCCGTCATGGGCGGCGGCCTGTGGGTTTTCGCGCGCGTGCTCTCACGTTCCGACCTTAGAAGGCTTCCAGCTTCTGTCTCAAGAACGATCGAGCGCGCGAAGCCCGAACACGGTTTCAGGAAAAATCGTCGCCGAGGTGATCGGCGAGCGCTTCGCGGCACTGCTCGAGGCCGCGGGCGAGCTGCTTCTCCACCGCGCGGACCGTAACGCCGAGCCGCGCCGCGATCTCGGCGTTGGTCTCGCCCCGCAGCCGTCGGGCGACGAAGATCTCGCGGGTGCGGGGAGGAAGGCGTTCGAGCGCCAGCGCAAGCGCCTTCAGTGTCTCCCGCGCGGCGAAGGCGTCGTCCTGGGTCGCCGGCTCCGTGGCGAGCTGCTCCGGCGTGAGTTGGGCGAGCGCGCGGGAGCGCCGGCCGGCTGCGAGGTTGTGGTCGATAGCGGCGTTGCGGGCGGCGGCGTAGAGAATGCGGCGGTCGTCGTCGTCGGAGCCTGCGCTGCCGGCCTTGAAGACGCGGGCGAACACGTCCTGCACGATGTCCGCCGCGGCTTCGCCGTCGCGCACCCGCCGGCGCACCATGCGCTCGAGCTGGCCGCGGTGTCCTTCGAACAGTCGGGTGAGAGACGAGCGCCAGGACGACATCGGCGTGGGAGACGTTACGCTCGCCATGACGTGGCCGCTGAAAGGCAGAAGGACATAGGGGCGCAGCCGCAGTGTCGCCGTGAAACGGCGTAAGACGATGAAGGGTTTCGGCGCCGAGCCTGCGCCGCCCACGATCAAGACGAACTCGGCGCCAAAGACAAGCATTATTCCACACAGTTAATTTGGTATAATTCCAGACAGATTTCGCGGGCGTGACTTCAGGCTAGGCGTCCCGCCAGCTTGAATGTTCGGGATGTTCGGGCTTCAAGACGTCCGTCGTCGACGTCGCGGGTCGCTTCCTCTTGAAGCGCAGCGTTCGGCAAGGAGCGTCCCCCATGGAGTTCATCGTCAGGGCCGCGCTGATCGGGATCGGGGCCACCGCGTTGTTCGATCTCTGGGTCCGGCTGCTCGTTCTGCTGCGCCTGCCCGCGGCGAACTGGGCGCTGGTCGGCCGGTGGTTCGCGCACGCCGGACGTGGGCGCTTCGCGCATGCGGACATCACGGCGGCGACGCCGGTGAGGGGCGAGACCGCCATAGGTTGGACCATGCACTACCTCGTCGGAATCCTGTTCGCCGCCGCGCTGCTGGCGATCTGGGGACTCGACTGGGCGCGGGCGCCGACCCTCGGCCCCGCCCTGGCGGTGGGCCTCGTCACCGTGCTCGCGGGCTGGCTGATCCTCGCGCCGGGGATGGGCGCCGGGATCGCCTCGCGCAAGCGCCCGAACCCCAACCGCATCCGTCTGGTGCAGATCGCCGGCCACGCCGTGTTCGGGCTGGGGCTCTATCTTGCGGCCGTGATCGTCGAGGCGCTGGCGTGAGCGCGCTGGCGGATCTTGCGCAGGCCCCCGCCCGCCCGCTCACGTTACGCGACGGCAAGACGCTTGGCCTCGCGGCGCTTGGCGGCGCGCTCGAATTCTACGACTTCGTGGTGTTTGTGTTCTTCGCGACCGTGATCGGTCAGCTGTTCTTTCCGCCGGAGATCCCGGAGTGGCTGAGGCAGGCGCAGACCTTCGCGCTGTTCGCCGTCGGCTATCTCGTGAGGCCCCTGAGCGGGCTTGTGATGGCGCATGTGGGCGACCGGGTCGGCCGCAAGCGCGTCTTCGCCTTCACCATCCTGCTGATGGGGCTCGCGACGCTCGGCATCGGGCTGCTGCCGACCTACGCCACGATCGGCGTCGCCGCGCCGATGGCGCTGCTCGCGCTCCGGGTGGCGCAGGGGGCGGCGATCGGCGGCGAGGCGCCGGGCGCCTGGGTGTTCGTAGCGGAGCACGCGCCGCCGAACCGCGTCGGGCTGGCCTGCGGCGTGCTCACGGCCGGGCTGACCGTCGGCATCCTGATGGGCTCGCTCGCGGCCGGGCTGGTGAACCGCGCCTTCACGCCCGAAACCGTCGCGGACTGGGCCTGGCGGCTGCCGTTTCTGCTCGGCGGCGTGTTCGGGCTGGCCTCGGTCTATCTCCGCCGCTTGCTGGACGAGACGCCGGTGTTCCGGGAGATGAAGGCGCGGGCCGAGGTCGCGGCCGAACTGCCGCTGAAGGCGGCGCTGCGCGACCATGGCCGGGGCGTGGTCGTCTCGATGCTGCTGACCTGGCTGCTGTCGGCAGCGATCGTGGTGGTCATCCTGATGACCCCCGCGCTGCTGGAGCGCCTGCATGGCGTCCCGATCGCCGCTGCGCTGTCGGCCAACGCGGCGGCCACCGTCGGGCTCGCGATCGGCTGCGTCCTGGCCGGAGCTCTGATCGACCGGATCGGAGCGGGGCCGTTCTTCACGTTCGGCGCTCCCGTGCTCGGCGTCTGCGTCTGGGCGTTCTACGCCTACGCGCCGAGCGACCCCGCGCTGCTGACGCCGCTCTACGCGCTCGCGGGGCTCGCGGTCGGCGTCGTCGCGGGGGTGCCCTACGTGATGGTGCGCGCCTTCCCCGCCGCGGTGCGGTTCACCGGCGTGTCGTTCTCCTACAACGTCGCCTACGCCGTCTTCGGCGGGCTGACGCCGGTGCTGCTGCCGTTCCTGCTGCGGATCGATCCCTTCGCCCATGCGCACTATGTGGCGGCGCTCTCCGCCCTCGGCTGCGCCGTCGGCCTCTGGATGTGGCGGCGGGAGCGGCGTTAAGCGTCGCGCCAGCTCGCGAAGGTCGCAGCCTGGCCGACCGCGGACCCGTCCGGCGAGACCAGCCGCCAGACCACGCCCTGCTCGATCCAGAACCGCCGGCCGGACTTCGCGACGCGGATCCCGCGGTAGTTCTCCGTAAAGCCGTCCCGCGTCACCGCGTCGAGCAGCGACTGCCGCGCCGCGCGCTCCGGCGCTTCGGCCGACAGCCGGGAGGGCAGGCCGATGATCTCGTCCCAGCCGTATTCGAAGCAGCTTTGCGCTGTCAGATTGGCGTAGACGAAGCGCGGGTCGGCGCCGCCGTCGTGCGCCAGCACGGCGAAAGGCGCCTCGTCGTAGAGCCAGGCGGCGCCCGCGCCTTCGGGGGCGAGGGGACGGCCGACGAAGCGGGCGTGGCTGTCCGAAAGCACGCGGAAGAAGGCGGGGTCACGCTTCAGATCGATCACGTCAGGCGCTCTCCGCCGGCACGAAGACCTCGATCGCCCGGCGCAGCAGCCGGAAGCGGGCGGGAGTCTCCGCGATGATCTCGCCGTCGGCGTTGATCGGCTTCGGCTTCCGGGTGCGCACGTCGAAGGACTGGCCGCTCATCGATCGGATCTCCCGCCACGCCCCATGGTCGCCGATCCGGAGCGCCTTCAGCATCAGCGCCAGCCGCCAGGCGCGCGCGAACTCGAGGCTGTAGAGGTCGAGCCGGCCGTCGTCGATGGCGGCGGTGCGCTCGATGACGTTGCCGCCGCCGTAGAAGCGGCCGTTGCCCACCGCAACCTGCAGGCTGAGCGTCCGCACCCGGCCGGCGCCGCTCTCGATCGTGACGCGGAACGGCTTCGCCCGGCCGAGCGCCCGCACCGCCGCCACCGCGTAGCCCAGTCGGCCGAAGCGACGCTTGAGGTCGCTTGTCAGCTCCTCCGCGAGGTCCACGCTGAGGCCGAGGCTCGCGACGTTGAAGAACAGTTCGTCGTTGACCTGTCCGAGGTCGATCCGGCGCGTGCGGCCCTCCGCCACGATGCGGATCGCGGCGTCGAGCTCGGGCGGAACGCCAAGCGTGCGGGCGAGGTCGTTGGCGGTGCCGGTCGGGAGCACGCCGAGCGGCTTCTGCGCGGCGTGCACGCCCTTTGCGGCGGCGTTCAACGTGCCGTCGCCGCCCGCGACCAGGATCATCTCCGCGTCGCCGGCCCGCGCCGCGATCGCGGGCGACAGCTCGTCCCGGCTGTCGGCGGAGAGCGGGATCGGCGTGATGCCTACGGACCGGAGGGTTTCGACCGCATGGTCGCGCGCATCCTGCCCGGTGCGGCTCTTGGCGTTGACGATGAGGAGCGCGCGGCGGGACATGACGCGGCTAAAGTGGCGCCGACGGGCGCGGGTTCAAGCGCCCGTCGGCGGGATCGGCTCGGAGGCGTCAGGCGACCGCGCGGACGAAGCGCGGCTCGGCCTTGGCGCGCTCCGGCTCGATCTCGCTCGCGTCGACGGTGTGTCGTCGCGGTAGGTCTCGGGGCCTATCCAGACCGCGTAGGCCGTGACGAGGCCTTCGGCTACCGCCGGATCGCCTTCGTCGCCCCGAGCTCCGAGCGCGACCGCCGCGGCCTGAAGCGGCTCGAGGGCTACCGCCGCGCGATGAACGAACTCGGCGCGCCGCGGCGCGAGATCCGGCTGCACGGCCCGGTGGCGACGCTGGAGGAGGGAGCGGCGGCGCTGGCGGCCCTCCTCGACCGGCACCCCGACGCGGACGCCGTCGCCTCTCCGTGGACACGCTCGCGGCCGGCGCGCTGTTCGAGGCGCGGCGGCGCGGGATCGACGTGCCGGGACGGCTCGGGATCGCCGGTTTCGGCGATTTCGCGCTCGCCCAGCCGGCCGGGCTCGACATGACGACCATGCGCATCGCCGGCCGCAACATCGGGGCCGAAGCCGGCGCCATGCTGGTGAAGCGCATCGCCGGCGAAACGCCGGAGCAGGCGGTGTTCGACGTCGGCTACGAGGTGGTCCGCCGCAGCTCCGCCTGAGCCCTTGAGAGCCTTGGGGAACCGGACGCCGCGCCCGACGTTCGAGTCCGTCTTGAACGGAGAACCGCCGTGGCGCCGCGCGCGAACTGGAAGGGCTTTCTGAAGGTCGGCGAAGTCGCCTGCGCCGTCGCTCTCTACACCGCGGCGTCGACCTCCGACCGCATCGCGTTCCACACCCTAAACCGCGAGACCGGCAACCGCGTGAAGCGCCGGTATGTCGACAGCGAGACCGGCGAGCCGGTGGAGCGCGACGATCAAGTGAAGGGCTACGAGATTTCGTCCGGCGAGTATGTGACCCTGGAGCCCGAGGAGGTGGCGGCGGCGACCCCCGCCAGCGACAAGACGCTGGACGTCGACGCGTTCATACCCTGCGACGGGGTCGATGACGTCTATTTCGACAAGCCCTATTACCTCGCGCCCGCCGATGGCGCGGCGGAGGAGGCCTTCGCGCTGCTGCGCGAGGGCATGCGCGCCAAGAAGGTCGTCGCGCTCGCCCGCACGGTGCTGTTCCGGCGCGAGCGCACGGTGCTCATACGTCCGCACGGCGACGGGCTGATCGGCACCACGCTGAACTTCGACTACGAGGTGCGTTCGGCGACGGAGGCGTTCCGGGACTTGCCCGCTGCCAAGATCAAGGGCGAGATGCTCGACCTCGCCCGGCACATCATCGACACCAAGCGCGGGACTTTCGACCCGGCCGCTACCGAGGACCGCTACGAGGCCGCGCTTGCGGAGCTGGTGCAGGCCAAGGTGGAGGGTCGCAAGATCACGCCGAAGAAGCCGAAGGCGCCCGCGAAGGTGACCGACCTCTTGGCGGCGCTGCGCGAGAGCGCGGGTCTTAAGGACGACAAGGCCAAGGCCCGGGCCAAAGCTCCCTCCAAGACGGCCGCAAAGACGGTGAAAGCGACGTCGCCCGCCGCCAAGACGAAGGCGAAAGCGCCCGCCAAGTCTGCGCCCGCCAAGACCGTGGAGCGCCGCAAGGCGAGCTGACCATGGCGCTCGACGTCTACCGACAAAAGCGCGACTTCAAGAAGACCAGCGAGCCTTCGGGCGACGAGGCGGCGTCCGGCGACGGCGACGCCTACCTGATCCAGAAGCACGACGCCACCCGGCTGCACTACGACCTGCGGCTGGAGCTGGACGGCGTGCTGAAGAGCTGGGCGGTGGCGAAAGGGCCGAGCCTCGTCGTCGGCGAAAAGCGCCTCGCGGTCGAGGTCGAGGATCATCCGCTCGCCTATGGCGACTTCGAGGGCACGATCCCGAAAGGCGAATACGGCGGCGGCACGGTCGTGTTGTGGGACCGCGGCAGCTGGACGCCGCTGGCCGATCCCAGGCGCGGTCTCGCCAAGGGCCACCTCGAGTTCGAGCTGCACGGCGAGAAGCTGGGCGGCCGGTGGAACCTGGTGCGCATGGCCCGCAAGCGCGGGGAGAAACGCGATAACTGGCTGCTGATCAAGGGCGACGACGAGGCGGGCCGGGACGAGGGCGCGCCGGACATCCTCGAGGAACGGCCGGAGTCGGTGAAGACCGGGCGCGTTCTGGAGGAGATCGCCGGCGAGGCGCCGGGGTGGTCGTCGAAAACCGGCAAGATCGACGGCCCGAAGGCTAAGCGCGCGGCCCCTCCGCCGGCGAAGATCAAGAAAGCGAAAAACGCCGCGATGCCGGACTTCGTCGAGCCGGCGCTTGCGACCCTCGCCGCAAAGGCGCCGGCAGGGGCCAAGTGGATCCACGAAATCAAGTTCGACGGCTACCGCCTGATCGCCCGGATCGCGGACGGGGAGGTGCGGTTGCTGACCCGGAGCGGCCTCGACTGGACCGACCGCTTCGGACCTCAGGTGGTCGAGGCACTGAAGGCGCTGCCCGTGACCGAGGCGATGATCGACGGCGAGCTGATCGTCGAGAACGACGCCGGCGCGTCCGACTTCTCCGCGCTGCAGGAGGCGCTGAGCGAGGGGCGGACGGACAGCTTCGTGTTCTACGTCTTCGACCTGCTGTTCCTGGACGGCCAGGACCTCAGGCCCTGCGCGCTGATCGACCGCAAGGCCGCGCTCGCCAAGCTTGTGGGCGAGGGCGGGCCGATCGTGAAGCTCAGCGAGCATTTCGAGGAGAACGGGGGGCTGGTGCTGCAGCACGCCTGCCGCCTCAGCCTCGAAGGCGTGGTCTCCAAGGACCGCGAGGCGCCCTACCGGTCGGGCCGCGGGCGCAGCTGGATCAAGTCGAAGTGCACCCACCGGCAGGAGTTCGTGATCGGCGGCTACACGCTCTCCAGCGGCGCCAAGGACGCGATCGGCTCGCTGGTCGTCGGCGTCCATGAGGGGACGAAGCTCGTCGCCGTGGGCCGGGTTGGGACCGGCTTCTCCGCCAAGATCGCGCGGGATCTGTTCGCGCGCCTGCAGGAGCGCGAGGTCAAGCGCTCGCCGTTCGCGACCAAGCTGACCGCCGACGAAGCCCGCGGCGTGCGTTACGTGCGGCCCGACCTCGTCGCCGAGGTCGAGTTCCGGGCCTGGACCGGCGACCACCACCTGCGCCACGCCTCGTTCCGCGGCCTGCGGGAGGACAAGCCGGCGGAGGAGGTGAGGCGCGAGGAGGCCGGCGCGACGGACGAGGCGCCGCGGACCCAGAAGGTCTCCGCGCCGAACGTGCGCCTGACGCATCCCGACCGGGTGTACTGGGCCGACGTCGGCGTCACGAAGCAGGGCCTCGCCGACTACTACATGGAGGTCTGGCCGAAGATCGCGCCCTTCATCGTCGGCCGGCCGCTGTCGCTGCTGCGCTGCCCCGGCGGGGTGGAGGAGCAGTGCTTTTTTCAGAAGCACGGCTGGAAGGGCATGAACGCCGCGATCGGGCAAGCGCCCGACCCGACCGACGACGAGCCGGTGCTGACGATTGACAGCCGCGAAGGGTTGCTCGGCCTGGTTCAGGGCGGCGTGCTGGAGATCCACCCCTGGGGATCGGCGCTGAAGGACCTCGAGCGGCCGGACATGATCATCCTCGACCTCGATCCGGGCGACGGAGTGGGTTGGGACCGGGTGATCGAGGCGGCGCAGGAGGCCAAGGCGCGGCTGGAGGCGGCGGGGCTCGCGGCCTTCGTCAAGAGGTCGGGCGGCAAAGGGCTCCACGTGGTCGCTCCGCTGGAGCCTCGGGCGGACTGGCCGCAAGCGAAGGCCTTCACCAAGGCGATCGCCGAAGCCATGGCGAAGGATGATCCCAAGGCCTATGTCGCGACCGTGTCGAAGGCGAAGCGCAGCGGCAAGATCCTGATCGACTACCTGCGCAACGGCCGCGGCCAGACCGCCGTCGCGCCCTATTCGACCCGCGCGCGCCCGGGCGCGGCCGTCTCCGCGCCGCTCGCCTGGGACGAGCTGGGACCGGCAATCGGTCCGGCCTATTTCACGGTCCAGAACATGCCGCAGAGACTTGCGGCGCTCGACAAGGACCCTTGGGCCGGGTTCTGGAAGGCCGCGAAGCCGCTGCCTGAGACGGGTTCGAGCGGGTCTCGCCGTAAGAGGCGGTAAGCCGAACCATCCGGCTCAGCGCTTCCCGCCCTCCTTGGCGAGGCTCTTCCTCAGCGCGTCCATGATGTTGATGACCTTGCCGGTCTCGGCGGGCTCCTCCGCCTTCGCCTTCGGCTTGGACTTCCGCCCCTTCGTCCGCGAGGCGATCAGTTCCAGCAGGCGCGTCTGGACGGGGTCGTCGACCATCTTCGGCGACCAGGGCTTGGTGCGCTCCTCGATCAGCGACGTGACCAGGGTCATCAGCTTGGGGTCCGGCTTGTCGGCCTCGAGCCCCCCGAAATAGTCCTCCGGATCGCGGACCTCGTCGCCGTAGCGCAGGGTCCAGAGCACGATGCCCTTGCCGCGCGGCTCGAGCAGCACGGCGCGCTCGCGGCGATAGAGCACGAGCCGCGAAATTCCGACCATGCCGGTGGCGGCCATGGCCTCGCGGATCACGGAGAAGGCCTCCTCGCCGACCTTGTCGTCGGGGACGAGGTAATGCGGTTTATCGTACCAGATCCAGCCAACGGAATCGGCGGGCGCGAACATCTCGACGTCGATGGTGTGGGTGGTGTCGAGGGCGACGGCGTCGAGCTCCTCGTCCTCCAGCAGCACGTGGTCGTCCTCGCCGCGCGGGTAACCCTTGACCTCGTCTTCCCGCTCGACGGGATCGCCGGTGACCGAGTCAACGTATTCGCTGACCACGCGCGCGCCGGTGGCGCGGCTCAGGGTGTGGAACCGCACCTTCTCGCTCTCGGAGGTCGCCGGCGTCATCGCCACCGGGCAGGTGACGAGCGAGAGCTTGAGATATCCCTTCCAGAACGCCCGTCCGGCCATCGCGCAATCCCCTCTTCGCGGGAGGAGAACAGCCATGCGGGCGCTGCGGTTCCCCGCCCTCGTTCAGCCGCCTTCGGCGAAGGGCGCGAAGGCGCGCGCGACCTCCAGATAGATCGCGCGCTTGTAGGGCACGACCATCGCCGGGAGCCGGTCCAGCCTCTCCCAGCGCCACTCCGAAAACTCCGGCTCGGCGCCGGCCTCGGCCGGGGCGAGGTCGATCTCGCCGTCCACGCCCTGGAAGCACATGGCGAACCAGCGCTGGCGCTGGCCGCGGAAGGCCGCGAGCTTGTGGGGCGGGCCGTCGTAGCGGGGAAAATCGTAGGTCAGCCACGCGGGATGCGCGCCGATGAGGGAGGCGCTGAGCACCCCGGTCTCCTCGAACAGCTCACGCCGCGCCGCGGTCTCGATGTCCTCGTCCGGGTCGATCCCGCCCTGGGGCATCTGCCACTCGCAGCCGGGGACCAGCACCTCCGGGCCGTCGTCGCCGATGCGCCGGGCGATCAGCACGCGGCCGCGCGCGTCGAACAGCGCGACGCCGACGTTCGGCCGGTAGGGCAGGGCGGCGGCGTCGCTCAGGGGCATACCTCGTGGAAGCGCCGCCTCGGCCCGCCCGCCCGCGGCGCCTTACTCGGCGGCCTGCGCGATCGGGCGGCGCGGCAGGTCGAGCTTGGCCCACACCGCGTCCAGCGCCCGGGCAAGCTTCGCCACCAGCGCGTCGTCGTGGAACGGCGTCGGGGTGATGCGCAGCCGTTCCGTGCCGCGGGGCACGGTGGGGTAATTGATTGGCTGGATGTAGATGCCGTGCTCGGCCAGTAGCATGTCGGTGGCGGCCTTGGCCTTCTCGGGGCAACCCACGAACACCGGCACGATGTGCGTCTCGGAGTCCATCACCGGCAGGCCGCGGTCGGCGAGCGCGGCCTTGGTGCGCGCGGCCTGGGCCTGGTGCCGGTCACGCTCGCTCTGCGAGGTCTTGAGATGAGCGACCGAGGCCCGTGCCGCGGCAGCGATCGCCGGCGGCATGGCGGTGGTGAAGATGAAGCCCGGCGCGTAGGAGCGCACCGCGTCCACCAGCGAGCGGGTGCCGGTGATGTAGCCGCCAATCACGCCGAACGCCTTGGCGAGCGTGCCCTCGATGACGTCGATCCGGTCCATGACGCCCTCGCGCTCGGCGATGCCGGCGCCGCGTGGGCCGTACATGCCGACCGCATGGACCTCGTCGAGATAGGTCATGGCGCCGTAGCGGTCGGCGAGGTCGCAGAACGCCTTGATGGGGGCGATGTCGCCGTCCATCGAATAGACGCTCTCGAAGGCGATCAGCTTCGGCCGGTCGCCGGCCTCCTTCAGCAGGCGCTCGAGGTCTTCGGCGTCGTTGTGGGCGAAGATCTTCTTGTCGCAGCCGGAGCCGCGCACGCCGGCGATCATCGAGGCGTGGTTCAGCGCGTCGGAGAGGATCACGCAGTCCGGCAGCAGCCGGGCGATGGTCGAGATGCCGGCCTCGTTCGAAACGTAGCCGGAGGAGAACACCAGGCCCGCCTCCTTGCCGTGGAGGTCGGCGAGCTCGTGCTCGAGCATCACGAGCGGGTGGTTGGTGCCCGCGATGTTGCGCGTGCCGCCGGCGCCGGCGCCGAGCCGGTTGACCGTCTCGGTCATCGCGGAGAGCACCTTGGGGTGCTGGCCCATGCCAAGGTAGTCGTTGGAGCACCACATCACGACGTCGCGCGGGCCGTCGGCCGCGTGCCACGTCGCGTGCGGGAAGTCGCCCGCGCGGCGTTCGAGATCTGCGAAAACGCGATAGCGCTTCTCGAGGTGAAGCTGCTCGACCGCGTGACGGAAAACGTCGTCGTAGTTCATCGGCCTCTCTTTTCGCCGACAGGTCATAATCGTTCGAACCCGCGATGTCGTCGTTCGAACGGCGCTGCGCGACAGAACGTCGCGCCGGGCTTCAGGTCAACTCCGGGATCGTCCTTAGGGGGCGACGCCGAGCTCTTCGGCCGACGCCGGCCGGCTCCGGGACGACGCCCGGGCGATGAGGGCGACAGGCGCGAGGCCGACGAGGACGATGGAGAGGGCGGCGACGGCGCCGCTTTCGTAGGTGCCCCGCGACGCCTCACCATAGACATGGGTCGCTAGGGTCTCGAAGTTGAGGGGGCGGAGCAAGAGCGTCGCGGACAACTCTTTCATGCAGTCCACGAACACCAGCAGCGCGGCCGCGCCCAGCGCCGGCGCGGCGAGCGGCAGGTGGAGCGCGCGGGCGACCCCGGCCGGCCGCGCGCCGAGCGTCCGGGCGGCGTGGTCGAGCGACAGCGGGATCTTGGCGAGACCGGCGTCGACGCCGCCGGAGGGGATCGCGAGGAAGCGCACGACATAGGCGAAGATCAGCGCGGCGCCGGACCCCGAGATCAGCAGCCCGGTCGAGATCCCGAGCGCCTGCCGCGCGACGCCGTCGACCATGTTGTCGAAGCTCGCGAGCGGCGTCAGCAGGCCGACCGCGAGCACCGTGCCCGGCATGGCGTAGCCGACGCCGGCGGCGACCTGCGCCGCTCGCGCCGGCAAGCCGCGCCGCACGCGGGCGGCGTAGGCGAGGACGAACCCGAGGGCGGCGGCGATCGCGGTCGCGATCAGCGCGAAGCCGAGGGTCCGCGCGATCTCGCCATAGATCTGCGGCGGCACGCCGAAGGCGGCGATGCGGACGGCGGCGGCATGGGCGAGGTAGGCCGCCGGCGCCGCGAAGCCGACCGCGATCGGCGCGGCGCAGGCCAGCACGCAGCCGGTCTGGCCAAGAGCCCCGAGGTCGCGCGGCTCGCTGCGGCGCGCGGCGCGGGCCTCTCCGGCCACCCCCTGGCGGCGCCGCGCCCAGCGCTCGAAGGCCACCAGCGCCAGCACCAGCGCGATCATCACGAGGGCGATCTGCGCGGCGCCCTCGACGCTGGAGCGGTTCACCCAGGTCGAGTAGATCGCGACCGTGAAGGTGCGTACGCCCAGAAACTCGGCGGCCCCTATGTCGTTCAACGCCTCCATCAGCGCGAGCGACACGCCGACCGCGATCGCGGGACGGGCGAGCGGCAAAGCGACGGTGAGGAAGGTCCGCAGGCCGCCGGCGCCGAGGGTCCGCGCCGCCTCCAGCGTCGCGGAGGACTGCATCAGGAACAACCCGCGGGTCGTCAGGTAGACATAGGGGTAAAGCACCGCGCTGAGCAGCAGGACGCAGCCGCCCATCGAGCGGATCTCGGGGAACCACAGGCCCCGAACGTCCCTGATCCCGAGGAGGGCGCGCAGCGTCGTCTGGACCGGGCCGATTGGGTGGGTGAGGTCGAGGTAGGCGAAGGCCGCGATGTAGGTCGGCATCGCGAGCGGGAGCAGTAGCGCCCACTCGAAGATTTTTCGGCCGGGAAAACGGTAGGCGACGACCAGCCAGGCGGTTCCGACGCCGACGACGGTGGTGACGAGGCCGACGCCCGCGAGCAGTTGCAGCGTTTCCCAGGCCGCCCGCGGCAGAACGTAGGCCGCGAGATGCGGCCAGAGATCGCCCGAACCGCGGGCCGCAAGTCCGACGAGCCCCGCGACCGGCGCCAGCGTCAGGCACGCGATCACAACCCCGGCCGCAAGCCAGCGGCCGCCGTCGCGGGGAGGGCGGCTCAGGCGCGGCGGCGCCTCCGCCGCGAGCGTCACCGCCGCGGCCGGCTCAGCCGTCGAAGCCGACCTCGTCGACCAGCGCGGAGGCGGCCTTGCGGTTCTTCGAGATCTCGGCGAGCGAGGCGTCGTCGACCTTCAGTTCGCCGAACGAGGCGAGGATCGGATCGACCGGCGCGCCGGGCTTCACCGGGTATTCGAAGTTCGCCTTGGCGTAGAGGCCCTGCGCCTCGTCGGAGACCAGGAATTCGAGCAGCTTCACGGCCTGCTCCTTGTTCGGCGCGTTTTTCGCCACCGCGGCGCCGGAGACGTTGACGTGGGTGCCGCCGCCCTTGGCGAAGGTCGGCAGGACGACATTGATCGCCTCCGCCCACTTCTGCTGGTCGGGGCCGCCTTTGCCCGAACGCATCAGCCCGACGTAGTACGAATTGCCGACCGCCACGTCGCAGAGCCCGGCGAGCACGTCGCGGGCGCCCTCGCGGTCGCCGCCGCTGGCCTTGCGGGCGAGGTTGGCCTTGAGGTCCGTCAGCCAGGTCTTCGCGGCCTCGCGGCCGTCCTTCGCGATCACCGCGGCGATCAGCGAGGTGTTGTAGGGGTGCTGGCCCGAGCGGATGCAGACCTTGCCCTTCCACTTCGGGTCGGCGAGGTCCTCGTAGGCGAGCGCCTTGAGGTCCGGCAGGCGGTCCTTCGAGACATAGAGCACGCGGGCGCGGAGCGAGAGCGCGGTCCACTGGCCGTTGGCGTCGCGCAGGCTCGCGGGAACCGCGGCCTCGATCGCCGCGGAGGTCGTCGGCTGCGTCAGGCCCCGGTCGACCAGGTCGATCAGGTTGCCGAAATCGACCGTCATCAGGATATCGGCCGGAGAGTTCGCGCCCTCCGCCGCCACGCGCTCGGCGAGACCCTCCTTGACGAAGACGGTGTTGACCTTGACGCCCGCCTTCTCGGCGTAGGCGTCGAGCAGCGGCTGGATCAGGCCGGGCTCGCGGGTGGTGTAGACGTTGACCTCGGCGGCGGCGGCCGGCAGGGCCAGCCCGAGCGAGGCGAAAGCAGCGAAAGCGGCGGCCTTGAAAGATGCGGTCATGACGTCGGTCCCCCGGAGCGGCCGCGTCTCGGCGGAGCGGCGCAAGGCTCTGGTAGGACCCGATCGGGCGGGCGGTCAACGTCGTCGCGAAGAGTTCAAAAGTCTGGAATTAGAGCAATTCAACAGACCTTGCCCGCCGCGGTCGCCTCCGCCCCCGCGCGGTGCTATAGCGGCCGCCCGCCCAGCCGTTCCGTCCGTCCTGCCCCGAGGAGCCCGCCCATGACCGAGATGCGCCTCATCGTTCTCGGAGCCTCAGGCCGCATGGGCCGAGCGCTGACGCGGGCGATCGCCGAGATCGAGGGCGTGACGCTCGCCGGCGCGCTGGAGCGCGAGGGCTCGCCCCATATCGGCGCGGACGCGGGCGAGTTGGCGGGTCTCGGCCCGATGGGCGTGCGCGTCACCGACGATCCGCTGCCGCTGGTGGCCCATGCCGACGGCGTGGTGGACTTCACCGCCCCGGCGGCGACCGTCGCCATCGCCGAGCTCGCGGCGCAGGCGCGGATCGTCCATGTGGTCGGCACCACGGGCCTGTCGGAGACCGACCTCGACCGGCTCGACGCGGTCGCGCGCCACGCCGTTGTCGTGCGCTCGGGCAACATGAGCCTCGGCGTCAACCTGCTGGCCGCCCTCGTGCGCCAAGCGGCGCGGGCGCTTGGGCCGGAGTGGGACATCGAGGTGCTGGAGATGCACCACCGCGCCAAGGTGGACGCGCCGTCCGGTACGGCGCTGCTGCTGGGCGAAGCGGCGGCCGAGGGCCGCGAGGTCGCGCTGAAGGAGGCTTCGGTGCGCGTGCGCGACGGCCACACCGGTCCGCGGGCCGAGGGCTCGATCGGCTTCGCCACGCTGCGCGGAGGCTCGGTCGTCGGCGAGCACACCGTGATCCTGGCCGGCGCGGGCGAGCGGGTGGAGCTGGTCCACCGCGCCGAAGACCGCATGATTTTCGCCCGGGGCGCCGTGAAGGCCGCGCTGTGGGGTTTCGGCCGCAAGCCCGGGCATTACTCCATGGCGGACGTGCTCGGCCTTCAACAGGGCTGAAACCGCGCGAAAGCTTCGTGCAAAGGTCGAGGGGGTGCGCTAAAGGGTCCCACGACGCCTCAAGCGGCCCTCCCGCGGCCCCGCCGTTCGGCGGGCCGGCTTTCTCCAGGAGCTCTCTCGCATGCAACGTCGACTCGTGCTCGTGCGTCATGGCCAGAGCGAGTGGAACCTGAAGAATCTCTTCACCGGGTGGAAAGATCCGGGGCTCACGGAGCGCGGCCTCGCCGAGGCGAGCGCGGCGGGGCGGAGACTGAAGGAGGCGGGCGTGACGTTCGACGTCGCCTTCACCTCGAAGCTCCAGCGCGCCCAGCGCACCAACCAGCTCATTCTCGCCGAACTCGGCGGCCGCGCCGTGCCGGTGATCGAGGACGCCGCGCTGAACGAGCGCGACTACGGCGAACTGACCGGCCTCAACAAGGACGACGCCCGGAAGACCTGGGGCGAGCAGAAGGTGCTGATGTGGCGCCGCTCCTACGACGTGCCGCCGCCCGGCGGCGAGTCGCTGCGCGACACGGTCGCCCGCACGCTGCCCTACTTCGTCGCCCAGATCCTGCCGCGGGTGCTGAACGGCGAGCAGACGCTGGTCACCGCCCACGGCAACTCGTTGCGGGCGCTGATCATGGTGCTCGAGCGCCTGACGCCGGACGCACTGCTGCAGCGTGAACTCTTCACCGCCGCCCCGATCATCTACGACATGAACGCCGACTCGACGATCGCGTCGGTGAAGGATCTCGGCGCCGGCCTCTGAGGCGTCCGCGCGCCGATGGCCGTCGAAAACGTCGGAGCTGGTCTGCGCCAGCAAAGAAGTGATTGGCGTGGGGTGAACGGCGCCCCATCCTACCATCATGGCGTCGTCGTCTTCGGCTGCTCGGCTCGAAGTTTCAGGTGGCTCGGCGGGTCTCGCGCGCAGCGTAAGGGCCGCGACCGCCGCATTCGTCCTCGTCGCAGGCGCACTCCTGGCGCTGTCCGCGCGGGCCGACGAGGCCGCGCCGGACGTCGGTTCCGTGCGCTCGGGTGACGCGGCGCGGGCGCTGACGAGCGCCGCGACCCAACTCGAGCCGTGCTCCGGCGTCGATCTCGTCAAGTCGCTGCAGGCCAGTGATCCCGCCGGCTTCGAGACCTTCGAAGGCGCGGCGCGCGGCGTCGTCAACGGCCAGGGCCTGCTGTGGAGGGTCGAGCGGCCGGGCGCCAGGGTCTCCTATCTCTTCGGCACGATGCATTCGTCCGACGATCAGGCGAAGCAGTTCGACGATCTCGTGCTACGGGCGCTGGCGCGCTCCCATGTGGTCGCGATCGAGCTGCCGGGCGCGAGCACCAAGCGCGTCGCCTCCGAGTTGCGCCGGCTGGTGGCCAACCGTTCGTTTCGCCCCGGCGGCGACACGCTGCGCTTGCTGCCCGAACACGTCCGGCCGGCGGTCGAGGCGCGTGTCGCCCGCGCCGGCATCCCCGCCTCGGTCGCGAACCAGCTGAACCCCTGGTATCTCGCGCTCGCGCTGTCCCGCTCGAACTGCGCGGCGCCGATCCAGCGCTCGGACCCGGAGACCGCCGACGCGCGGATCGAGCGGATGGCGCACGAACAGGGCGCCGAGGTGGTGGCGCTGGAGACCCCGATCGAGCAGGTGGACGCGCTGGCCTCGGTGCCGGACGGCGTCGCCCTCCGGATGCTGCGGGACGCCGCCGAGCGCAACACGCGTCCCGAAGACATCGAGAGCACGATCACCGGCCTCTACCAGACCCGGCGGATCGGTTACCTGCTCGCCATGCGCGGGCCGGCCTGGGCCGGGATGTTCGACGCCGACGGCTACGCCGACTTCCTCTCCGCCTTCATCACCCGCCGCAACGTCACCATGCTGCAGCGGGCGCTGCCGATCATCGGCGAGGGCGACGCCTTCCTCGCGGTCGGCGCGCTCCACCTGCCGGGGCCGAACGGGCTCGTCGAGATGATCCGAAGCTCGGGCTTCACTGTCACGCGGATCTGGTGATGCGGCGAAGCTGGGCGGCGCGGGGAGACGCCGCGCCTCAGCGCTCGTTGGCGAAGCGGGGACCGGCCTTGGCGGCGGCGAGCGCTGCGCCGAAAGCGTCGGCGAACTCGGCCCGCTCGTGCGGCGACAGCGCCCGGGCGACGTCGATCGACGCTTCACGCGAACGCACCGCCAGCCGCGTCATGCCGAAGTCGGCGTCGGTCTCGCTCTCGAGCCGGACCCAGGACGGATTGAACCGCCACTCCTGGGCGACGCCCTTTGGCGTGACCCGGCGGACGACGAGCTCGAGGTAGGTGAGCACGATCTTCTCGCAGGCGCGCCCCTCCGTGAAGCTCATGCG
This sequence comes from Methylopila sp. 73B, assembly GCF_000526315.1. Taxonomy (NCBI): domain Bacteria; kingdom Pseudomonadati; phylum Pseudomonadota; class Alphaproteobacteria; order Hyphomicrobiales; family Methylopilaceae; genus Methylopila; species Methylopila sp. 73B. The sequence continues at coordinate 3,012,113 of NZ_JAFV01000001.1, read as the reverse complement.
GAAGGCGAGCCACAGCAGGGCGACGTCGAGGCCGAAGAATCCCACCACCGGCCAGGCGCCGATCAGGAAGAAGGGGATGCTGAGGAGCAGCGACGCGGTCCCGAACGCGGCCATGAGGATCGCGAAGCCGCGAGGACCGAGCGAGCGGTGCGGCGTGATCTCGGCGTCGAAGACCGGGTCTTCCGCCGCGCGATACGATCTGGCGTCCGGCGTCATGGCTTCAGTATAACGCAGGGATGCCGCCCCGCCAGACACCCGCCGCCAAGACCCTGAAACCCGCTCCGGAACCCGCTCCGGCCAAGAAGCCGACCAGGAAGCCGGCCGCGACGCGTGCGCGCGCGAAACGACTGCCGCCTGCCGTTGTCGAAGAGATCTTCCGCCGCTTCCACGCGCGCGACCCCGAGCCCAAGGGCGAACTTGAATACGTCGATCCCTACACGCTGCTGGTCGCCGTGGTGCTGTCCGCGCAGGCGACCGACGTCGGCGTCAACAAGGCGACGCGCCGGCTCTACGCCGAGGCCGCGACGCCCGAGGCGATGGTGGCCCTGGGCGAGGAGCGGGTGCGCGAGCTCATCCGCACCATCGGCCTGTTCCGCGCCAAGGCGAAGAACGTCATCGCGCTGTCCGAGCGGCTGATCGCGGAGCACGGCGGCTCGGTGCCGCCGTCGCGCGCCGCGCTGGAGCTGCTGCCGGGCGTCGGCCGGAAGACCGCGAACGTGGTGATGAACACCGCCTTCGGAGAGCCGACGATCGCGGTCGACACCCATCTGTTCCGCGTCGGCAACCGCACCCAACTCGCGCCCGGCAAGACGCCGCTGGAGGTCGAGCTCGGGCTCGAGGCCGCCGTGCCCGACGCCTACCGCCGGCACGCCCACCATTGGCTGATCCTGCACGGCCGCTACGTCTGCAAGGCCCGCAGGCCCGAGTGTTACCGCTGCCTGATCGCGGACCTGTGCCCGTTCGAGCCGAAGACCCCCGGACCCGGCTGACCGCTCAGCGCGCGGTCGCCGCAGCCTCCGCCGCCAGCGCCGCCGCGCCCCGGCGGGCGCGCCGGGCGACGGCGATCAGCGCGAGGCCGGTCATCGCCGCCATCGCCGAAAGATACCAGCCGACCGCGGCGAGGCCATAGGTCTTGGCGAGGTAGGTCGCGACGTAAGGCGCCGGCGAGGCGCCGAGGATGCCGGCGAGGTTGAAGGTCAGCGAGGCGCCGGTGTAGCGCACCGCGGTCGGGAACAGCTCGGCCAGAGCGGCGCCCAGCGGCCCGTAGGTGCAGCCCATCAGCCCGAGGCCGATCGCCAGGAACAGCGTCACCAGCAGCACGTGGCCCTCGGTGAACAGCGGCTCGAAGGCGAAGCCGAACAGGAAGATGGCGGCCGTCGCCGCGATCAACGCCACGTCGCGGCCGACCCGGTCCGCGATTTTGGCGGCGAGCGGGATCGTGAGCGCGAACACCACCATGCCGATCATCTGCAGCGGCAGGAAGTCGCCACGGGTGAAATGCAGCTCCGACGTGCCCCAGCTCAGCGCGAACACGGTCATCAGGTAGAAAATCGTGAAGGTGGCCGTGGCGCCAAGCGTCCCGAGGACCAGCGTGCCGGGGTGGTCCTTCAGCACGGTCAGCATCGGCACCCGCACGCGTTCCTGCTTGTCGAGCGCCTTCTGGAACGCGGGCGTCTCGTGGATCTTGAGGCGCACGTAGAGCCCGACGAAGACCAGCAGCGCGCTCGCGACGAAGGGGATGCGCCAGCCGAAGGAGAAGAACTGCTCGTCGGTGAGGAACGCGTCGAGCGCGAGGAAGCTCGCGGCGGAGCAGATGAAGCCGATCGGAGCGCCGAGCTGCGGGAACATGCCGTACCAGGCGGCCTTGCCGGGAGGGGCGTTCTCGGTCGCGAGCAGCACCGCGCCGCCCCATTCGCCGCCGAGCCCCAAGCCCTGGCCGAGCCGGCAGACCGCGAGCAGCAGCGGCGCCGCCACGCCGATCGCGGCGTAGGTCGGCAGCAGGCCGATCGCGACGGTGGAAAGGCCCATCAGCATCAGCGCCGCGACGAGCGTCGCCTTGCGGCCGATGCGGTCGCCGAAGTGGCCGAAGATCGCCGCGCCCACCGGCCGCGCGAAGAAGGCGATCGCGAAGGTCGCGAACGACTGCAGCACGGCGGAGGTCGGGTCGCTGGTCGGGAAGAACAGCTTCGGAAACACCAGCACCGCGGCGGTCGCATAGATGTAGAAGTCGAAGAATTCGATCGTCGTGCCGATCAAGCTCGCGAACAGCACGCGTGCGGGGGAGTTGCGGGGAGCGGGCGACGACGTCACGGGCGGAGGCTTTCGACTTCGGGCGCGCAAGACATCGCGCGCTGGAAACGTGGGAACGTACGGCGGAAGGCGCGTCCTTACCTCTCCGGCTCAAGATGCACAATCGTTTCCGCTTGGCGCCTCCCGTCGTTGGGCGTGGTCCAGGACGGCAGGCGGGCGAGGAGGCCGCCGAGGGCGATGCGTTGCGGGCCGAGGAGTTGGCCGTGAAGGCCGCGATGTCCCCCCGGCTCGACGGCGCGTTCAGGGCGCAGGCGGTCGGAACCACGAGCCGAGCGGCGCGGCCTGCAGGTCGTGGAGCCGGCTGACGCCGGAGTAGACGACGCCGGCGCCGAGCGCCGCGGTGAAGCCGGCGACCGAGATCCACCGGGACGGCGCGCGTCCCGATGGAGCGATGCTGAGGGGCGAGGCGTCGGACAGAAGGCCTCTCGATCGGCGGCCGTCCACGCTCTCGCCGTGGTCCACCCCGGGCGCTTCAGGTAACGCTTTCGTGAGACGGTTGCGTGAACGTCGTCAACCCACCGTCACAACGATCTCGCCGACGCCCTCGACCCAGCCTTCCAGCGTGTCGCCCCTCACCACCGCGCCGACGCCGGAGGGCGTGCCGGAGAAGATCAGGTCGCCGCCGGCGAGCTCGAAGTAGCGCGAGAGGTAGGCGATCATCTCCGGCGTCTTCCAGATCATCTGGTCGAGGTCGCCGGTCTGGCGGCGCTCGCCGTTGACGTCCAGGGTGACCGCGCCGCGGGCGGGGTGACCGATCTCGGACGCGGGCGCGATCGGGCCGCAGGGCGCGGCGTGGTCGAAGGCCTTGCCGATCTCCCACGGTCGCGCGAGCTTCTTGGCCTCCGCCTGCAGGTCGCGGCGGGTGAAGTCGATCCCGACGCCATAGCCGAACACGAGGTCGAGGGCTTCGGCCTCCGGGACGTCGCGGCCGCCTTTGCCGAGCGCGACCACCATCTCGATCTCGTAATGGAGATCGGAGGTGCCGGGCGGATAGGGGAAGGTCCGGCCCGTGGGCAGGAGAGCGTCGGGGGTCTTCAGGAAGAAGAACGGCGGCTCGCGGTTGGGGTCGTGGCCCATCTCGACGGCGTGGGCGGCGTAGTTGCGCCCGATGCAATAGACCCGCCGCGCCGGGAACAGGGCGGACGAGCCCTTGACCGCAACGGCGGGCTGGGGCGGGGGCGCGAACACATACGACGTCATGAGCCAATCCTGCGATCCATGCCGCGTTCGCGGCGAGCCGCGCCACAATGCGCCTCCGATCGCTCGCCGCAAGAGCGCGCGGCGACTGGACCGGACCCCCTTGTGCGCAATATTGTCCGCGCCGTCTCCAACTCCCGTCAGGTCAGCGTTCCCATGGAGCTTTCAGGGTCTTATCGGCTTCCCGCCCCGCGCGACGCGGTGTGGGCGGCGCTCAACGACCCGGACGCGCTCAGGGCGAGCGTGCCCGGATGCGAAAGCCTGGAGCGGATTTCGGACCAGGAGATGAAGGCGGCCGCCTCCGCCAAGGTCGGGCCGGTGAAGGCGCTGTTTGCGGGAACCTTCACTCTGCTCGACGCCGAACCTCCGTATCGGTTCTCGCTGGCGGGCCAGGCCTCGGGCGGGTCCGCCGGCTTCGCCAAGGGCCAGGCCGAGGTGACGCTGACCGCCGAGGGCGCCGAGACCGTCGTCGCCTACGACGGCCACGCCGAGGTCGGCGGCAAGGTCGCCCAGCTCGGCTCGCGGGTGGTGGTCGGCGTCGCCCGGCAGATGGCGGAGAGCTTCTTCGCCAACCTCGCCCGTGAGATCGAGAGCCGCGGCGTCGAGACGCCGATGGCCGACGCGCCGCCGCTCGTCCACGAGGAGCCGGCGGCAGGGCCCACTCCGACGGTCGCGGCCCCTCCGCTCGACGTCGCCGCCCCGCCTCCGCCGCCGTTCGCGCCGCCTGCGGGCGCCCCGCGGCTGTCGGAACAGGCCGAGCCGGAGCCCGCGCCGGCCGCGGTCGACGCGTCCGAGCCGGTGTCCGCGAGCGGCCATGTCGGCCGTATCCTGCTGGTGGCGGCCGTCGTCATCGCGATCGGCTTCGCGGTTTACCACTTCGTGCTGGCGTCGCCGCCGCCGGTCTGACGCTCACGCCTCGGTGGGCCGCCTCGAGCGCCGAGGCGCGCCGTCCTCCGGTCAGGCCGCCGGCGGGCCGCCCGCGGCGGCGGCCGGGTCCATCCACATCACCTCCCAGACGTGGCCGTCCGGGTCCTCGTAGCTGCGGCCATACATGAAGCCGTAGTCCTGGACCGGCGTCGGGTCCGGCGCGCCGCCGGCTGCGACGGCCTTCTCGACGGCGGCGTCGACGGCCTCGCGGCTCGCCTCCGACACGCAGATCAGCACCTCGCAGGCCGTCTTGGCGTCGACGATCGGCTTCGACGTGAACTGCCGGAACTTGTCGTGCGTCAGCAGCATGGCGTGGATGGTCTCGGAAAAGACCATGCAGGCGGCGGTGTCGTCGGAGAAGTTCGGGTTCTTCCGGGCGCCGACCGCTTCGTAGAAGGCGATCGAGCGGGCGAGGTCGGTCACGGGCAGGTTGATGAAGATCAGCTTGGACATCGCGGCCTCCTGTCGGGTGGTGCGAACCTTAGGACGGTCGACTGGCGACGGTCCCGACAGAAGGCGCGGAAAAATCCGCAAGGCGCGCCCCGGAGGCTCCGCTCATCCGCCGAGGGCGAGCGCGAAGTCCGCGTGCGCGATCGTCGCCGGGCGGTGGGCGACGATCACGCGCGTCATCTTCAGCTCCCGCAGCGCTGCGGCGATCGCCGCTTCGGTCGGCTCGTCGAGGTGGCTGGTGGCCTCGTCGAGGAACAGGATCTGCGGCCGGCGGTAGAGCGCGCGGGCGAGCACGACGCGTTGCTTCTGGCCGCCGGAGAGCGTCGAGCCCATGTCGCCGACCAGGGTCTCGAAGCCCATCGGAGTGCGCCTGACGTCGTCGAGGATCGCCGCGCGCGCGGCGCACTCCTGGAGCCAGCCGAGATCGGGATGCTCATCGAAAGAGGAAATGTTCTCGGCTATCGAGCCGGCGAACAGTCCGTCGTTCTGCATCACGCCGGCGATCGAACGGCGGTGCGCGGCGGGGCCGCCGCCGGTGCGGATGTCGCGGCCGTCGACCAGCACCGCGCCCTCGCTCGGCGGCAGCAGTCCCATCATGATCTTGAGCAGCGTCGTCTTTCCGCAGCCCGACGGTCCGGTGATCGCGAGGCTCGAGCCCGGCTCCACGTCGAAGGCGAGATCGCGGAACACCCAGGGCTCGTCGTCGCCGTAGCGCAACGCGAGATTGCGCACCCCGATCGCGCCTGAGCCGCCTGCGATGGCAGGGGCCGCGGGGCCGACGGCTGGCTCGGGCGCGCCGGGCTGCTCCTCCGGGTCGCTGAGCACGATGTCCGACAGCCGGTCGGTCTGGACGTTCAACATGCGCAGCTTGAAGCCGGCGTCGATCAGCGCGCCCACGCGGGCCGAGAACTGGTCGCGGTAGGCGAGGAAGGCGACCAGCATGCCGAGCGTCATGGACTGGTCGATCACCGCGCGGGCGCCCAGCACCAGCAGGACCAGCCGGTCGAGCCCGAACAGCAGCTCGTTGGCGCGGGCGAAGACGAGGTCGAGCCGCTGGAGCCTGAGCCGCGCGTTGAGCGCGGTGACGAGCTGGTTCATCCAGGCCCCGCGGCGGCGCTCCCGCAGGTCGAGCAGCTTCACGCTCGCCATGCCGCGCACGGTCTCGATGAAGTGCGACTGCTGCCGCGCCTCCGCGACGATCGCCTCTTCGGTGCCCTCGCGGTAGGCGTTGTAGGCGACGACGCGCAGCGCCGTCGTCAGCAGGGTCGAGGCCGCCACGACCAGCGTCAGCCAGCCGCCGTAGATCGAGAGCATGATCAGCATGCCGACCGACATGATCCCGTCGAGCGTCGCCTGCACGAGGTCCGTCGTCAGCGCCTTCTGGATCGTGGCGAGCGAGCCGAAGCGGGAGATCACGTCGCCGACGTGGCGCTTCTCGAAGTAGTCCAGCGGCAGGCGCGACAGATGGTCGAACAGGCTGCCGGACCATTGGTAGTTCAGGTTCGCGCCGACCAGCATGATCGCCCAGGTGCGGGCGACGGCCAGCACGAGCTGGGTCACCAGCAGCAATCCGAGGCCGATCGCGACCACCAGCAGCAGGTCGAGGTCCGCATTCACGATGACCTCGTCGATCACGATCTGCGAGGCGATCGGCAGCAGGATCGCGACCAGCTCGATGCCGAGCGAGAGCACGAAGACCTGGCCGAGCGCGCCTCGCACGCCCGAGATGTTGCGGAAGAGGTGACCGAGCTTGAAGCCGGGCGCGGCCGTCTCCTGCACGAACTCCATGGCGGGCGTGGCCTCGAGCGCGACGCCGGTGAACTCGCGCGAGGCCTCCGCCAGCGGCACGACGCGGCGGCCGCGCGCGGGATCGTGGATCACGAGGCTCTTGGGGCGCACCTGATCGAGCACAACGAAGTGGTTGAGCCCCCAGTGCAGGATGCAGGGCGTCTTGAGCTTCGGCAGGTCGGCGAGCTCGCAGCGGAGCGCGCGGGTCGCGAGCCCCATGCCGCCGGCGAGGTCGATCAGGTTGCGCAGCGTCATGCCCTTGAGCGACAGCGCGTGGCGGCGGCGCAGCGCGCCAAGGTCGACGTGGCGGCCGTAGCGCCCGAGCACCATGGCGACGCAGGCCATGCCGCATTCGGCGGCCTCCGCCTGCAGCACGACGGGCAGCCGCCGGCCGAAGCCGAACTTGAGGGTCTGGAGCACGCTCAACGGATCAGCCGCCTTCCGTTACGAGGTCGAGGCTGCGCTTGGCGTGGTAGAGCGGATCGAGCAGCCAGCGGTAGAGCGAGCGGGTCTCGAGCGCGATGTCGGCGTCCACCTTCATGCCCGCCTCCAGCCGCCGGCGCTCGCCGTAGGCCATGACGCTGTTCTCGTCAGGCTCGACGATGATGCGGTAGAGCCCGCCCTGCGCGGCCGCGCCTTCGCCCTTCGGCGGCGCGCCGGGCGCGTCGTCCCCCGCGAGGGGCGCGCGGGTCACCTCCACCACCACGCCGCGGTGCAGGCCGAAGCGCTGGAACGGGAAGGCGGCGTAGCGCAGCATCACCACCGCCCCCGTTTCGATGAAGCCGATCGAGGAGGAGTCCACGAACAGGTTGGCCTGCAGCCGGCCCTCGGTCGGCAGCAGGGTGAGCAGCGGCGCGCCGGCGGCGACGCTCTGGCCGGCGAGCGCGCGGATCGAGGTCAGCGTGCCGTTTTCCGGCGCGCGCACCTCGATGCCGCGGCGGGCTTCGCTTTCGGCCCGCTGCTGCTCGAGCTGCGCGGCGGCGCGGTCCATTTCCGCGAGGTCGCGCGACAGGTTGTCGTCGAAGGTCGCGTGCTGCGCCTTGAGCTCCGAAAGCTTGCCTTCGAGCTGGAGCCGGGCCTGCTTGAACTGGGAGAGCTGCGAGCTCGCCTGCATGAACAGGTAGTTCTGGTTCTGCAGGTCGGCCGCGCGGGCGAGGCCGTCGGACAGCGCCTTCACGAGCACGTCGACGCGGTCCTTCAGCGGCGTCACCAGCTTGTCCTGCAGCTCGATCTGCTCCGCGAGCTGGCTCGACTGGGATTCGAGGTTTTCGATCTGCTCGGCGAGCGAGCGCTTCTCGGTCGCGGCGGTGGCGGCGCGCAGCGCGCGCTGCTGCTCCACGCTGTCCCGCTGCCGGCCCAGTTGCTCGATCACGCGCTCCTGGGTCGGTCCGCTGGACGACACAGCGTCGAGGCTGATCGTGTAGAGCAACTGCCCCTTGCCGACCTTGTCGCCCTCCTTCACGCCTGAACTCAGCACGCGGCCCGCGGCGGGGCTCGCGATGGTGATGAGGCCGACGTTCGGGGTCAATAGGCCCTCGGCGTGCACGCGCCGGGTGTAGACGCCGAAGGTCACGTAGAGCACGAACGCGATGAGCATCGCGACGCAGATGCCGGCGACCAGCTGGATCGGGAGGGGCTGCGCCAGACGGGCTTCGCCGAGCCAGGCGTCGCGGCGTGCGGCGGCCACTTCTTGGCGAAACAGCGGAGAGCTCATCGCGGCCTTTCGTCAGATACGCCCAACGCCGGCCCGAGACGGATGGCCCCGCGCCGCGGGGAGGTGTCTTAGCGCCGGCATTTCCCATGGCAAGCATGTGGTCCATGGGGCGCGCGCTGACGCCGGCCTGCGCTACATTGTCGCGAAAATATGTAAATATGTTATGATTTCAATAACTTGCCCCTCTATCGGGAGCCGCTCGCGCGGGCGAGGGGCGAACGCGTCAGTTTTTGCTCAAACACGGAGTCGAGACGCGGTCTCTGCGCGCCCGTTGGGTCGTCACGGAGCGCTGGTTCTTCCCGGAATCACGGGCGGGATCGCGCACGTCGCGTCCTGTGACAGGAATTGACCAATCCGACGTTTGCCCGCCGATCGACGTAAATCATCACAAAAGTACAGGCTTGCAACGCGACTCAGCTTCGGTACCGTTTCGATCTGAGGCGACGCAGGTTTCGTCTCAGATCCCATAAGACAGCGAACATTGCTCAAAAGTCGAAAAGGGAAATTTCTTGATGATTCAGAACAACGAGACGATCCGTGAGCTGAGCGCGGCTGAGCTTGATCACGTCGGCGGCGGGCTCTCTCTGGACCTCGACCTGAGCTCAGAACTTGGCGCGGTGTCCGGAACGATCGACCAGGTCGGCGGCCTGGTGTCAGGACTGGTGGGCGGCCTGCTCGGCGCCGTCGGCGGCCTGACCTAAGATCTCCCGTCGCGGGACGACGTCCTCCCCCAAGGTTCGTGGTTTCGCACCGACGCCCTGGCGACGCATCGCGCCGCCGGGGCGCTGCGCGTCCGGGAGACGAGGTGTTGCGATACGCGAACGGCGGCCTGCAGGGCGAACTGAGCTCTCCTCCGGATCGCGTCAGCCGGTTCCTGTCCGACGTCGACGGCGTCAGCCTCGTCGACTACGCCTATGACGCAGGCGGCGCCGCTACGCGCACGGTCTTCGGACTGCATGTCGGCGTGTTCGAGCCGCGGCCCGGCGTCAGCCTGACCTTCGCCGGCGACGGCGCTCCCGCCGTCCACACAAGCGACGGCTTCGTTCTCCACGGGCCCGGCCAGGTAAGCCGGATCCTCTGGGACGGGGCTTACCGCGCCCGCAGCGTTTCGGTCTCGCCCGACGCGGCCGAGCGGATGTTCCAGAAGCGGCTGTCCGAGCTCGCCGTCGCGCCCACGATCGGCGCGCTCGAGGACCGCCCGCAGATTCGCCGCTTGTTCGCGGCCCTGTGCGACGACGCCAGCGAGACCGAAAGCGCCGACCCCCTGTTTCTCGCAAGCGTCGCGCTCGCCATCCTGCGGGCGGCGGGCGTGACGGCGACGTCAAAGCGGCGGAAGCCGGCGTCGCTCACCCCCGCCCAGGCCCGCCTGATGCGCGAGCTCGTCGCTTCCCGCCTGACGGAGCCCCTCACCCTGCGCGCGATGGCCGAAGCCATCGGCCTGAGCGAGAGCTACTTCGTGCGCGCCTTTCGCGGCGCCTTCGGCGTCACGCCCTACCGCTACATCCTGCGCGAGCGGCTGGCGCGGGCGCAGGCGCTCATCCAGGACGGGGAGGCGACTCTCGCCGAAGTCGCCCGCTTGTCCGGGTTTCCCGACGCGGGCGCGATGGGCCGCACCTTCCGCCGGCTGATCGGCCGCAGCCCGACCGGCGCCGTCAAGACGCGCCGCCGGCCGGTCGGACGGCCGGCGTCAGGCGCCGGTCTTGCCGTCCAGGAAGCGGATCATCGCTGAAAAGTCGCGGCGTCCGTCGCCGGCGTTCGCCATCGCCTGGTAGAGCGCGCCGGCCGCGGCTCCCATCGGCGTGCTGGCGCCGGCTCCCTGCGCCGCTTCCAGGGCGAGCTTGAGGTCTTTCAGCATCAGCGCCGCCGCGAAGCCGCCCTGGTAGCCGCGGTCCGCCGGCGTCTCGGGGCCGACGCCAGGCACCGGACAGTAGCTCGTCATCGACCAGCTCTGGCCGGAGGCCTTCGAGGAGATCTCGTAGAACACGGCCGGATCGAGCCCGAGCTTCTCCGCCAGCAGGAAGGTCTCGCAGGTGGCGACCATGGTGGCGCCGAGCAGCATGTTGTTGCAGATCTTGGCGGCCTGGCCCGCGCCCGCCTCGCCTGCGCGGATCACCGCCCGCCCCATGCCTTCGAGGATCGGCGTCGCGCGTTCGAAGGCGGCGAGGGTTCCGCCGACCATAAAGGTGAGCGTGCCGGCGTTCGCGGCCGCGATGCCGCCGGAGACGGGCGCGTCGACCATGGCGAAGCCGCAGGTCCCGGCGTCCTCCGCCACGGCGCGGGCGGTGGCGACGTCTATGGTGGAGCAGTCGATCAGCAGCGCGCCGGGGGCCGCCGCGCCGAAGACCTCGTCGCGGTAGACCTCGGCCACGTGCCAGCCGGCGGGCAGCATGGTGACGACGGCCGCCGCCCCCGCCACGGCGTCAGAGGCGGACGACGCGCCGAGGCAGCCCGCGGCCTCGGCGCGCGCCAGCGCCTCGTCCGACAGATCGAAGGCGCGGACCTCATGGCCCGCCTTCGCCAAATTCGCCGCCATGCCGCCGCCCATGGCGCCGAGCCCGATGAACCCGATGACGCTCATTCCGTTGCTCCTCCCTGCGACGCCTTGTGCCGGCGCCTGCGGCAAAAGCTAGCGCGCAGCGGGAACGCTGTCCCGCCCGCAGGCGCGTCAGGCTTCGGCGGCGCCGACGCTGAAGGTCAGCGGCTCATGGCCGGTCGCGGCCAGGAAGCGGACGAGGTCCGCGGGCGCGATGGCGGTGGTGCGGTCGTTGGTCAGCGGGTGCACGTTGATCGTCCCGGCGCGCATCAGCGCCTCCTCGAGGCAGACGCGCACGGCGCCGCCGGCGTCGTTGAGCGCCGCGAACGGCGAGACCGCGCCGCTCCTGACGCCGAGATGCTCCTCAAGCGCTTCCGCCGACGCGAAGGACAGGCCGCCGCGGGCGCCGATGACGCCACGGAGCGCCTTGAGGTCCAGAGGCTGGTCGTGGCGCAGGGTGACGAGGAAGAAGGTCTTCTTCCCGTCCCGCAGAAACAGGTTCTTGGTGTGGGCGCCGGGCAGATCGCCGGTGACCGCCATCATCTCCTCGACCGTGAGCACGGGCGCATGCGTGCGCGTCTCGGTCGGGAGGCCGAGTTCCGCAAGCTTGGCGAACAGGTCGTCGGGCGTTGCCATGGTCTTCAACTCTGAAATGACGGGACGAAAGTCCTTGACGCGTCAGCCGCCGCCGGGCGGCGGCGCGAACACGCCGACCTGCCGGAGATAGGCGAGGATCGCGCGCGCCGCCTCCCGCGGTTCGGGCGACACCATCACATTCGCCTGCGCCGCCTCCCCGCCGCCGGTAGCGGCCTTGAGGCGGTCCGCGGCGCTGCCGCCCGCCGGCGCGCCGCGCATCATCTTCGGACGCGCGCGGTAGGGCTTCTCGTCGACGCCGGGCGCCGGAGCGGCGGCGGGTTCGGCCGCCACGTCCAGCCGGACGACGCGGCCGCGGCGGGCCTGCCCGAAGGCGTAAGGACGCGGCTCGGGCGCCGCCGGGTGCACGGTGAGGACCACGGGCAGCCGCACGACGACGTGGCGGGCGGCCCCCTTCGGCAGCGCCTGCTCGACCTCCAGCGTCCCCGCCGCGTCGCCCGGCCGGACCGCGACCACGTCGGGGACCAGCGTCGCGCCGAGCGCGCGGGCGAGGGCGTAGGGGACGAGCCCCGTTTCGTCGCCGCCCTGGCCGCGCCGCCCGGCGAGCACGACGTCCGGCGCGGAGACGCGCAAGGCGGCGGCGAGCGCGGGGACCGGGTCGGCGCCGGCGTCGACGGTCACGTGGTCGATCTCGGACAGACCGCGGCCGAGCGCCTCGGCGGCGGCGTCCGCGTCGGGGCCGGCGTGAAGGCCGCGCGCGGGGCCGAGGGCTTCGCCAAGCCGGATCGCCTGCGCTTCCAGCCGGGGCGTCACGCCGCGGCCCGAGACCGGGTGCCGCCCGGCGGAGAGGAGGATCGCGACCTTCACGCCGTCTCCTCCCGCTCGCGCGCGAGCTCCGCGAGCAGCGCGGGCATCACCAACTGCGCGTCCTGCACGATGGCGAGGCCCGCGCGCTCCACCATGGCGGCGTGCAGGTCGGTGTTGACCGCGACCACGTGCTCGCAGCCGGCGACGCCCTGCAGGTGCTGCGGCGCCCCCGCGATCCCGAGCGCGAGATAGCACGTGGCGGAGAGCACAGTGCCGGAGGCGCCGACCTGGCGATCCCGCGGCATCAGCCCGGCGTCGCACAGCACGCGGCTCGCGCCTGGCGTGCCGCCGAGCGCCGCGGCCGCCGTGCGGAAGGCGTCGAGATCGGTGACGCCGTTCCCCGCGGACACCACGAAGTCGGCGAGTGCGAGCGGGGTGCGCGCGGGGTCCGCCGGGACGCGTTCGGCGGAGAGGATCGCCCGGGCGGGCGCGGCGAAGGCCTCGAGCGGCTCGTCGCGCGCCTCGCGCGGGTCGCCGGCGTAGGGCGCGACCGCGTCGGCCGCGAGCGTGATCAGGCGCGCCGGCGCCGCCCGCTGCTCCACCCGCCGGCCGCGCGCGGGCCGCATCAGCGCGGCGGCCGAGACCATCTCGACGTCGGCGAACAGCGCCTCGCCGCTGAGCACGGCGACGCGGCGGGCGAGATCGCCGCCCTCGGGCGTCTCGGGAAAGAGCGCGTGGCGGAGGTTCAGGGCCTCCATCGCGTTGGCGATCGTCGCCGCGCGGGCCTCGGGATCGTAGCCGTCTGGACCGGTGACGCGGGCGGTCCGGTCGGCGCCGGCGGCTCCAAGCTCCACGCAGTCTTCGACGGCGAGCGCGACGACGCCCCCCTCCTTGCCCGCGAGGACGCGCGCGGCGCCGAAGAGCTGGCGGTCGTGTGGCGAAAGCCGGCCGCCGGCAAGATCCGGGACCACCGCCACGAGGAACGCGGGGGCCTCCATGACGACGGTCGTCGGCGCGGGAGGGGCGGCGGGTTCGGCGCGGCTCGGCGCGAGCGCCGCGACCGCGCGGCCGGTCTGGGTGCGGTCCAGCCGCAGGCGCGCGGGGCCGGCCACGCGCTGCGCGACGGTCTCCGTTCGCGGGTCGCGCCGCGGGCGGCCGCCGGCGTCGCGCGCGAACAGGTCGAAACGCGGCCGGGCGGCGCCGGGGCGTGCGGAGGCCGCCCTTTCGGCTCTCGGATCGCGGCGGGCGCGGGTCACCGGCCGGCCTCGACGGCCGCGAGCAGCAGCTCGGCGATGTCCTTCACCTCCGCCGTCCGGCCCGTGACCCCTTCCAGCATCGCGGTGCAGGTGGGGCACGCCACCGCGACGATCCCGGCGCCGGTCTCCGCGGCCTGGGCCATGCGGATGTCGGGAATGCGGGCGTCGCCGGGGATGTCGCTCACCGGCGCCCCCCCGCCGCCGCCGCAGCACATGGACCGGCGGCCGTGGCGGGCCATCTCCACGCGATCGAGGCCGAGGCGGTCGAGCAGCTTGCGGGGCGCTTCCGTCTCGCCGTTGTAGCGGCCGAGGTAGCAGGGGTCGTGGTAGGTGACGCTGGCCCCGCCGAGCGCGCCGGGCGCGAGCCGCCCCTGCTCGACGAGCTGCAGCAGGAAGGCGGTGTGGTGGACGACCTCATAGGATGCGCCGAAGGCCCTGTACTCGTTGCGCAGCGCGTGGAGCGCGTGCGGGTCGGAGGTCACGATCCGCTTGAACCGATGCCGCGCCAGCGTCGCGACGTTGGCGCGGGCGAGGGTCTGGTAGGTAGCCTCGTCGCCCAAGCGCCGGGCGAGGTCGCCGGTGTCGCGCTCCTGCGCGCCCAGCACCGCGAAGTCGACCTTCGCCGCGTGCAGGAGCTTCGCCAGCGCCCGGAGCGTGCGGCCGTAGCGCAGGTCGTAGGCGCCTTCTCCGAGCCACAGCAGCACGTCCACCTCGCGCTCGCCTATGACGGGCAGGGGAACGCCCGCCGCGAAGTCCACGCGGGCGGCGAGCGGCCGGCCGCCGGGTTCTTCCGCGCCGCGCAGGTTGTCGAGCGGGGCGGCGGCCTTTGGCGGGAGGGCGCCGAGCTCCAGCGTCTGATGCCGGCGCAGCGCGACGATGGCGTCGACGTGCTCGATCATCATCGGGCACTCCTCCACGCAGGCGCGGCATGTCGTGCAGGACCACAGCGTGTCGGGGTGGATGCGGGCGTCGGGCCCGATGATGCGGAACAACGGCTCGGCGGGCGCCGCGGTCTTGCGGGCGTTGGGGTAGGGGCTGCCGGCGTAGGCGCGTTCGTCGGCGGTTCCGGCGGCGACGAGGTCCTGGATCAGGCGCTTCGGATTCAACGGCTGGCCGGCGGCGAAGGCCGGGCAGGCGCTCTCGCAGCGGCCGCATTGGATGCAGGCGTCGAAGCTGAGCAGCCGGTTCCAGGCGAGGTCGGCCGGGGTCTCCACGCCGAGGCGCGGGGCGTCGAGGTCGAGGGGGGCGAGCGCGGCGTCCGGCGCGCCGCCGTCGAAGCGGCGCGGTCGCGGATGCGCGATCAGGTGCAGCGCGCCGGCGACCGCATGGCGCATGGGGCCGCTGCGGACCTCGTAGGCGAGGCCGAGGCCGCCGCCCGCCGCGAGCGCGACGGCGGAGACGAGCGCCGGTGCGGACTCGACGCCGAAGGCGAGCGGCAGCGCCGCGGCGAGGCCGCCGAAGGCGTAGGCCAGCAGCAGGAACGGCAGGATCTGGAACCCGCCGCCCGAGAGCCGCTTCGGCTTTTTCGGGTAGCGCCGCGCGCCGACCAGCACCGAGCCCACGGCCGTCACGCCGAACGCGAGCGTGACCACGGCCCAGTAGATGCGGCTGCCGCCCAGCGGCGGCAGGAGGGCGAGCGCGGCGAGCAGCGTGGCGACGATAAGCCCGCCGGCGACCACCGCGTGCATGCGCGAGGCGTAAGCGTCGCGGGCGACCACGTGGTGCACGTCGACGAGGTAGCGCTTCGGCAGCGCCAGCAGCCCCGGCCCCCACGCGACCGGGGCCGCGGCGCCGAGCCGCCACCACGCCGCGCGCCTGAGCGTCTGTACGGTCGCGAGCGCGACCATGGCGACGACCAGGGCGGGGAGGGCGTAGGTCATGGCCGTTCGCCGCGATCCAAGCCGACGCGAGCGACGGCCTCGCCAGACGAGCGCGACGTCGCCGCCTCCCTCCCCCCTGCGGGGAGGGTAAGGGTGGGGGTGGCGCAGGATGCGGCGAGCCGTCGGGGCCATGCGCCCCACCCGATGCGCCGGGTTCTGGACCACCCCCACCCCCGGCCCTTCCCCGCAAGGGGGAGGGGGGAAGAAGCGCGCGTCAGGCGCCCGGCGCCCGGCGCTGCGGCCATGATGGCGGTCGTTCCGCTTCCGCGCGCCATGGCGCTCACAGGTCCTTGCACAGCCGCAGCGCGTCGTAGATCGCGGCGTGGATGTTGCGGCCCGCGACCGCGTCGCCGACGCGGTAGAGCGCATAGCCCTTGGTGAGGTCGTAGGGCTGCGGCTCGCCGCGCACGATCGCGGCCTGGTCGAGCACGCCCTGGTTCACCGAACCGTTCTTGAGGCCGAAGAAAAGCGCGTCCACCGGCAATGTTCCGTGCTCGACGACCACGCGGTCGACCACGCGCTCCTCCTCGGCGTCCGTCATGGTGTTGCGCAGCGCGGCCACCAGGCGGTTGCCTTCCGGGTAGATCTCGATCAGCTCCATGTTCGGCGTCAGGATCACGCCGAGCTTGTAGAGCTCGCGCAGGTGGACCGGCTGGTTCGTCGCGCCGAGTTCCTCGCCGACCATGCGGTCGTGGGTCGCGAGCTCGACGAGGCAGCCGCGCTTCGCCAGCAGCTCCGCGGTCGAGGCGGCGTTGTGCTGGCCCATCTCATCGTAAAGCAGCACCGACCCGGTCGGTTCGACCGCGCCGGTCAGCACGTCCCAGGTGGTTACGGCGTGCTCCGCCGCGCCCTTGGCGGCACCGCGCGACGGCAGGCCGCCGGTCGCGACGATCACCACGTCGGGATTTTCCGCCAAGATCGCCGCCTCGGTCGCGGCCGTCCCGAACCGCAGGTCGACGCCGAGCTTGGTCACCTGGCCGACCAGCCAGCGCGTGACGCCGGACAGCGCCTCGCGCCAGCCGGCCTTGGCCGCGATTCCGATCTGGCCGCCGGCGAGCGGCTCCTTCTCGAACAGAACGACGTGGTGCCCGCGCTCGGCGGCCACGCGCGCAGCCTCGAGGCCGGCCGGCCCGGCGCCGACCACGACCACCTTCCGGCGCACGTCGGCCTTGGCGATGACGTGCGGCATGGTCGCCTCGCGTCCCGTCGCCGCGTTCTGGATGCAGAGCGCGTCGCCGCCGACGTAGATGCGGTCGATGCAGTAGCCCGCGCCGACGCACTGGCGGATGTCGTCCGCACGCCCTTCCGAGAGCTTCTTGACGAGGTGCGGATCGGCGATGTGGGCGCGGGTCATCGCGACCATGTCGACGTGGCCCTCCGAGACCGCGCGGGCGGCGGTGGCGAGGTCGGTGACGCGCTGGGCGTGGAACACGGCCACATCCACCTCGCGCTTGACGGCCGAGGGCAGGAACAGGAAGGGCGCGACGGGAAAGCTCATGTTCGGCAGCGAGATGGCGTGGGCGATGTGGTCGCGCGCCTGGCCGCCGAGGATGTTGAGGAAGTCGACGAGCCCGCGCCGGGCGTACTCGCTCGCGATCGTCAGGCAGTCCTCGTGGGAGAGGCCGTCCGCGATCATCTCGTCGCCCGACATGCGGATGCCGATGACGTAGTCGTCGCCGACTTCGGCGCGCATGGCCTCCAGCACCTCGATGCCGAAACGCATGCGGTTCTCGAGCGAGCCGCCGTATTTGTCGCTGCGCCGGTTCACGCCCGGCGACCAGAACTGGTCGATCAGGTGCCCGTGGGCGGCCGAGACCTCGCAGCCGTCCAGTCCGCCCTCCTTGCAGCGGCGCGCGGCGGCGGCGAAATCGCGGACCACGCGGTCGATATCCTCCTGCTCCATCGCCTTGGGGATGGTGCGGGAGGCCGGCTCGCGCATCGCGGAGGCGGAGAGCGTCGGGAACCAGTTCTCGGTGTCGTACTTGGTGCGCCGGCCCATGTGGGTGAGCTGGATCATCAGCTTGGCGCCGTGCGCGTGCACGCGGTCGGCGAACTGCTGGAAAAATGGCACGACGCTGTCGTCGGCGACCGAGATCTGGTTCCAGGGCGCGGCCGGGCTGTCGAGCGCGACCGAGGACGAGCCGCCGAACATGGTGAGCCCGATGCCGCCCTTGGCCTTTTCCGCGTGATAGAGCTGGTAGCGCTCCTGCGGCTTGCCGTCCTGGCCGTAGCCGGGCGCATGGCTCGTCGACATCACGCGGTTGCGGATGGTCAGGCCCTTGATGGTGAGCGGCTTGAGCAGCGCGTCGGCGTTGGCGATCATCGGGCGGTTTCCGCAGATCTCAAGGCGAAGATCCCCCTCACCCGGAGGGCTGACGCCCTCCGACCTTTCCCCGCCGGGGAGAGGTGCGCGACGGCGCCGGTGGTCACCTCTCCCCAGCGGGGAGAGGTCGCCGCGCAGCGGCGGGTGAGGGGGAGCGAGGCCGAGGCCCTCATCTCACCGGTCCACCACGAGGTCGCTGGTCGGCTTCGAGCAGCACAGCAGCGCCATCCCCGCGTCGATCTCGCGCTGGCGGATGCCGCCGGCGTGCTTCATCGCGACGGTCCCCGACACGAGCTTCGACTTGCAGGTGCCGCAGAGGCCCTTGGCGCAGGACGACGGCAGACGGACGCCCTGCTTGCGGGCGGCGTCCAGCACCGTCGAATCCTCCGGGCAGTCGATCGCGCGCTTGGTCTTGGCGAACTCCACCCGGAAGGTGCGCACGGTCGGAGCCGCGTCGAGTTCGGCCTCGGCCGCCTCGACGGCCTCCGTGTCGGCCGGCGACAGCGCCGCGAAGTCGAAGCTTTCCTCGTGGTGGCGGGCCATGTCGAAGCCCGCGCCGGCGAGCATCGCCTTCACGGCCGTCATGTAGGGGGCCGGGCCGCAGACGAAGACCTCGCGGGTGCGCCAGTCCGGCGCGATCAGCTCCAGCATGGGGAGTGTGAGCCGCCCGCGGAACCCGCCCCAGGCTTCCTCGGCCGCGTCCGCCTCGCAGACGGCCGTGAAGCGGAAGCTCGCGTCCCGCCGCGCCATCCGCTCCAGCTCGTCGCGGAACACGATGTCGGCGGGCGTCCGGGCGGAGTGCACGAAGGCGACGTCGCGCGGCTCGGCGAGGTCGTGGAAGGTGCGCGCCATCGCCATCATCGGCGTGACGCCCGAGCCGCCGGAGAGCAGCAGATACTTCCTCGCCGGGTGCGCGAAGCAGGAGAAGTCGCCCATCGGGCCTACGGCGCGGACCACCGATCCGGGCTTCACGGCGTCGTGCAGCCAGTTCGAGACCGGCCCGCCGGGAACGCGCTTCACCGTGATCGCCACCGTGTCCGGCCGGGTCGGCGCGGAGGAGATGGTGTAGCAGCGGTGGACGGTCTCCCCGCCGATCTCGAAGGCGAAGGTGAGGAACTGGCCGGGCTGGTGCGCGAAGCGGCGGGGCTCGCGGGCGGCGAACACGAAGGTCTTGACGTCGTGGGTCTCGGCCCGGACCGCGCGGCAGACCAGCGCGTCGTCGGCCTCGGCGTCCCACGCGGCCGGCGCATCGAGCCGGACGGCGGCCGGCTCTTTCTGCTGGGCGAGAGCGTCCATGGTTAGAGGCCCCTCACCCGGAGGGCTGCGCCCTCCGACCTTTCCCCGGCCGGGGAGAGGTGCGCTGCGGCGCCGTTCGTAACCTCTCCCCAGCGGGGAGAGGTCGGCCCGGGGGGCCGGGTGAGGGGGCCTCGCCGTTGGGTCATCGCCGTCACCGCCCCACATGCGCGGCCATGCGGCCGCAGTACCAGGTGACGAACTTGTCGACGAGCATCTCGGTGTTGGGCGAGTAGGGGCCGGGCTGGTAGGCGGGGCTGCGCGCGCCGTGCTGGCACAGGCCCACGAGGTCGCTGTCCTGCTGGTTGGTCGCCATCCAGACGCCGATCAGGTTCTCGAGGTCGTAGTCCACGCCCTCGACCGCGTCCTTGTGCACCAACCACTTGGTCCGCAGCAGCGAGCGCTCGGCGTCGAGCGGCAGCACCGAGAAGGTGACGATGTGGTCCGCCAGGAAGTGGTGCCAGGAGTTCGGCTGCGTCCAGAACGACAGGCCGCCGAGCTTGGCCGAGGGCAGGTCGCCCAGCAGCTTCCTGCAGGCGGCCTTGGTGTCGAGCGTGTGGCTCTCGCCGTCGCCGTCGAGCGGCAGACGCTCGGTGCGGAAGCCCGTCACCATGGTGTCGAGCTCGTCGATCTCGCGCGAGGGCAGGCCCGCCGCCTCCCAGGCGGCATGGTTGGTGTTGACGAGGCAGCCGTAGCGCTCGGCCTGGGCCCGGTCGTGCTCGTCCATCTCCTCCGGCGCGAAGCCGAAGCCGTAGGCGAACAGCGGCACCGTCAGCTCGGGATGGTTGGTCCCGCAGTGGTAGCACTCGCGGTTGTTCTCCATCGTCAGCTTCCAGTTGCCCGGCTCGATCAGGTCGTGCTGGTAGGCGACCTTCGTGTTCCGGACGTTGTGGGGCGCGATGTAGGGCCCCATGCGCCGGGCCATCTCGTCGAAGTCCGCCGGCGGCTCGTCGGCGAGGCAGACGAACAGCAGGCCCTCGAGCGAGCGGATGTGGACCGGCTTCAGCCCGTGGCAGGAGCGCTTGAAGGTCGGCCCCATGTGGTCGGCGTGGATCAGCGCGCCGGTGAGGTCGTAGGTCCAGGAGTGGTAGCGGCAGACGAGGTTGCCGACGGTGGTCTTCTCTTCCGTGACGAGCCGCGCGCCGCGGTGGCGGCAGACGTTGTGGAAGGCGCGGACCTCGCCGTCGTCGTCGCGCACCACCGCGATCGAGTACTGGCCGATGTCGAAGATTGCGACGTCGCCCGGCTCCGGCACGTCCGGCTCGACGCCGACGTAGATCCAGTGCTTGGCGAAGATGTGCTCCATGTCGGCCGCGAACACGTCCGGACTGAGATAGAACGGCGCGGGCAGGCTGTGCCCGGGAAGCCGTTCGTTCAGCAGGGATTTCAGGGGCGTCGTCGGCAGGTCGAGCATCGGACCAGCTCCGCAGGAACCGCGTGTCTGGATGCGATTATGATCTGCGGCCGACGCCCCGCTGTCCCGCGAGCGACATTGTCTGACGGCGGGGCGACGTGGGGGACGACCGGCCTAGGCCGCGCTTTCGTCGTCGCGCATGGCGCGTCGCGCCGCGGCTTGCAGAAAGCCGGAGCGGGTGTAGCCGTGGGCTTCGGCGTAGGCGTCGACCTCGCCCAGCAGGTCCTCGGGGACGGTGACGCTGATGCGCAGCGCCTTCGCGGGGCCCTTGGGGCCGGGGATGACCGCAGCGACGGCGTCCCGGTTCGCGCGCTCCGACATGATGACCTCGAGCGAGGACGGCTCGGGCGCGGCCTCGCCGTCCTCCGCCATTCCCTGCAGGTGAAGCGCCAGCGCCTCCTGGGCGAGGGCGCGGGCTTCGTCGAGCGTCGCTCCCGCGGTGACGCAGCCGGGAAGATCCGGAAACGAGACGCCGAAATCGCTGTCCGCGTCCTTGTGGATCAGGGCGATGTAGTCGCGCATGACGGGCTCACCTCAGCTTCAGGCCGGACTGCTTCTCGATCGAGCGCAGCGTGCCGAGCGGCAGGTCTCGCTTCGGATGCGGAGCCGTCACCCGACCGGGCCTTGTCGGATGCTTGAACTGGACGTGGCTTCCGACCCTGTTCGCCTCAGACCACCCGGCGGCCGCGCGCGCCGCAATGATCGACCGGCTGTCCATTGCATATAAGTATGTATCAGGGCTGGGGTTAGAGCAACGCGCTCAGCACGCCGCCACGGCCACCGCGAGACCGCCCTGCGAGGTCTCCTTGTACTTGGCCTGCATGTCGGCGCCGGTCTGGCGCATGGTCTCGATGACCTCGTCGAGCGTGACGCGATGGATTCCGTCGCCGCGGAGCGAGAGCGACGCCGCGACGATCGCCTTGTTGGCGCCGAAGGCGTTGCGCTCGATGCAGGGGATTTGCACCAGGCCGCCGATCGGGTCGCAGGTCATGCCGAGATGGTGCTCCATGGCGATCTCGGCGGCGTTTTCGATCTGCTCCGGGCTGCCGCCCAAAGCGGAGGTGAGGGCGGCGGCGGCCATGGCGGCGGCGGAGCCGACCTCGCCCTGGCAGCCGACCTCGGCTCCGGAGATCGAGGCGCGGCGCTTGATCAGGCCGCCGATGGCGGTGGCCGTCAGCAGAAACTCGCGGCAGCGCTCGCGCGACCAGTCCGGTCCGAAGTCGCGGAGGTAGCGCAGAACGGCGGGCACGATGCCGGCGGCGCCGTTGGTGGGCGCGGTGACGACGCGGCCGCCGGAGGCGTTCTCCTCGTTCACCGCGAGGGCGAACAGGCTGACCCAGTCGACGATCTCGTGCGGCATGCGGCCCTGGTTGAGCGTCGCGCGCTGCTGCAGCGTCTCGTGCAGACGCCGGGCGCGGCGGCGCACCTTCAGGCCGCCGGGCAGCATGCCCTCCTGCTTCAATCCGCGCTCGATGCAGTCGAACATCGCGTCGGCGATGGCGTCGAGCCCGGCCTCGACCTGCGCGCGCGGCCGCGCGGCGCATTCGTTGGCGAGCTGCAGCTCGGGAATCGAGAGCCCCGTCGCCTTGCACAGCTTCAGCAGCTCCTCGCCGCTGGCGAAGGGCTGCGGCCAGACGATGGCGCACTCGGCGGCGGTTGAGCCGTCGCTCACGACGAAGCCGCCGCCGATCGAGTAGGCGATCTGCTCGTCGACCAGCGCGCCGGCGGCGTCGTAGGCACGGAAGCGCATGCCGTTGGTGTGGAGCGGCAGCAGCTCCTTCATCTCGAAGATCACGTCGGTCGCGGGATTGAACGCCACATGTGCTGGGCCGATCTGGACGCTGTTCGCGCGCCTCAGCGCGGCCATGTGGGCCTCGACCTCGTCCGGATCGACGGTCGCAGGCTCGTGGCCGAGAAAGCCGAGGCACAGCGCGACGTCGGTGCCGTGGCCGCGGCCGGTCCAGGCGAGCGAGCCGAAGATCTCCACCCGAAGGCGCGCGACGCTGCCGCGTTTCGCGGCCCGAATGCGGAAATTGCGCGCGGCGATCATGGGCCCGACCGTGTGGGAGCTCGACGGTCCGATGCCGATCTTGAAGAGATCGAAGGCGCTGATCACGAGGCGGGGTCTCTCCGACGAAGCGGCGTTGACGTCAGTCTTAGACGAAAGATGGGGCGCGTGCCGCGCTGCAGCAAAAAAGTTGCGCGGGCGACTGAGCCGTCATTCCGGCTTGTCCGAGGGGGCGCGCCTCCGATCCGCCGCTCTACGCTCCGGCCTGGATCCCCCGGACAAGCCGGGGGACGACGCTGCCTATGCCGCGGCGTGATGGCTCACGCCGTGCGGGCGGCTTCCACAAGAAAGGCGTGCACGTAAGGCGCGAACGAGCGCCAGCACTCGACGCGGTAGAGCGGGTCCGCCGTCGGCCGCAGCAGCACGATCTCGGCCTTGCCCAGCAGCGTGCGCGTCGCCGAGCCCGCCGGGAAGGCGGCGTCGCCGAGGTCGAGCGGGCAGCCGGCGTTGAGGGCCGCGGCCGCGTCCGGCCCCGCGATCTCGACCGCGACGTTGCGGTGGGAGACGTCGACGACGGAGTGGAAGCGGCCCCCAAGCGCCGCGGCGATTTCCGCCTCCAGCGCCTCGAGGTCGGCTTCGCCGGCGCCCAGCAGCCACTCGTCGGGGCCGAGCCGCGCGCTGAAGCGCTCGCCGTCTGCCGACATGCGGTTGATCGGGAGGCCCAGGCCGAGGCGGCTCGAGCCCTCGGCCCCGCGAACCCGCAGCGACAGGCGGACGCCGGCCGGCGCGGGCGACACCCGGGCGCGGTCGCTGGAGGTCGGCGCGGCGCCAAGCGGGCGCTCTCGGCGGGCGAAGAGGCTCCGGTCAAGCATGGATGCGCCCTCCTTCGGCGTCGAAGAACACCGGATCGCACACGGTCGCCGCCGCGAAGCCGGTCGGCGTGGTGACGTGCAGCGTCCGGCCCATGAGCGCGCGGCCCTCGGCGACGAGCGCGAGCGCGATCGAGCGGCCGCAGTTGGCGCTGAAGTAGCTCGAGGTGACGTGGCCGAGCATCGTCATCGGGATCGGCTGGTCGGGGTCGGCCACGATCTGCGCGCCCTCGTCCAGCACCAGCGACGCCGTCTCGGTCGCGAGACCGACCAGCTGCTTGCGGCCGCTCGCGACCACGTCGGGCCGGGCGAGCGAGCGCTTGCCGACGAAATCCTTCTTCGCCTTGGCGATCATCCCGGCGAGGCCGACGTCGTCCGGCGTCACCGTGCCGTCCGTCTCCTGGCCGACGATGATGTAGCCCTTCTCGGCCCGCAGCACGTGCATGGTCTCGGTGCCGTAGGGGGTGATCCCGTGGGGTTCGCCCGCGGCGAACACCGCCTCCCACACCGCGCGGCCGTAGTCCGCCGGCACGTTGATCTCGTAGCCGAGGTCCCCGGTGAAGGACACGCGGAACAGCCGGCACGGCGCGCCGCAGATCGCGCCCTCGCGCACCGACATGTGCGGAAAGGTCTCGTTCGAGAGGTCGATCCCGGAGACGAGCCCTTCGATCGTCGCCCGCGCTTTCGGCCCCTGCACCGCGATCACCGCCCACTGCTCGGTGGTGGAGGTGAGGAACACGTCGAGGTCCGGCCACTCGGTCTGGAGGTAGTCCTCCATGTGGTTCATCACGCGGGGGGCGCCGCCGGTGGTGGTGGTGACGTGGAAGCGGTCCTCGGCCATCCGGGCGACGACGCCGTCGTCCAGGATGTAGCCGTCCTCCTTCAGCATCAGGCCGTAACGGCAGCGGCCGACGCCAAGCTTGGTCCAGGGGTTCACGTACATCCGGTTCATGAACTCGGCGGCGTCGGGGCCGACGACCTCGATCTTGCCGAGCGTCGAGGCGTCGAAGAGGCCGACGCCCTCGCGCACCGCCCGGCACTCGCGGGCGACCGCGGCGTGCATGTCCTCGCCGGGCTTCGCGAAGTACCAGGCGCGCCGCCACAGCGCGACGTTCTCGAACGCCGCGCCATGCTCCGCCGCCCACTCGTGGATCGGCGTGGCGCGGATCGGGTCGAACAGCGCGTCGCGGGCGGGGCCGACCAGCGCGCCGAAGGTCACGGGCGTGTAGGGCGGGCGGAAGGTGGTGGTGCCGATCGCGGGCAGCGGCCGGTTGAGCGCCTTCGACACGATGCCGAGGGCGTTCATGTTCGACGTCTTGCCCTGGTCGGTCGCCATGCCGGTGGTGGTGTAGCGCTTCACGTGCTCGATCGACTCGAAGCCCTCGCGCATCGCGAGCTTCAGGTCCTTCGCGGTCACGTCGTTCTGGAAGTCGACGAAGGCGCGCACCTTGGCCGGGTCGGCGTCAGTCGGCAGGTCGCGCACGGGCGTGAAGCCGGTGCGCGTCGGGCTTGTCGCGAAGGCGCGCGTCTCGGTCGCGCCGGCCGCCTCCGCCCCGGCCGCGAAGCCGGTCGCGAGGCAGGACGCCAGATCGTAGACGCCGGCCGCCGCGCCGGCGGAGCGCTCGGCCTGCGCCGAGACGCCGGGCAGGAAGGCGTCGCGGCCCTCGTCGTAGGCGAGCTTTCCGCGAGACTGGGAGAACAGGTGGACGGCGGGCGTCCAGCCGCCCGACATGCCGACGCAGTCGCAGGCGATGACGCGGCGGGCGTCCACGGTCCCGTTCGCGGAAGGCGCGACCACGAGGCCGGCGACGCGCTTGCGGCCCTTGGTCCCGATGACGGTCTGGCCCGTCAGCACCTCGACGCCCTTCAGGCGCAGATCCGCGGCTTCGGCGGCGCAGTCGCGCTCCGGCCGCAGGTCGACCATCACGACCTCGAGGCCCGCGGCCTTGGCGTCGGCGGCGGCCGCATAGGCCGAGGCGCCGCTGGTGACGAACACGACGCGGCGGCCGGGGGCGACGCCGTAGCGGTTGATGAATACGCGCACGCTCTCGGCCAGCATCACGCCCGGCCGGTCGTTGTCGGCGAACACCAGCGGCCGCTCGTGAGCGCCGGTCGCGAGCACCACCTCGCCGGCGCGCACCTGCCACAGCCGTTCGCGCGGCGCGCCGGGGGCCGGGGCCTCGCGGTGGTCGGTGACGCGCTCCGTCAGGGCGACGTGGTTGTGGTTGTAGTAGCCGAACGCCGTTGTGCGCGGCAGCAGCGTGACGGTCTCGTAGCCGTCGAGCTCGTCGATCGCCGCGGCGCGCCACGCCTCCGCGCTCTGGCCGTCGATCGTCGCGCCGGTCTCGTGCAGCAGCGAGCCGCCGAACTCGGGCTGTTCGTCCGCGAGGATGACGCGCTTGCCCGTCTTCGCCGCGGCGAGCGCCGCCGCGAGGCCCGCAGGGCCGCCGCCGACCACCAGCACGTCGCAATGCGCGTGCCGGTTGGCGTAGGCGTCCGCGTCCGGGACCTGGGGCGCGACGCCCAGGCCAGCGGCGGCGCGGATCACCGGCTCGTAGACCTTGTCCCAGAACGACCGCGGCCACATGAAGGTCTTGTAGTAGAAGCCGGCCACGAACACCGGCGACAGCAGGTCGTTGACTGCGCCGACGTCGAAGCCGAGCGACGGCCAGCGGTTCTGCGACGTCGTCGCGAGGCCGTTGCGGGCCTCGACCACGGTCGCGCGGTTGTTCGGGTCGATCTTGCCCGGACCACGATCGACCTGCAGCAGCGCGCTTGGCTCGTCGGAGCCATGGGTCAGGATCCCACGCGGCCGGTGGTACTTGAACGAGCGGCCGACCAGATGGACGCCGTTCGCGAGCAGCGCCGAGGCGACCGTATCGCCGGCGAAGCCCTCGATGGTCCGGCCGTCGAAGGTGAAGCGGATCGGCGTCGCGCGGTCGACGCGGCCGCTCTGCGGCAAACGGTGCGGCTGAGCCATCACGCCCTCGCGTCGTCGATGGGGTGGGAAGGCTGTTCGCCGGCCTTGTAGGTCTCGACGAAGCGGTCGGTGAAGGTGTCGCGCACGGCATTGAACCAGCGCCCGCAGCCGTGGGCGTGGATCCAGCGCTCCGCGTGCAGGCCGCGCGGGTTCGAGCGCACGAACAGGTGCTCCGCCCAGGCGCCGTCGTCGAGCGCGGAGGGATCGGCCGGCCGCGCGATGTGCGCCTCGCCGCCGCAGCGGAACTCGGTCTCGGGGCGCGTCCCGCAGAAGGGGCAGTCGATCAGCAGCATGGTTCGATCCCCTCAGTGCGCGACGGCCGCGGCGGCGGCTTCGTCGATCAGGCGGCCGGTGCGGAAGCGGTCCAGCGTGAACGGCGCGTTGATCGGGTGGGGCTCTCCCGTCGCCAGCGTGTGGGCGAAGACATGGCCGGAGCCGGGCGTGGCCTTGAAGCCGCCGGTGCCCCATCCACAGTTTACGAACAGGTTCTGCACAGGCGTCCGGCCGATGATCGGCGAGCGGTCCGGCGTCACGTCGACGATGCCGCCCCAGGAGCGCAGCATCCGCATGCGCGTGAACTGCGGGAAGATCTCGCAGATCGCGTCCAGCGTGTGGGTGGTGATGTGGAGGCCGCCCTGTTGGCTGTAGGAGGTGTACTGGTCGGTCCCGGCGCCGATGACGAGTTCGCCCTTGTCGGACTGCGAGATGTAGGCGTGCACGGCGTTCGACATCACGACGCAGGGGAACACCGGCTTGACCGGCTCCGACACCAGCGCCTGCAGCGGGTAGCTCTCGAGCGGCATGCGGACGCCGGCCATGTCCATCACGCGCGAGGTGTTGCCCGCCGCGACCACGCCGACGCGCTTCGCGCCGATGAAGCCGCGGGTGGTCTCGACGCCGATCGCGGCGCCTGAGGCGTCGCGGCGGACGCCGGTGACCTCGCAGTTCTGGATGATGTCGACCCCGCGGGCGTCGGCGCCGCGGGCGTAGCCCCAGGCCACGGCGTCGTGGCGCGCGGTGCCGGCCCGGCGCTGCAGCGCGCCGCCGAGCACGGGGTAGCGCGCGTCGCGAGAGATGTTCAGCGGCGGGCAGAACGCCTTGCACTCCTCCGCCGACAGCCACTCGTTGTCGATCCCGTTCAGGCGGTTGGCGTAGACGTGGCGCTTGAAGCTCTGGATGTCGTGGATGTTGTGCGCGAGCATGAGCACGCCGCGCTGCGAGAACATCACGTTGTAGTTCAGCTCTTGGGACAGGCCCTCCCAGAGCTTGAGCGCGTGCTCGTAGAGATGCGCGCTCTCGTCGTAGAGGTAGTTCGAGCGGATGATCGTGGTGTTGCGGCCGGTGTTGCCTCCGCCGATCCAGCCCTTCTCGACCACGGCGACGTTGGTGATTCTGTGCACGGTCGCGAGATAATAGGCGGTGGCGAGGCCGTGGCCGCCGCCGCCGACGATGACGACGTCGTAGGACGGCTTCGGCTCCGGCGCGCGCCACTGGCGGCCCCAGCCCTGATGGCCGCCGACGGCTTCCGACAGAAGGGATGCAAGTGAGAAACGGCGCATCGATCCACCTCGCGTGATGGGAGGGATCGTGCCGCCGGCTCCTCTCGCCGGCTTGCCCGCAGGCGACCGCGATTTCAGCTTTTGCGACGGGCGTTCCGCGAAAGCGCCGGGCGCCGGCTGGGGGCGGGACTGCGGCGTCTTGTTCGAACGGCTCCAATCTTGCATTGACGCAGATCATGGCGGGGTGAAAATCACCCGCGCCGGGAGCGCCGAATGGGTTCGCACGTGACGCCGCAGAGCTTCGGAGGGGAAGGGCCCCGCAAGGTCGGCTTCCTGCTGGTGGAGCGGTTCTCGATGATCGCCTTCGCGGCTGCGATCGAGCCGCTGCGGCTCGCGAACCGCGAGGCCGGGCGCGATCTCTATGCGCTCGCGCTCTATTCCGATGGCGGCCTGTCCTGCGCCGCCTCGAACGGCGTGGCGGTGGCGGTCGACGGCCGCTTCAATGATGCGCCGGACCTCGACATGGCCTTCGTCTGCGGCGGCGTCGACGTGGAGAAGGCGGATCACGCCGCGCTCACCGTGCTGCTGCGGCGCCTCGCGTCGCGCCGGAAGACGCTCGGCGCGCTCTGCACCGGGCCCTACGTGCTGGCGCGCGCCGGCCTGCTCGACGGCTACCGGGCGACCATCCACTGGGAGAACCTCGCGAGCCTCGCGGCCCAGCATCCGGAGATGGAGCTCGAATCCGAGCTCTACGAGATCGACCGCGACCGGCTGACCTGCGCCGGCGGCTTCGCGGCGGCCGACATGATGCTGGCGGTGATCGCCCGCGACCACGGCCACGCGCTCGCCTCCGAGGTGGCGCAGCAGCTGCTGCACCACCGCATCCGGGAGGCGGGCGAAGGCCAGCGGATGGACCTGCGCATGCGCCTGGGGGTGGCGCACCCCAAGCTGCTGAAGGTCGTGCAGCTGATGGAGGAGCGCATCGAGGAGCCGCTGTCGAGCCAGGAGCTGGCGGACGCGGTCAACCTCTCGACCCGGCAGCTCGAGCGGCTGTTCTTCAAGTACCTCGGCCAGTCGCCGGCCAAGCGCTACCTCAAGATCCGGCTGGAGCGGGCGCGGACGCTGATCCGCCAGACCTCAATGCCGATCCTGTCGATCGCGCTGGAATGCGGGTTCTCCTCGGCCTCGCACTTCTCCCGCGCCTATTTCGAAGGCTTCGGCCGCCCGCCGAGCGCGGAGCGGAAGATCCCGACGCCGCAAGCGGCCGCGCGCGCGGCAGAGTGAGCGCGCGCGACCTGATCTGCCTCAGCCCTTCAACGCCTGAGCGACGCTGTCCGCAAGCGGCGTCGACGCACGGCCGATCAGCCGGCGGAGATCGTCGCCGGAGCCGTCGAGCGCGCCCTTCGCCGCGGCGGCGTCGCTGTCAGCCAGCAGCCGCGCGACCGGTTCGGGGAGGCCGGCCTGCAGCAACGCCGCGGCGTAGTCCGCCTCGCTCAGGTCGCGGTAGGGGATCGTCCGTCCGGTCTGGCGGCTGAGTTCGGCCGCGAAGTCCGCCAGCGTCCAGCCCGGCGCGCCGGCAAGTTCCCAGACCGCGCCGGCCTGGTCGTCCCGCGTCAGCACGGCGGCTGCGGCCTCGGCGTAATCGGCGCGGGCGGCGCCGGCGATGCGGCCCTCGCCCGCCGCGCCGAAGACCGCGCAGTGCGCCAGCGCCGCCGGGACGCTCGCAAGATAGTTCTCGGTGTACCAGCCGTTGCGGAGCAGGGCGTGGGGGAGGCCGGAGGCGCCGAGCGCCGCCTCGGTCTGGCGGTGTTCCTCGGCCAAGCCGAGCGCGGAGGTCGGCGCGCGCAGGACGCTGGTGTAGGCGACGAGGCTGACGCCCGCGGCGCGCGCGGCGTCGATCGCGGCCTGGTGCTGGGCGACGCGCCGGCCGATCTCGCTCGACGAGATCAGCAGCAGCTTTTCGACGCCCGCGAACGCCGCGGCCAAGGTTTCGGGGCGATCATAGTCGGCCTCGCGCACGTGGACGCCCCGCGCGGCGAGGTCCGCGGCCTTGGACGGCGTGCGCACGGCGGCGACGATGCGGTCGGCGGCGATGGTCTTGGTCAGAGCGTCGATGACGAGGCGGCCGAGCTGGCCGGCAGCTCCGGTGATGGCGAACATGGCGTGTCCTTCCGTGGTGCGCCGTTGCGTCCTTCCACTTATCGCCCTAGCTTCCTTTTAGTAAGTACGCACACAAGGGTAAGTATGGTGGCGGCCACGAACAGCGCGAAGGCGAGCTCTCTGGAAACGGACGGCGCGGTGACCGATCCCCTGACCACGGGCGCGCCGCTCGAGGAGCGCATGGCGCGCGGCGACGTGTTTTCCGTGCGCTGCCCGTCGCGCGAGATTATGCAGCACATGACGAGCCGGTGGGGCGTGCTGGCGCTGGTCGCGCTTCGGTCCGGAACGCTGCGCTTCAGCGCGTTGCGCCGCCGGGTGAACGGCGTCAGCGAGCGTATGCTCGCGCAGACGCTGAAGGCGCTGGAGGAGGACGGGCTGGTGGAGCGCCGCGCGCTGCCGGTCGTGCCGCCGCACGTGGAGTACAGCCTGACCCCACTTGGCCGCGGGGCCGCCGAGAAGGTCAACGCGCTCGCGGACTGGATCGAGACCAACCTGTCGGAGATTCTCGTCCAGCGCGCGGGCCGCTGAACCGGGCTCCGCAGTTAGGCCGCCCGTTGCGCCGGGCGCTTAACCGGCGCGTCGCCGGCGACGAAGTAGGGCGCGTCGCTGCGGGCGAGCGGCGCCCGGCCGCGGATCCGGTCGGCGATCTTCTCCGCCATCATGATCGTGGTGGCGTTGAGATTGCCGGTGATGATCAGCGGCATGATCGAGGCGTCGACCACGCGCAGGCCCTCGATCCCGTGCACGCGGCCCTGGCCGTCGACCACCGCCGTCTCATCCTCGCCCATCTTGCAGGAGCAGGAGGGGTGGTAGGCGGTCTCGGCGTGCTCGCGGATGAAGGCGTCGAGGTCGGCGTCGCTCTGGCGCGGGTCGCCCGGGCTGATCTCGCGGCCGCGGTAGGGGTCGAGCGCCGGCTGGCGCATGATCTCGCGGGTGAGGCGGATCCCGTCGCGGAACTCGCGCCAGTCCTGGTCGTGGCTCATGTAGTTGAACAGGATCGATGGGTGCGCGCGGGGGTCCATGGAGGTCAGCGCGATCCGGCCGCGGCTGGGGGAGCGCATGGAGCCAACGTGGGCCTGGAAGCCGTGGCCCTCGAAGGCGTTCGTGCCGTTGTAGGAGATCGCGACCGGCAGGAAGTGGAACTGGATGTTCGGCCAGGCGAACTCCGAGCTCGAGCGGATGAAGCCGCCGGCTTCGAACTGGTTCGAGGCGCCAAGTCCTTTGCCGGCGAACAACCACTCTGCGCCGATCTTCGGCTGGTTCCACCACTTCAGCGCCGGCGCCAGCGACACCGGCTTCACGCATTCGTACTGCAGGTACATCTCGAGGTGGTCCTGCAGATTCCGGCCCACGCCCGGCAGGTCCTGCACGACCGGCGCGCCGACCTCGCGCAGCAGCGCGGTGGGGCCGACGCCGGAGCGCTGGAGGATCTGCGGCGAGGCGATCGCGCCCGCCGAGAGGAGCACTTCGCGGCGGGCGTGGGCGACGACGGGCGCGTCGCTCGCGCCCACGAGGTAGGACACGCCGACGGCGCGGCGGCCTGAAAACAGGATCCGGTCCGTGGTGGCGTGGGTGACGATGGTGAGGTTCGGCCGACCCTTGGCCTGGTCGAGATAGCCGCGCGCGGTGGAGGAGCGACGGCCCTTCGGCGTCACCGTGCGGTCCATCGGGCCGAAGCCCTCCTGCTGGTAGCCGTTCAGGTCGTCGGTGCGGGGGTAGCCCGCCTGCACGCCGGCGGCGACCATCGCCTCGAACAGCGGGTTGACGCCCGGCTTCGAGGTGGTCACCGAGACCGGGCCGTCGCCGCCATGATAGGCGTTCGGCCCGACGTCGCGGGTCTCGGACTTGCGGAAATAGGGCAGGCAGTCGGCGTAGGTCCAGTCGCCCAGGCCCGGCGCCTGCGCCCAGCCGTCGAAGTCCAGGGCGTTGCCGCGGATGTAGCACATGCCGTTGATCAGCGAGGAGCCGCCCAGCCCCTTGCCGCGGCCGCACTCCATGCGGCGGCCGTTCATGTGGGGCTCGGGATCGGTGAGGTAGGCCCAGTTGTAGCGCCGGCCCTGCAGCGGAAAGGCCAGCGCCGCAGGCATCTGGGTGCGGAAGTCGAGCCGGTAGTCCGGCCCGCCCGCCTCCAGCAGCAGGACGGAGACGTCCGCGTCCTCGGTCAGGCGCGTCGCCAGCACGTTGCCTGCGGAACCGGCGCCGATGACGATGTAGTCGAATTCACGCTTGGGTGTCTGAGCCATGGGTACGGTCGGGTTGCTGCGCCGTCTCCGCGTGCTTCGAGACGCCGCCTTTGGCGGTTCCTCAGCATGAGGAAGATCGGCGCGACTTCATTCTCTCAACGCTCCTCATGCTGAGGAGCGAACCGAAGGTTCGCGTCTCGAAGCACGCCGGGAGCCGCGACTCAGAACACTGCGGCGAAGTCTCCGAGCTCGACCTGAACCGACTTGCACTGCGTGTAGCGCTCCAACGTCTCGATCCCATTCTCGCGGCCGACGCCGGACTGCTTGTAGCCGCCGACCGGCATCTCGGCCGGCGACTCGCCCCAGGTGTTGATCCAGCAGATGCCGGCCTCGAGCCGATGGATGACCCGGTGCGCGCGGGCGAGGTCGCGGGTGACGACGCCGGCCGCGAGGCCGTAGGTCGTAGCGTTGGCGCGGGCGACGGCCTCGTCCTCGGTGTCGTAGGCGAGCAGGCTCATCACGGGGCCGAAGATCTCGTCGCGCACGATGTCCATGTCGTCCGTGCAGTCGGCGAAGATCGTCGGCTGGACATAGGCGCCGTTCGCGAAGGCCGCGCCCTCCGGCGCCCCGCCGCCGGTCAGCAGCCGCGCCCCGGCGGCCTTGCCGCGCGCGATGTAGGACAGCACCTTGTCGCGGTGCGCGAAGCTGACGAGCGGCCCGAAGTTGGTGGCGCGGTCGAGCGGGTCGCCGAGGCGGATGCGCTTCGCGCGTTCGACCACCTTCGCCTCGAACGCCGCCATGAGCGGCCGGCCCACGAAGACGCGGGTGCCGTTGGTGCAGACCTGGCCGGTGGAGAAGAAGTTCGCGGCCATCGCGATGTCAGCGGCGCGGTCGAGGTCGGCGTCGTCGAGCACGATCAGCGGCGACTTGCCGCCGAGCTCCATGGTGACGTCCTTGAGCGTCGAGGCGGAGGCCGAGGCCATCACCTTCTTGCCTGTGGCCGTGCCGCCGGTGAACGAGACCTTGGCGATCCCCGGATGCTCGGTCAGCGCCGCGCCGACGGCCGCGCCCGCGCCGTTCAGCACGTTGAAGCAGCCGGCGGGAAGCCCCGCCTCCGCGTAGATCTCGGCGAGCTTCAGCGCGGTGAGAGGCGTCACCTCGCTCGGCTTGAAGATCATGGCGTTGCCGGCGGCGAGCGCCGGCGCCGATTTCCAGAGCGCGATCTGGAGCGGGTAGTTCCAGGCTCCGATGCCGGCGACGACGCCAAGCGGCTCCCGGCGCGTGTAGACGAACGAGGTCTCGCGCAGCGGGATCTGGCGGCCTTCGAGCGCCGGCGCGAGGCCGGCGTAATACTCGAGCACGTCCGCGCCGGTGACCACGTCGACGGAGAGCGTCTCCGCCAGCGGCTTGCCGGTGTCGAGCGTTTCGAGCTCGGCCAGTTCGTCGTTTCGCTCGCGGAGCAGCGCGACGGCGCGGCGCAGCACGCGCGAGCGCTCCATCGCCGTCATCGCGGCCCAGACCTTCTGGCCGGCGGCCGCGGCGGCGACCGCGCGGTCGACATCGGCGGCGGAGGCCTGCTGGACGAGCGCCAGGACCTCGCCGGTCGCGGGGTTCACGGTCTCGAACGCCTCGCCGCCGACGGCGTCCACGTAAGCGCCGCCGATGTGGAGCCGTTGAAGGCCGAAGCGCGGAGAGGCGGCGGCGGGAGGCGGAATGCGCGCGGCGGCGGTCATCGCAGCAGGCCCTTGTAGATGTCCTCGTGGTCGCAGAGGCCGGCGAGCCGGCCGAGCTGATCGACGAGCGCGATCGGGTAGTTCGACTGCCGACGCACGTCGATCGCGGTCTTCAGCGGCAGCTCGGCGGGCGCGACGACGACGTCGCCCTGTCGGGTGACGGCGCCGGAGACGTCGACCGCCCCGATCGTCCGGACCTGGCCGTTGATCATCAGCGTCAGCGGCCTGCCCTCGCTGCAGAGCGTGAGCGCGACTGCGCCGCCGTCCCCGTCCATCATCACCGTGTCGGCCTCGCGGGAGAGCTTGGCGGTCGGCGTCATCACCGCGTCGGCGCACAGCACCTCGAGCGGGTTCATGCGCTTCACGAACTCGGCGACGTAGGCGTCCGCCGGGCGCAGCATGATGTCGGCCGGCGCGCCGAACTGCACGACGCGGCCGCCCTCCATGATGGCGATGCGGTTGCCGATCTTCAGCGCCTCCGACAGGTCGTGGCTGACGAAGATGATGGTCTTGTGCAGCTTCTCCTGCAGCGCGAGCAGGTCGTCCTGCAGCTTGTCGCGGATCAGCGGGTCGAGCGCCGAGAAGGGCTCGTCCATCAGCAGGATGTCGGCGTCGGTGGCGAAGGCGCGGGCGAGGCCGACGCGCTGTTGCATGCCGCCGGAGAGCTCCTGCACCTGCTTGTCGGCCCAGTTCGAGAGGCCGACCATCTCGAGCTTCTCGTCGACGATGGCGCGCCGCTCGGCCGCGCCCATGCCGCGGATCTCGAGGCCGAAGCCGACGTTGTCACGCACGCTGCGCCAGGGCAGCAGGCCGAACTGCTGGAACACCATGGAGACGGTCTTGAGGCGGATGTCGCGCAGGGTCTTGGCCCCGCAGGTCGCGACGTCCACCAGCGCGCCCTCGTGGCGCACCATCACTTCGCCCCGCGCGGTCGTGTTGAGCCCGTTCACGGCGCGCAGCACGGTCGACTTGCCGGAGCCGGACAGGCCCATCAGCACGCAGATCTCGCCATTGCGGATGTCGAGGTCGACCTTGTAGGCGCCGAGGATCGCGCCGGTCTTGTCGCGGATCTCGTCGCGGTTCGCGCCCCGGTCCGCGAGGGCGAGCGCCTCCTTCGTCCGGCCGAAGATGATCGCGAGGTCGCGCAGTTCGACGGCGTTGTCGGCGCGGCTCCGCGTCCCCGCAGGAACGGCCGCGGCGACGCCCGGCTCGGCGGTCACGGTCATGCCGACCTCCTCTTGGCGCGACGCTCCGGCCGCTTGCACACGCGATCGAGGATGATCGCGAGGATGACGATGGCGATGCCCGCCTCGAAGCCCATGGAGATGTTGACGGAGTTCAGCGCCCGCACGACCGGCTTGCCGAGGCCGTCGGCGCCGACCAGGGCGGCGATCACCACCATGGACAGGCTGAGCATGATGCATTGGGTGACGCCGGCGAGGATCGTCGGCATGGCGTGCGGCAGCTCCACCTTGAACAGCAGCTGCCGCTTCGTGGCGCCATAGGCCAGCGCCGCCTCCCGCAGGGCCTCCGGCACGGTCGAGATGCCGAGTTGCGTCAGGCGGATCGGGGCGGGCAGCGCGAAGATCACCGTCGAGATCACGCCCGGCACCGTGCCGAGGCCGAACAGCACCAGCGTCGGGATCAGGTACACGAAGGTCGGGATCGTCTGCATCAGGTCGAGCACCGGCCGGATCGCCTGGTAGAGCCAGGGCCGGTGCGCGGCGGCGATGCCGACGGGCACGCCGATCACGATGCAGGTCGCCGTCGCCCAGATCACCAGGGAGAGCGTCTGCATCGTCGCCTCCCAGTAGCCAAGATTGATCACCAGCAGCAGCGACAGGACGATGAAGACGACGAGGCCGATCGAGCGGTGGAGCGCGTAGGCGCCGATCGCGAAGGCCGCGACGAGGATCAGCGCCGGGATCCACAGCAGGAGGTCGGTGAGCCCGTCCACGAGCGTCGAGAGCGCGATCGCGATGAAGTCGAAGAACGCCTGGCCGTGGCCGGTCAGCCACTCGATCGCCGTCGCGAGCACGGGTCCGAGCGGGATCTTGTGGGTGGTCAGCCAGTCGGTCATGCGCAGTCCTCATCTCGAGGCGAAGCGATGTCTGCGACGTTGAGGCCCCCGCGGGCGGAGGCGGCTCGGGGCGGCGGGCGGCGATCAGGCGCGCCGCCCGGCGCGAACGGTCAGTTCAGTCCGAGGCTCTTCCGCACCGCCGGCAGGGCCGGCTGCCCGTCGAGCGTGGTCACGCCGTCGAGCCAGCCCTTCCAGGCGTCGGGCTCGGCCTTCAGCCAGGTCTCGGCGGCCTTGGCCCCCTCCATGCCGTCGAACAGGATCGAGCCCATGACCTTGTTTTCGGTGTCGAGCGTGAAGGTCAGCTTGTTGAAGAAGGCCCCGAGGTTCGGGCACTCGCCGGCGTAGCCGGCGCGCAGGTTGGTGTAGATCTCGGCGCCGCCGAGGTTCGGGCCGAACACGTCGTCGCCGCCCTCGAGATACTTGATCGAATACTTCGTGTTCATGGGGTGCGGCTCCCAGCCGAGGAACACGATGGCCTCCTTGCGGCGCTGGGCGCGGTCGACCTGAGCCAGCATGCCCTGTTCGCTCGACTCCACCAGATCGAAGCCCTTGAGGCCGAACTTGCCGTCCTTGATCATGCCTAGGATCAGCCGGTTGCCGTCGTTGCCGGGCTCGATGCCGTAGATCTTGTCGTGCAGATCGTCCTTGAACTTCTCGATGTCGGCGAAGGTCTTGAGGCCCTTGTCGTAGAGATAGGTCGGCACCGCCAGCGTGTACTTCGCGCCGGTCAGGTTCGGCCCGATGACGTCGACCTGCTTGGCCTCGACGTAGGGTTTCCGGTCGGCCTCCATCGTCGGCATCCAGTTGCCGAGAAACACGTCGATGTCCTTGGACTTCAGCGAGGCGTAGGTCACCGGCACGGACAGCACCTGGGTCTTGGTCTGGTAGCCGAGACCCTCGAGGATGCGCGAGGCGATGGCGGTGGTGGATGTGATGTCCGTCCAGCCGACGTCGGCGAACCGGACAGTCTTGCAGGCGGCCGGCTCGGCCGCCAGGGCGGGCCCTCCGCCGAGGAGTCCGGCTGCGCAGATCGCGGACAGGAGCATGCGGAGACGCATCACGGAGACCCTCCAAGGTGAACGGGGCTTCAACTGGCGTGATTGAATCGTTAGAACGCATTGAATGATCGTTCAACAGCAAAAAATAAGCTGTTGCGATGCAAAATCAGTCATCATATTGAATTCAAACGCGTCATGCTGTTCAAAAATTGTGCGACGCAGCGGTGTGCGGTGCGTCGTCGGGGAAAGCGGAGCGGCGCGCCAGATCGGTGTTGAACAGATGTTCAACGGCGGCGTATGCTTAGTCATGGCCACACCGCAGTCCGCCGCCGTGCCGTCCGAACCCATGCGCAGCTTCGAAGCGGAGCGCCGGCGGCATCTGATCGAAGCCACGATCGAAACCGTGTCCGACGTCGGCTTCAAGGCGGCGTCGCTCGGCGAGATCGCGCGGCGCGCCGGCGTCAGCCAGGGGCTGTTCGCGCACTATTTCGGCGACAAAGACGGCCTGCTGGAGGCGACGCTGCGGTTCATGGCGGCCCGGCTCGCGCGCGCGACGGCCGCGCGGCTGCGGGCCGCGCGCACGCCGCTGGAGCGCGTGCTGGCGGTTCCGGAGTCGGCGCTGGCGCCGGAGGAGTTCGACCCCCGCACCAGCGCGGTCTGGCTCGCGTTCTGGGGCCAGATCATGCATTCCGAGCCCTACCGCCGGGTGCAGTCGATCTATCAGCAGCGCATGCGGGCGAACCTGCGCTACGGGCTCAGGCCGTTGATCGCGGCCGAGCGGCTCGAGATTTCGGTCTCCTTCATCGCCGCGACGATCGACGGCCTGTGGCTTCAGTCGCATTCCACCGGCCTCTGCCGGTCCGACGGCTCCGAGGCGCGGTCGATCGTCCGGGATCTCGTCACTCTGCTGATCGCGCGCGAGGGCGCGGCGAGCCAAACGGCGGCCCCGGCGCCCCTCGCCTCTGCAGCGGCGCCGTCGACGCCCGCCCGTCCCTGGAGTTCGTCGGAATCGGGCGGCAGCCCGGCGTGGCGGACCGCGACGCGCGCCGAGCGGGGGGAGGTGCTGCGGCGGGTGGCGTTGCGCCTCCGCGAAGAGCGCAAGGCGATCGCCCGGCTGGAGGCGCGCGACGCCGGCCGCCCGGTGGCGGACGTCGAGGCGCACGATCTGCCGCGGGTGATCCGCGCCTTCGAGCGCGCGGCCGAGCAGGCCGCGGCCCCGGCGGCCGACCGCGTCGATTTCGGCGGAGGCCGGAGCGGCTGGGCGGAGCGCTCCCCGCCCACCTCCGTGCTCGCGCCGGTCCATTGGAGCGCGCCGCTGCTGCTCGCGAGCCGCCTCGCCGCGCCGGCGCTGGCCGAGGGGGCGGCGGCGGTCGCGTGCTCCGCCGCGCGGAAGACCCGCGCCCTGTCCCGGCTTGCGGAGATCGCGCGCGAGGCGGGCGCGCCGGACGACGCCTTCGCCGTGCTTGGCGGCGACGACGCCGACCGGGCGGTGCGCGCCGCCGGCGGTCCGTCGACGGGGTGGGCGGACGCGCCGCGGAAATCCGCGGTGCTGGTGACCGAGTGCGCCGATCTCGGTCGGGCGGCGGTCGAGATCGTGCGCGGCGCCCGGCGGTTCGCGCGCGCGCGCGCCCTCAGCGAGACGTTCGTCTTCGTCGCCGACGCCGTGCGGCCGGCGCTCGTCGATCGGCTCCGGACGGAGCTCGCGGCGCTTGTGGTGGGCGATCCGGTGGATCCCGCGGTCCAGGTCGGGCCCATGATCTCGCGCGATCAGCTCGAACGCGCGCTCGCCCTGATCGAAGCGGCGCGACGCGACGGCGCTCGGGTCAAGCTCGGCGGCCGCGCCGGGGATCTGGGCGCCCGGAGCCGGGCGGCCGTTCTGAAGCCTACGCTGCTCGACAACGGCCACGAGGACATGGCCATAGCCCGCACGCCGCTGTTCGCGCCGATCGTTCTCACGTGCGGCGTCGCGACCGACGCCGACGCGGCGGCGCGGCTGAAAGCTCTG
This sequence comes from Methylopila sp. 73B, assembly GCF_000526315.1. Lineage (NCBI taxonomy): Bacteria > Pseudomonadati > Pseudomonadota > Alphaproteobacteria > Hyphomicrobiales > Methylopilaceae > Methylopila > Methylopila sp. 73B. Next base: position 2,973,112 of record NZ_JAFV01000001.1, on the reverse strand, counting down.
GGGCCGGGGCTGTCGCTCGGCGTTTATGCGGGAGACGTCGCGCGGGCGCGCCGGCTGACCCGCCACGCGGAGGCCGCGGTCTGCCGGATCAACGACGGGGAAGACCGCTTCGCGTGGGGCGAGGAGGACTGGCTCGAGGCGGACGCAGACGCGTTCGGGCAGGTCCGCCGGACGCTCGCCTGCGACGCGGCCGCGGACTGACGCTTCCGGTCAGTGCGCGACGGACTTCGAGAACAGCGTCACGACCATCACCCCCGCGAGGATGAGGCCGATGCCGACGAGCGCGGGACCGTCGAGCGTCTGCCGGAACCACAGGACGCCGACCAGCGAGATCAGCACGATGCCGCCGCCGGACCAGATCGCGTAGGCGACGCCGGTCGGGATCGTCTTCAGGACGTGGGACAGGAAGAAGAACGCGACGCCGTAGCCGAGCAGGGTGATCAGGCTCGGCCAAAGGCGCGACAGGCCGTCGGAGGCCTTGAGCGCCGAGGTTGCGACGACCTCCGCGACGATCGCGAGAGCGAGCAGCACATAGGCGGGAACGCCGTTCATGGCCGGCTCCAGACGTCAAAAAGGGGCCGCAGCCGGTCGGCCGCGGCCCCTTTTGCTAACAGTCTTACTTGAGCTTGCTGAGGGCGGTGTCGAACGACAGCTTCACGAGCGCCGTCGACCCGCAATAGCCGCGGTTGCCGGTGTTGAACCCGCACTCGTTCTTGCTGAGGTCGGTGTCGATGTAGCGCACATCGAGAGTCATCGCCTTGTAGGTGGCGCCGACGCCGGCGTTCCAGGTCAGGTAGTCCTTGGGATTAAAATATTCCCGAGGGTTGACCGAAGTGATGATGTTGGTTTCGCCCAGCCACTGCTTTCCGAACTCGCCCGAGACGTAGAAGGAGACGTCCGTGATGGGCTGGTAGGGCAGGGTGTACTTGGCGCCGCCCACGAGATAGAAGCCGTCGCCGCCGGAGTTGCCGATGTCCCAGCCGTAGAGGAACGTGCCGCTGACGACGAGGTCGTCAGTGATCGCGTAGCTCGGCTTGAACGCCAGTTCCCAGTAGTTGGTCTCGCCGCCGGTCTCGCCCGGGTACCAGTAGAACAGCGCGCCCGCGTCGAGGGTGAGGGCGCCGAAGGTGTGGCGCACGCCGCCGTAGAGATCGACTTCCGCTGCGGGGTCGGTCGAGCCGTCCGCGAACTGCACGTTCGACGCCCAGATGCCGGCGTAGAACCAATCGAGCGCCTGGAGCTCGGCGTAGCCCTGGATCGCGAACTCCTTGTCGGAGTTGCTGATGCCGCGCGTGCGGTAGTCGTTCATGAAGGCCACGCCGAAGGCGACGTCCCACAGCGGCGTCACTTCAGCGACCATGGTCTCCGGCGCCGAGAGGTCGGCGGCCGAAGCCTGCCCCGCCCCCGCGAGGGCGAACGACGCGCCCAGAGCAAGCGCGATCCCCGCGTTCTTAATCATTTGCTTAATCCCCGAAACTGTTTTCGACAGAACTGCCATTCGCGGATGCAGTATCCGCGCAATTCGTCGGGATGCGAGGGGGATAGACCTCGTGGGCGGCGATCTTCATCGATATGCGACATTCGGAACACAGTGCGGCCGGACGTCTCATCCTTCCACGGGCGAGGATTAACTGAGTTATTGTTCGGGCAATACAGGCAGGAGCCCGTGGCTTACGAAAGTTGTCATGAGTGTGACAAAAGTCGTAGGCGTGATTGGGCGCCGTTCAATAGTTCTTGTGCGCTGCATATTGAGTTCGTGTGCGCCGCACTTGGCCCTCGCGACGCAAATGCACGCTCGATCGGCGATGCGGATCTGCTGTCGCTATCTTGGCGCTGAACGCACTTGTCCTTGCGCGCGGCCAGAGGCTTGGCCCGACAGCGTCGCATTTTCGCCGCGCCGCGCTTCGTGAAGCGACGCGTCAAGTCGCTCCAAAACGAGCCTTTTCCTGCCGCATGACCGATCTTCGACCGATGTGCGCGTCGGGCGATTCGGATCGGCGCGGTGGATGGCGCGCGTTCGCTCATAATATTGAACACAAACTGGGCAGATGCACAATCCCGCGCCGAGCGGGCCTGTGGACGGAACGTCGCGTCCCACCCTGGCGGCCGCACGTGCAGAGGCGTAAGCGCCTTAGCGGGACCCTGAGGAAAGCTCCGCATGCCGCGTCAACTGAAGCTCGGCGCCTTCATGCGCCCGGTGAGCCTGCACACCGGCGCCTGGCGCTATCCCGGAGCCTGGCCGGACGCCAACTTCAACTTCCGACACCTGAAGCGCATGGCGCTCGCGGCCGGCGTGGCGCAGGTCGACGGCGAATGGCGCCGCGCGCCCAGGTCGTCATCGCTGCTATGGATGGCGCGGCGCCGGAGACGTCCCGGCAAGGCAGGAGCAGACTGTGACCGAACGATTTGAACGGCATCGCCAACCCTGGACGCATGAAGAACTGGAGAAGCTGAAGGTGCTCGCCAAGAAGGGCATGGCTCTGAAGGCGATTTCGAAAGCGATGACCCGCAGTGAGGAGTCCATCAAAGACCGCGCGAGGCTCGATGGCATCGGGATCGCGAAGCTGAGATAGCTCTGCTTAGGAAAATGCCTCTGGGGCGAGGGCGACGCCCGTGGTGGGACTAGGACGCGAGGCCTCGTCCTGCTGTGCCGAGGCGCGTTTCCGGGAGTCGTTCGCCGTTCGCGTCTCCCCGTCGCCCAAGCCGCCACCCCGCTCGACGACAATGCTTTCATGGAGGTCATGTCGGGCGTTCGTCGCGCTTTGACCTCCTAGCCGACACCCACAAAGCCCTGAATGGCGCGTCGAGTCTGGAACGTTTCGAACCGCTGAGCGCTTCAGTTCAGCGGGCTCGCGGGAGAGCGGCCGCTCCGCTCAACGGACGCTGCTCGTCTGCAGGCCGGGGGCGCAAAGTTCACAGACATGAGGCGATCAGGATGGCGGACGCAAAGAGCACTAAGAACACGACCTCGGCGACCCACCTCGGCGCAGGCGGAGAACTCCATCAGACCGCATCGAGCCCGGACCCCCGGATCACCACCAATCACGGCGCGCCGATCAGCGACAACCAGAATTCGCTGAAGGCGGGCGGCCGCGGCCCAACGCTGCTCGAGGACTTCGTCCTTCGCGAGAAGATCCAGCATTTCGACCATGAGCGGATCCCCGAGCGCATCGTCCATGCGCGGGGCTCGGCGGCCCACGGCTTCTTCGAGCTGACGGAGTCGCTCGCCGACGTCACGACTGCGAAGGTCCTCACCGAAGTGGGCAAGAAGACCGAGGTCTTCACGCGGTTCTCGACCGTCGCCGGCGGCGCCGGCTCGGTCGACACGCCGCGCGACGTGCGCGGCTTCGCGGTGAAGTTCTACACCAGCGAAGGCAACTGGGACCTCGTCGGCAACAATATTCCAGTGTTCTTCATCCAGGACGCGATCAAGTTCCCGGACCTGATCCACTCGGTGAAGATGGAGGCCGACAGCGGCTATCCTCAGGCGGCTTCGGCTCACGACACCTTCTGGGACTTCATCAGCCTGATGCCGGAATCGACCCACATGATCATGTGGGCGATGTCGGATCGCGGCATCCCGCGTTCGCTTCGCATGATCGAGGGGTTCGGCGTCAACACCTTCCGCCTGTTGAACGAGGACGGCGTCGCGACGCTCGTGAAGTTTCACTGGCGGCCCAAGCTCGGCACGCAGTCGACCTGCTGGGACGAGGCGGTCAAGATCGCCGGCGCCGACCCGGATTATCATCGGCGCGACCTTTACGAGGCGATCTCGGACGGCGCGTTTCCCGAATGGGAGTTCGGCGTCCAGCTCTTCACCCAGGAGGAAGCCGACGCGCTGCCGTTCGACATCCTCGACGCGACCAAGATCGTCCCCGAGGAGGTCGCGCCGATCCGCGTGATCGGCCGCATGGTGCTGAACCGCAACCCCGACAACTTCTTCGCCGAGACGGAGCAGGTCGCGTTCCTGCCGACCAACATCCCGCCCGGGATCGACGTCTCGGAAGACCCGTTGTTGCAGGGGCGGTTGTTCTCGTACCAGGACACCCAGCTCTCGCGGCTTGGGACGGTCAACTTCCACCAGATTCCGATCAATCAGGCCAAGGGCTGCCCGTTCCAGAATTTCCAGCGCGACGGACAGATGCAGACGAACGTTCCGAAGGGCCGGGCGAACTACGAGCCCAACAGCCTCTCTGAGGCCGGCGAGGACGGCGGCCCGCGCGCCGACCCCAAGGGCGGCTTCCGGACGGCGGCCGTTCCGGTCGAAGGAACCAAGGCGCGGATCCGGTCCGAGACCTTCGCCGACCACTTCAGCCAAGCGCGTCTGTTCTTCCGGTCGCAGACGAAGCCCGAGCAGGCGCACCTGGCGAGCGCCATCGTGTTCGAGCTCTCGAAGGTGTCGCTCGAACATGTGCGGCTGCGGGTGCTCGCCAACCTCATGAACGTCGATGCGGAGCTCGCGGCGCGCGTCGCCGCCGGACTCGCCATGGACCTGCCGGAGAAGGCGAAAGCCGCCGTCGAACCGATCGAGCTCGATCCGTCGCCTGCGCTTCGCATCGTCGACAAATACCCGGAAACGCTTCGGGGCCGGGCCTTGGGACTGCTGATCACCGACGGGGCCGACGGCGCGATCGTCGAGGCGCTCAAGACGGCAGCCGAGGCCGAAGGCGCGAAGGTCAAGATCGTCGCGCTGAAGATCGGCGGCGTGACGCTCAAGGGCGGCGAGAAACTGAAAGCCGACGCCCAACTGCAGGGCGCGCCCTCGGTCATCTTCGACGCGGTCGCGATCGTGGCGTCCGAAGCCGGCTGCGCCGAGCTTCTCAAGGAAGGCGCCGCGGTCGACTTCGCCAAGGACGCCTTCGGGCACCTGAAGGCGATCGGGTACACGAGAGAGGCGCAGCCCCTGCTCGACAAGGCGGGCGTCGAGCCGGACGCCGGCGTGGTGGAGCTCAAAAGCGGCCCGGACGCGTTTCTCGCGCCTGCGCGCACCCGTCAGTGGGACCGCGAACCGAAGGTGCGGATCCTCGCATAAGCCTCGCCGCGGCAGCAGGGCGGCGACCGGCACTCTGCCCCCGGCGGCGCGCGCCGCCGGGGGCAGAATGGCCCGAGTTCCGCCATCGCAGCGCCTTCGCCATCCGACCCGCGCTCGCAGGCTCCGCCGCAATCGCGGCGAGCTACGGCCCAACGGGGCCGAGCTTGACGACCCGCGCCCATCCTCCGGGATGCCGCTGGCTGCCTGATCATCAGGAAAGCGAGGGAAGGCGCTTCACGCCCTGGTCGGGGAGAAGGCTCCGATTGGGATGGAAGGCGCCCGGTCGGCGAGCAGGTCCGCCACCACTTGGCCGGTCCTCGCGCCCGAGGCCAGGCCGATGTGCCCATGCCCGAAGGCGTAGACGACGTCGCGCGATCGGCTCGCGCGGCCGATCACGGGCAGGGAATCGGGCATGCTTGGACGGAAGCCCATCCACTGGGTGAGGCGCTCCTCCGGATAGTCGCGCTTCAGGCCCGGAAACAGCCGCTGGCCGAGCGTCAGCAACATCCGGGCGCGCCGCCAGTCGGGTTGCGCGGCGAGCCCCGCGAACTCCACGGTGCCGGCCAGGCGAAGGCCCGTCTCCATCGACGTGGCGACGAACTTGCCCGTCGCGTCGAGGATCGACGAGCGCGGCGCGATCTCCGGATCCTTGATCATGATGTGATAGCCGCGCTCGGTGTCGAGGGGCACGTCGTCGCCCAGCTCCTGCGCGAGCGGCTTGGACCAGGCGCCGGCGGCCACGACCGCGCGGTCGGCCTCCACGCGGCCGCCAGTCGTACGCACCGCCCGAAGTCGGTCTCCCTCGAGATCGAACCCAACCGCACGCGTGCGCTCGATGGTGCCGCCGTCGCGAACGAAGGCTTCGGCAAGCAGGGAGATCAGGCGGTTGGGGTTCACGGTATGCCCGTTGTCGGGCACGAAGACGCCAATGCGGTAGTCGCGGGAGAGGCTGGACTCCTGCTGCCAGAGAGCGTCGCGGGTCAGCACCTCGAAGGCGATCCCGTTGTCGCGCCGCAGGCGCCAGCCGAGAGCGTCGCCGTCGAAATCCTCCTTGGAGCGGTAGACGACCAGATGACCCTGGCGTCTCAACAGCCCTTCCGCGCCCGCGTTCTTCACCAACGGCTGATAGGACCCGTAGCTGTCGCGCAACAGGCCGGCGAGCGCGCCGGCCTGTTGCGCGACGCGGTCAGGGGATCCCGCTTTCAGGAAACGGTAGATCCATGGCGCGATCTTCGGCGCGTAGGCCCAGCGGATCGACAACGGCCCAAGCGGATCGAGCAGCCAACCGGGGATCTTGGACAGGTTGCCCGGCATCGACATCGGGACGACCGAGGAGGCGTTGAGGCAGCCGGCGTTGCCGAAGCTCGCTCCCTCGGCGATCCCTCCCGGCTCGATCAACGTGACGTCGTGGCCGTCTCTGAGCGCGAAGCTTGCGGACGCAACGCCGACGGCGCCGCCGCCGATGACGACGATCTTCATGACAGCTCTCCGCCGGTCCGCCCGATCATGCCGGCGCCAGGGCTGAGCGCAGCGCGTCGAAGCGCCCGCCCGCATAAAGAAGCGGGCGGGCCTCGTCGCTGCGCATCGCGATGTCGACGACGGTCGCGATGAAAACGGTGTGGCTCTGGACCGGCACCGCCTCGGCGATCGTGCAGTCGAAGCTCGCGAGGGCGCCGGCCAGCGCCGGCGCTCCCGTCGACAACGGCCGCCACGCGGTCTCGACGAAGCGCCGGTGACGGCGCTCGGACGCGCTGAAGAGTTGCGCGGTGTCCATGTCGTCTTCGGCGAGCAGGTTCACGCAGAACACTCCCGCGCGGCCGATCACGTCGTGGCAGGAGACCTGGCGGTTCACGCAGATCAGCAGCGTCGGCCGGGGCTCGGCCGCGACCGAGGTCACGGCCGTCGCCGCGAAGCCGTGCGGAACGCCGCCGTCTATCGTCGTGATCACGGACACGCCGGAGGCGAGCCGCCGCATGCCGCGCTTGAACTCTGAGGGATCGATCATCGAAGGCTCCTGTGCCGGCTTTCGCCGCAGCCGCTCAGTCGGCAAACGCCATGCCACCGGGGCCGTCCGCCGCCGACGAGGCGCGAGACAGCGGTTCGTCTCGACGCTGAGGCGACGGATGTCGCTGATCTGAGACGTCGCGAGGCCGCGCCGCTTCCCGCCCCGTCATCCCCGGCGCAGCCGTTTGGCGAGCGGCCCCGGTTGCTGAGCCCGATCAGCGGTTTGGAGGCGCCAAGGCGGATGCCTCGTTCCCGCTGGCATGGCTCTTGCGGCGCTGGGCCGGACCACCTCCTAAGCAATGAGGCGCCGCCTTGAAGCTCTCACTGTTCATGATGCCGATGCACGCGATGAACCGGAACTATCCGGAAACGCTCGCCGAAGACCTCGAGGCCTTCAGGCTTGCCGATGAACTCGGCTTTGAGGAAGGCTGGATCGGCGAGCATTACTCGTCCGAGATCGAGCAGATCTCTTCGCCGCTGATCTTTCTTGCGCACATCGCCGCGCAGACGAAGACCATGAAGCTCGGCACGGGCGTCGTCTCGCTTCCGATCTATCATCCGGCGCAACTGTCGTCCCACGTCGCCCTGCTCGACCACCTGACGAAGGGCCGGCTGATCCTGGGCATCGGGACCGGCGGCCTCGGGTCGGACTTCGAGATCTTCGATCTCGTGAAGGCCGACCGCACCGCGATGATGCTGGACTCGCTCTCCATCATGAAGACGATCTGGGCGTCCGACCCGCCCTATGACGTCCAGGGCAAGTTCTGGAAGGTCCAGCTCAAGGATATGCTCTGGCCGGATCTCGGCGTCGGGCCGCTTCCGAAGACGCTGCAGAAGCCGCACCCGAAGCTCGCAGTCTCCGTCAGCAGTCCGAATTCCGGATCGATCCGGGTGGCGGCTCGGGAAGACCTGATGCCGATCTCGGCGAACTTCGTCGCCTCCTGGGTCGTGAAGACCCACTGGGAGACCTATTGCGACGAGATGGCCAAGCTCGGCAAGACGCCGGACGGCGCGAACTGGCGCGTCGCGCGCAGCATCTTCGTCGCGCCGACCGACGCGGAGGCCGAAGCCTACGTCAAGACGACGGGCGGAGCCTATGACTGGTACTACGATTACATGTTCCAGGTGTACGCCCGCATGGGATCGGCGGCCCTGCTCGCGCCCTTCGCCGACACGCCGCCGGAGACGATCACCCATGAGCTGGTTCGGGACAATTTCGTGATCTACGGAAGCCCGGAGACGGTCGCTGCGAAGATCCTGGCGCTGCGCGAAGAGGTTGGCCCGTTCGAAACGCTGATGATGACGTCGCACGACTGGAGCGACAAAGCCGTGATGCGACGCTCGATGGAGCTCCTCGCCAAGGAGGTGATGCCGCGGGTGAATGCGGCGCTCGAGGCGGCGCCGGTCGAACTGAAGCGCGCCGCGGGGGCCTGAGCATGCTGAGCACGGATACAGGTCTGCTCCAGCCGGGCAAGCTCTGGGTCAACTGGTTCGGTGAACAGTACTTCGTGCCGGCCTACACGGCGCGGCCGCGGTCGGAGGAGGACGTGCGCGCGATCGTGCTCGCCGCGCGGAAGCTCGGCCTGCCTATCCGCGCGAGCGGCGCCGGGCACTCCAATCCCGCCGTCGTGCCGACGCCGGGCGTCCATGTCGACTTCGACGCCTTCAACGAGGTCGTCGCCGTCGACCGTGACAAGCGTCAAGTCACGGTCCAGCCCGGCATCCGCGTCGGCGACCTGAGCCGTTATCTCCGGACGGTCGGCATGTCGCTCAACAATCAGGGCGACATCGACACGCAGAGCGTGACCGGCGCGATCATGACCGCGACGCACGGGGCGGGGATCACCTTGCCGTGCATGTCCATGCAGATGATCGCCGCGCGGATCGTCACCGCGGACGGCGATTTCCTCGATCTGTCCCAGGAAAAGGACGGGGAGCTGTTCAAGGCGTTCCGCGCCTCGATCGGCATGTTCGGGCTGATCGTGTCGCTCACCATCCAGGCCGTCCCGTCCTACAACATCCACAAGCGCTCCTGGAACACGGACGTCGAGGACTGCATCGAGGGTCTGCACCAAAGGCTCGCGGACAACCGGACGTTCTGGTTCTTCTGGCTCCCCCGCAAAGAGTCCGCGGAACTCTACGTGCTGCCGGGCGGCGTCGTGCCGTCGCACGCGACGCGCGACCACGACATCTGCCACATGCGCACCTACAACGCCGTGCCCGTGGACGAGCCCGCGCCCGAGCTGCAGCCGGGCGAACAGTTCGGGTACAGCTCGATGATCTTCCCGAACCCCTACATCCCGAACTTCCGGGAAATCGAATACGCCGTGCCGTTCGAACGCTTCGAGGAGGCCTTCGCGGAGGTGCGCGAGCGCTTCATCGCGAAATATCCGCAGGCGATCTACCCCGTCGAGTGCCGCCCGGTGAAGGCCGACGACAGCTATCTCAGCGCCTACGCCGACCGCGCCGGCTACGCGCTCTCGATCTCCGGGCCGCTGGAGCACTGGAGCTGGGGCATGCTTCAGGAGATGGACGAGATCCTCGATCGCTTCGAGGCCCGTCCGCACTGGGGCAAGCATCACTTCATGTCCCCGCAGCGGCTGGAGCGGCTCTACCCGCGCTACGACGCCTTCAAGAAAATCCGTCGCGAGATCGATCCCGACGGCGTGTTCCTGAACGACCATCTCCGGGCGCTCTTCGCCTGATCAAGGCCGTCGCCTGAACGACGCCGCGCGCCCGAACCGACTTGGAACAGTTATGACCATGAGCCTCAGCATTGCGGCGGCCGAGCCCGCCGACGCACCCACCAAGCAGCTGATCATCGACGGCAAGCGTGTGGACGCACAGGCCGGCCGCACCTTCGAGACCCGCAACCCCGCGACCGGCGAGCTTCTGGCGAACGTCGCCGAAGGCGACGCGGCGGACATCGAGATCGCCGTCGCCGCCGCGCGGCGCGCCTTCGAAGGCCCGTGGAGCCGGTTCACCCCGTTCCAGCGGCAGGAGTGCCTGCTGAAGTTCGCCGATCTCGTCGACAAGCATTTCGAGGAGCTGACGCGCACCGACGTGCTCGACATGGGCGCGCCGATCACCTTCGCGCGCGCGCGGAAGACCCGCGCGCTCGGCATGATCCGCTTCTACGCCGGCATGTGCACGACCATCCACGGCGAGACGCTGCCGAACTCGTTTCCGGGCGAGGTCTTCAGCTACACGCTGAAGGAGCCGATCGGCGTCGTGGGCGCGATCACGCCCTGGAACGCGCCGCTGACCTCGACGATCTGGAAACTCGGCCCGGTTCTCGCGACCGGCTGCACGATGGTGCTGAAGCCGGCGGAAGACGCGCCGCTGACGGCGTTGCGGCTGGGCGAGCTGCTGCTGGAGGCCGGCGTGCCCGCCGGCGTCGTCAACGTGGTTCCCGGCTTCGGCCACACCGCGGGCGCGGCGCTCGCGGCCCACATGGACGTCGACAAGATCGCCTTCACAGGCTCCGACGTCACCGGCCGCAAGATCATCGAAGCCTCCAAGAGCAACATCAAGCGCGTGACGCTGGAGCTCGGCGGCAAGTCGCCGGACGTGATCTTCGCGGATTGCGACATGGAGGCGGCGGTCGCCGGCGCCGGCATGGGCGTCTTCGCCAACACCGGCCAGATCTGTTGCGCGGGCACGCGGCTGCTGATCGAACGGCCGATCTACGAGGAGTTTGTTGCGCGCGTTTCAACCTACGCCAAGTCCCTCAAGGTCGGCGACGGAATGGATCCCGCGACGCAGATCGGCCCGGTGGTCAACGCCAAGCAGCTCGACCGCGTGACCGACTACATCGGCATCGGCCTTGGAGAAGGCGCCGTCGCGGCTGCCGGTGGCGCGCGGCTGACGGAGGGCAAACTCAAGGACGGCTTCTTCGTCGAGCCGACGGTGCTGTCCGGCGTCCACAACGATATGCGGGTGGCGCAGGAGGAGATCTTCGGCCCGGTCGCCTCCGCGATCCCCTTCGACACGATCGAGGAGGCGGCACGGATCTCGAACGCGACGCCCTTCGGTCTCGGCGGCGGCGTATGGACGCAGAATGTCGGCACGGCGCACCGCATGGCGAAGGCCATTCGCTCCGGCACCGTCTGGGTCAACACCTATGGCGGGCTGGACCCGGTGGTTCCCTTCGGCGGCTACAAGGCGAGCGGCTACGGCCGGGAATCCGGGCTCCACCACGTGGACGAATACCTTCAGACCAAGTCGGTCGTGTTGAAGCTCGGCTGAGGTGCTCCGGCGCGCCTGCTCAACTTGACGGCGCCGACAAGCGGAGCCCAAAATAGTCGCATCTCAGCGCTATGAGGGCTCCGATGGCTGACACGCTTGGCTATGCCGCGTCGCGCGCGTTCCGGAGCGCCGCTTCGTCCCCCGTCGCCCTGCCTGCGGACGGTTACGATGTCGCCGCCTCATGGCGGCGTTGCGTCGACCGGTACCGGCTCGATCCGATCTCGGGCCAGCAGGTGATGACGCTGACCGGGCCCGAGTTGAACCGGCATCGCGAACCTTTTGAGGAAGTGCTCTCGTTCGTCGAGGAGGAGATTTACCAGGTCGCCGAGCCGCTTTCGGCTGCGAGCTTCAGCGTCAGCTTCTCCGACATGGTGGGGCTCATCCTCTACTATCGGTCCGACCGCTCGCTCGGGAACTACCATGAGGTCGAGCGCGCCGGGACGCTGTGGGCCGAGGGCGTCGCGGGGACCAACGGGGTCGGCACCTGCGTCGTCGAACGTCGCCCGGTTCAGGTCTTCAAGGACCAGCACTTCTTCCGCCACTTCGCGCATCTCTCCTGCTGCGCCGCTCCGGTGATGGCGCCCAACGGCGAGATGATCGGCGTGCTGAACTTCACCACGGGCAACCCGGATGTCTCGGAAGGCGCGTTCCGCCTCGCCTGCGGGTTGGTGTCGAAGGTGGCCGAGCGCCTGAGCAATCAGCTCTTCCGCAGGCAGTTCCGCAGCAACGCCTTGCTGGCGTCCTTCGGGACGTCGGGCTCCCTGCTGCTGGCCGTCGACGACGAGCACAACCTCGTCGGCGCGAACGCTTCGGCGCGTCGCTGGCTTCAGCTCTCCGAAGGCGCGTTCCGGCCGCGCAAGCTTTGGGACCTCTTCGACGGCGATGGGGCGACGGCCTTGGCGGGCGAGGCCGGACGCATCCGTCTCCGGCGCAACGACGAGGAGACCGAGTTCAGCTTCCAGGGGCGGCCCGGCGCGAGCGTCGCGCGGGCGGCGACGCCGAAACCTGCGAAGCCTCTCAAGCGGGCCGATCCGTTCGATGCCGCCGCGGGACCGACCGTCGAGGCGTGCCTCGGCGCGGACCCGCGCATGGTCGGCCAACTCCGCCTCCTGCGGCGGGTCGTCGGCAGCGGGCTGCCGATCCTCGTTCTGGGCGAAACGGGCGTCGGCAAGGACACGCTCGCCCGCGCCCTTCATCGCGAGAGCGACCGGCGGGACAAGCCCTTCGTCGCCTTCAACTGCGCAGCAGTTCCGGAAAGCCTGATCGACAGCGAGCTGTTCGGCTACGGCTCCGGCGCCTTCACGGGCGCGCGGCGCGAGGGCAATCCTGGCCGCCTCGTGGACGCCGACGGCGGCACCCTGTTTCTGGACGAGATCGGAGACATGCCGCTCGCGCTCCAGACACGGCTTCTCCGGGTTCTGGAGACGGGCGAGGTCACGCCGCTCGGCTCCGGCAAGCCGAGACAGATCGACTTGCAGGTGATCGCCGCGACCAACCACGACGTGAAGACCCGGATCGCCGAAGGCGCGTTCCGGGCCGATCTCTATCACCGCCTTGCGGCGGTCGTGGTGACGCTCCCGCCGCTGCGCGAGCGCGCGGACGCTGCAGCGCTCATCCGCAGGCTTTTCGTGCAGGCGCGCGCCGACCGCCCGCTCGACCTCTCGAGCGAGGCTCTGGCTGCGCTGCTGGCTCATCCCTGGCCCGGCAATGTGCGCGAGTTGCGTTACGTGCTTCAGCGCGCCGCGCTGGTCGCGGACGGCCCCGAGGTGACGGTCGAAGATCTGATGCTCGACGACGCCCGCGGATGCGTCCAGCCGGCCGCCCCGCAGAGCGAGACCGCCGACACCGCGCGCGGGGCCGTGGCGCTCGCCGAACGTCGCGTCATCGAAGAGGCGCTGGTGGCGAACGAAGGGGACGTCACCCGGTCCGCGCGCGCGCTGAAGATCAGCCGGGCGACCCTCTATCGCAAGCTCCGGCAGCACGAGCTTGAGGCGCCGGGGCGTCGGCGCTGAACGCTGGCCGGACGACGCCTCTGTGTCGCACCTGCGAGACTCGTCGTCCGTTCCTGAAACGCGCGCGGCAGATCCACCGGCGAGCCGCTTCCGGCGAGCCGCCTCAATCTTCACCGCGCTCAAGATTTGCTCAGCTTCGCGCGAAGGCGTGGCACGGGGTTTGCGCACACTCCCAATGTCCACCCCTGAAAGCTGAGAGGCGCCGATGTCAGACAGCATTGCCAACCCGAGGCTCGACCGCCGATCGGTCCTCAAGGCGGGCGCCGCCGGCGCCGCCGTCGCGCTCGCAATGCCCTCCGTCATCCGCCCGGCGATGGCGGACGACACGATCGTGCTGCTCACCTGGGAGACCTATCACGACGATCCTTGGATCGAGGAGTGGAGCCGCGCCAACAACACCAAGGTGCAGGCGATCCGGATCGGCTCCGAGGACGAGCTTTTCCAGCAGCCGTTCTCCGGCGCGGTCCACCCCGACGTCATGTACATCGAGACCGGTTCGCTCGCCCGCTTCAAGGCCGGCGGCCTGATCGTCGATTTCGACGTCTCTCAGCTGCCGAACGCGAAGAACATCACCCCGAAGCTCGACTGGAAGAAGTACGCGAGCATCGACGGCAAGGTGCAGGCTGTTCCCTACAATTGGGGCACGCAACCGCTGATGTACGACGCCGACGTCGTGAAAACGACCGACAGCTGGTCCGTTCTTTGGGACCCTGCCTACGAGGGCAAGGTCAACATGTTTGACGATTGCTCGCTGACGTTCCCGATGATCGCTCTGCATGTCGGGGCAAAGGACCCGTTCAATCTGACCGACGACGAATTCAAAAAGTGCGAGGACGCGCTTCGCTCGCTCCGCAAGCAGATCCGCGTCATCGCGCGCGGCTTCGACGACGCCTCCACCATCTACGCCGCCGGCGACGCCGTGGTCGGCTACTGCCAGAACGTCGCCGTGGTCACGTCGCTCCAGCAGAAAGGCAAGAACTTCAAGTACTCGCTGCCGAAGGAAGGCACGCCCACCTGGATCGACTGCGCGGGCGTCTCGGCCAAGGGCAATCGCCCGATCGTCTACAAATTCCTCAACGACAATCTGACGCCGGAATGGCAGTCGCGCTTCATCACGAGCTCGACCAACAACGGGGTGCTCAGCGTGGACGTCGCGCGAACGGCGGGGGTGAAAGAGGAGACGATCAAGATCACCAACCTGCTCGACGCCGAAGACCCTTCGTTCTGGGACAAACTCGTCGTCTTCCAGAAGAACGAGGATCTCGATCGGCGCCTGCAGATCTGGAACGACTTCAAGTCCGGCACCCTCTGACGGCCGGCGGCGGGAGATCGAGATGAGCCTGGCGGAACCGCCGTTGCTGGCGCTCGATGGGGTCGACAAGACCTACGAGGGCGGGACGAAGCCCGCCCTCGACCGCGTCTCGTTTCAGGTCGCGAAGGGTGAGTTCTTCTCGATTCTCGGCCCGAGCGGCTCCGGCAAGACGACGCTGCTGCGGATGATCGCGGGCTTCGAGACGCCCGACCGCGGCCGGGTGGTGATGAACGGCGAGCCCATCACCCACGTGCCGCCGTTCAAGCGCGACGTGCGCACGGTCTTTCAGAGCTACGCGCTGTTCCCGCACCTAACCGTCCGGGGCAACGTCGAATATCCGCTGCGCATGGCGCGCGCGGGCCGTCCGGAGCGCGCCGCCAAGGCGCTGGAGGCTCTCGCTCTGGTCGACATGGCGGATTACGCCGACCGGCTGCCGCATCAACTGTCCGGCGGCCAGCGACAGCGCGTGGCGCTTGCGCGCGCGATCGTCTGCCGGCCACGGATCCTGCTGCTCGACGAACCGCTTGGCGCCCTCGACCTGCGGCTCCGCCAGCAGATGCAGCACACGCTGGTGTCATTGCAGAAGGAGCTTGGCATCGCCTTCGTCTACGTCACGCACGACCAGGGCGAGGCGCTGTCGATGTCCAACCGGGTCGCCGTGATGCGGGAGGGCAGGATCGCCCAGCTTGGCACGCCGGAAGAGCTCTACTTCGAGCCCGCGTCGGAGTTCGTCGCCCAGTTCGTCGGTCGCTCCAATCTCATTCCCTTGACCTTCCAGTCGGGCGACGACGGTCCGGTCGCGGTGATCGGCGGCTCGCGGTTCCCGCGGTTGAGGTCCCCCAAGTCTGGGGCCGCCCGTCTCGCCTTACGGTTCGAGGCCATTCGCGTCGCGCCGGTCGGCGAAGGCGGGGGCGACCTCGCGGGGATCGTGGAGGACGTCCTGTTTCTGGGGACCAACCTCGAGGTCAATGTGCGCTGCGAAGGGCTCAACCTCATTGCGAGCGTGCCCGCTGCGCGCACGAACGGGCTGTCACGCGGCCAGGCGGTCAACGTGACGATGGACCTCAGCAACGCGCGGGTCTTCCATGGTTGATCAGTCGGCCGCGGCGACCGGCGTGACCGCGCCCGCCCTTCCGCGCCCGCGGATCGCGCGGCTGGTCAACCTGCCGGTCTGGATCTGGCTCGTCGTGATCGTGCTGCTGCCGAACGCGCTGCTGATCGGATGCAGCCTCATGCGCATCTCGAACGGCTTCATCGCCTTTGATCCGTCACTGGTGAACTATCAGCGGCTCTGGGGCTCGTCAGGGTTCTGGACCCTGCTCGGGCGCACCCTGAAGTTCAGCCTCGTCGCGAGCGCGATCGCCGCCCTGATCGCCTATCCCCTGGCCTTTTTTGTCGGCCGCGTCGTCGGGCGCAACAAGGCGCTGATCGTCACTCTCGTCCTCGTGCCGCTGTGGATCAGCCTGCTGATGCGCGTGTTCGCATGGCGGCTGATCCTCGGCCAATCCGGCTTGCTCAACAGCTTTCTGGTCTCGAGCGGCATCCTGGATCGGCCGTCGGAGGCGTTTCTCTACACGTCCGCCTCGGTGATCCTGGTCTTCACCTATATCGCCATCCCCTACATCTTCATCGCGACGTTGAACGCCTTCGAGAAGCTGCCCCAATCGCTGCTCGAAGCCTCGGAGGATTCCGGCGCGTCGAGCCTGCAGACTTTCCGGCACGTGGTCTGGCCGCTCACCCGCCGAAGCCTCGCCATCGGCGCGTCGCTGGCTTTTCTGATCACCGTCGGCGATTTCGTGACCCCCTCCATGATCGGCGGCGTCGACGGGACCACGATCGGCGTTCTGATCTCGTCGCAGTTCGGGATGGCCAACAATTGGCCCTACGGCGCCGCGGTCGCGATCGTGCTGATGCTGTGCTGCGGGGCGATCGTCGGCCTCCTGATGGCGGCCTGTCCGCAGCGCGGCGTGTTGCTGGGCGACGAAGGGCCGCGACCGCCCGCGCGCGCAACCTCGTCTCGCGCCCATTGGCTCAAGATCGTAGGGACGATCGGCGTCGTCGCGGTCGTTCTCTTCCTCTACGCCCCGATCGCGCTCATGGCGTTCTTTTCCTTCAACGACAGCAAGATGCAGCTCTTCCCGTTCGCCGGGCTGAGCCTGCGCTGGTATTTCGACCTCGTCGACAACGCCGGGTTGATCGTCGCCGCGCAGCGCTCGCTGATCGTCGCCTTCTTCGTGATCATCGTCTCCACCACCGTCGGGACGGCGTTCGCCTTGCTGCTGCACTACGGCCGGGTCGCCGGCGCGCGGTTCTGCGAATTCGCGATCGCCCTGCCCATCGCCATGCCGGGCGTCGTGCTCGGCATCGTCATGGTGCTCGGCACCGAAATGCTGCGCATCCCGTCAGGCCTCGTCCGCACCGTCGTCGGGCAGTCGAGCTTCGTGCTGCCCGTCACGATGATGCTGGTGCTGGCGAGGCTGCGCCGCCTCGACCCCTCGCTTCTGGAAGCCTCGCTCGATCTCGGCGCCGACAGGCTGCGCAGCTTCGTCTTCGTGCTGCTGCCGCTGATCAGCGGCGCCGTCGCCAGCGGCGCGCTGCTCGGCCTGACGCTGTCGGCCGACGACGTCATGGTGACCCTGTTCCTTGCAGGACCGTCGCAGACTCTTCCGATCTGGGTGTTCAACCAGATGCGGTTCGGCTTCACGCCGACGGTCAACGCCGTCTTCACCCTCCTCGCCGTCGCCTGCCTGCTGATCGTCGTCGCGGCGTCGCGGTTCGGCGGTAGGCTGGGGCGCCCGGCTGCTCGGGACGACGCGTAAGCGTCCGCGTCGCCTCTTCCTTGTTCATGCCCGGCCTCCGCCGAGAGCCATATCGGACCCGAAGTCGAGCGTATCCTCGGCCGCCTCGGCGCGGAGGTCCCTGTGGTCGGGGCCCGGCGCGCCTGTCGCATCGCCGGTGGAACTCGTCCGGCGCCGCGATCAGGTCGGCAAGCGCAAGCAATCGCGAAGATGCGGGGGCCGCTGGCGCGCCCCTCGCATCCGGGCCTAGACGTCGGCGTCTGTGGCGCCGGTCCCAAGACGGGCCGCCGCGGTAAATGTCGTGATGTCGCTCGTCGAACCGAGACGATGCCGCAAGACTTCGGCGTGTCGATGAAGGTGCTGGAGCAGGTCTACACCACCATCCCGACCATCAGTTGGCGGCGGCAGGCGGATGACCGATGTTTCCCCGGCCTTTTCCGTGGCCAAAACAAATGAGGCGGCCCCGGAAGCTCCGGAACCGCCTCATTTTGTTGGTGGGCGTGACAGGGATCGAACCTGTGACCCCTACGATGTCAACGTAGTGCTCTCCCGCTGAGCTACACGCCCGGGCGACGCTTGCGCGCCCGCCGAACCTAGCGATCCCGAACCGCGCGGGAGGCGGTCCGGAACAGAGCGCCGGCTATATCGGATCGCTTTGGGGCTTGCAAGCGGTCCCGCGACGCTTTGTGAACAGGATCAGCGCTCCGCTTCGTCGCGCGGTTTCCGCGCCGCTGCGCGCCGCCTCAGGCTGAGCAGCCAGAGCGGGACGGCGCAGGCCGCGCCGAACGCGAAGCCCTGTCCTACGCCCTCGAAGCCGGGGCGATCGAACGCGCCCGACGCCCAGATCAGGAGGGCGCCGAGGATCAGGAGCGGCGGAACGACGTCGCGAAGCGGCAGGGGAGGCGGCCTCAGGCGGCGAGCAGCTTATCGACTTCCGTCACCAGCTCGCGCAGGTGGAACGGCTTCGACAGGATCTTCGCGTCCTTCGGGGTCTGGCTGTCGGGGTTGAGCGCCACGGCCGCGAAGCCGGTGATGAACATCACCTTGATGTCGGGGTCGAGCTGGGTGGCGCGCCGGGCGAGCTCGATGCCGTCCATCTCCGGCATCACGATGTCGGTCAGCAGAAGCTCGAACGGCTCCTCGCGCAGGCGGTGATAGGCCGACAGCCCGTTGTCGAAGGAGACGACCGAATGGCCGGCGTTCTCCAACGCCTTGACGAGGAAGCGGCGCATGTCGTCGTCGTCTTCGGCGAGCAGGATCTTGGAATTCGCGTTCACGGGGCGAGGGCCTTGCGTTTCGGCTGCTGAATCAAGTCATTCCATAAGTGCCCGCCTTGGTAAACAGAGCGTTTGCGCGGGCGTCGCGATGGACAGAAGCGTCGCCCTTCGGCAACTATCGCCCCTTCGGCGGGCCATTTCCCTCGGCCGCCTTCCCGGAGCTTTCCGCGCACGTGACGCACGTCTCGCCCAACGACGCGGTCGATCCCGCCTTCGACGTCGCCGAACCGGACGGCGGCGTGGGCGCGGCCACGTTCAACTCGCCCCACTCGGGCGCGACCTATCCCGCGAGCTTCCTCGCGGCCTCGCGGCTCGACCCGCGGACTCTGCGCCGTTCCGAGGACGCCTTCGTCGATGAACTCTTCGCCGCGGCCCCGAGCTTCGGGGCGCCGCTGATGCGCGCGCATTTCCCGCGCGCCTTCCTCGACGTCAATCGCGAGCCCTACGAGCTCGATCCGCGGATGTTCGACGGACGGCTGCCGCCCTTCGCCAACACCCGCTCGCTCCGGGTCGCCGGCGGCCTCGGCACCATCGCCCGGATCGTGGGCGAGGCGCAGGAGATCTACGGCGCCCGCCTGCCGGTCGACGAGGCGCTCGCCCGGATCGAGACCTACTACA
The DNA here is from genome assembly GCF_000526315.1 of Methylopila sp. 73B. Classification (NCBI taxonomy): domain Bacteria; kingdom Pseudomonadati; phylum Pseudomonadota; class Alphaproteobacteria; order Hyphomicrobiales; family Methylopilaceae; genus Methylopila; species Methylopila sp. 73B. Next base: position 2,953,811 of record NZ_JAFV01000001.1, on the reverse strand, counting down.
AGCCCTATCACCGGACGCTGGGCCGTCTCATCGCCCGCGCGCACCGGCTGCACGGCGCGGCGCTGCTGGTGGATTGCCACTCCATGCCCTCCGCCGGCGCGCTGCGCGAGGAGCGGCCGCGGGCCGACGTCGTGCTCGGCGACCGCTATGGCACGAGCTGCGCGCCGGCGCTGGTGGACTTCGCGGAGCAGACGCTGCGCGACCTCGGCTACCTCGTCCTGCGCAACCGGCCCTACGCCGGCGGCTACATCACCGAGCACTACGGCGCCCCCGGCAGCGGCTTCCACGCCCTCCAGATCGAGATCAACCGCGCGCTCTACATGGACGAGCGCGCGCACGCGAAGACCAAGGGCTTCGGCAAGGTGCAGGCCGACATGACGACGCTTGTCCGCGCAATCGCCGGCGCGCCTCTTGCAGCGCTGGGCGTGCATCGTCTGGCTGCGGAATAGACTTTCGTAGCGCCTATCCGAAAGTCCAAGACATCGCGAGGGTTTCGCCGATGGATCGATAGGAAAAGGGCTTGCAAACGCGGCCATTCGCCGCCAATGTCCCGCCACCTGGATGACAGACAACAAAAAAAGGCCGCCGGCGTTAACCAGCGGCCCAAGTCTAGGGAGGAAACGCCCAAGGAGGGCGGCGGCGTCGCGACCGGAGATCGCAATGCCGCGCTGCAATAAGATGCGGCCGCGCCGCACAAAACGCAAGCTCTAATGACCTATATCGCCGGCTGCGACCGCCTGTCGCAGTTTCCGGCGATTTCCTTTTGCGTCGGCCTCAGCGCTTTCGCCGCCGCCTGGCCGCGGATCGCGTCTTCGCGCTTGCTCAAAGCGCGCGATTTTGGCCCTCTGGCGCCCTCGCGTTCGCGGCGACGCCGCGCCCAGGAGCTCGCCCATGACGGCCGTCGATTTCACCGCCTTCGTCGATCGCCTCGCCGCCGCGTCGGGCGAGGCGATCCTGCCGTTCTTCCGCACGTCGATCGGCGTCGAGGACAAGGGCCACGGCGGCGGCTTCGACCCGGTGACCGCGGCGGACAAGGCCGGCGAGAGCGTCATGCGCGCGCTGATCCGCGAGACCTTCCCCGAGCACGGCATCGTCGGCGAGGAGCATGGCGACGACCGGACCGACGCCGAATTCGTCTGGGTGCTCGACCCGATCGACGGCACGCGCTCCTTCATTCTCGGCATGCCGATCTGGGGCACGCTGATCGGCCTCACCCGCGGCGGCGCGCCCTGCTTCGGGTTGATGAACCAGCCCTTCGTGGGCGAGCGCTTCTTCGGCGACGGCGCGAGCGCGAGCTATGCGGGACGCGGCGGCCAGCGCCGCCTGCGGACCCGCCCCTGCGCGCGGATCGAGGACGCGCTGATGATGTCGACCTCGCCGACCATGTTCACGGCGGAGGAGCGCGCGACCTTCGACGCCGTGTCGCGCGACGCGAAGCTCACCCGCTGGGGCGCGGACTGCTACGGCTACGCCATGCTCGCGGCCGGCCATGTCGACCTGGTGATCGAAGCCGACCTGAAGCCGTTCGACATCGTCGCGCTGATCCCGATCGTCGAGGGCGCCGGCGGCGTCGTCACGACCTGGGACGGAGGTCCGGCCACCGACGGCGGACGTATCATCGCCGCGGGCGACAAGCGCCTGCACGCGCTGGCGCTCGAGCGGCTGGCGCGCGGGTGAGGCCGGTTCGACCGGAGGACGCCGGATGCTGACGCGTTTCTGCTCCGCGTTTCTGTCGTTCCGGGGGCGCATCAGCCGACTGACCTACTGGAAGCGCTCGCTTCAGGCGGGGCTGGTCGCTCTGCCCTTCGTGTTCGCCGGGCTGCTCGCCGCGAGCTACAGCCGCGTCGCGTTCTTCGCGCTCGTGGGGATCGGGCTTGCGATCAGCCTCGGCGGCTGGGCGTCGATCACGGTCCGCCGGTTCCACGATCTCGGCCGCAACGGCTGGCTCGGCCTCGCGGTCGTCGCGCTGTCGGCCCTGCTGTCCTACGCCGTCGAGGAGGCGAGCGGGGCGCTCTTCGTGATGGCGGTGGCGGCGAGCTGCGTCTCGCTCGCGCTGTTCGTCTACCTCGGCTTCGTCCGCGGCACGCCGGGAGCGAACGCCTACGGGCCAAACCCTAACGCGCCGGACGCCTGAGGTCAGGCCAGCGTGCGGCTGCCCGGCACGAAGGCGTCGAAGGCGGCCCAGAACAGCTCCCGGACCGGATCGCGCTCCATCAGGATCTCATGCTCGGCGCCGTCGAGGCGGATGTGGCCGCCGCCGCGGATGCGCGCCGCGAAGCGCTCGCTCGCCCGCGGGTCGACGATGCGGTCGGCGCCGGCGGAGAGGACGAGGGTCGGCGTGCGGAAGGATTCCGGCACGCCCGGCAGCGCCGTCGCGGTCATCGCTCGGAACGCGGCGTGCACCCAGCCGATGGTGGGCGAGCCGAGCGCGAGCCCGGGCTCCTGCGCGATCAGCGCCACCGAACGGCCGTAGCGCTCGGGATCGCGCGTCACCGGGTTCCGCTCGAACGGGCGGAGCGCCATGATCCGGTCCCCGCCGCGCGGGATGTAGGCGCCGGCAAATCCCAGCCGGCCCAGGCCAGTGGCGAGCCCTCGCGCGAAAAACTCGGCGCGCGCCAGCGGCAGGCCGATCAGGGGCGCGACGAGCACCAGCCGCTCGAACCACTGCGGCTGTCGCCGGGCGAGCGCAACCAGCACCGGCGCCGACATCGAGTGCCCCAGCGCATAGTAGGGGCCGGGCGCCTCCGTCAGCGCGACCTGCCGCATGAAGGCCTCGGCGTCGAGGCGGTAGTCGTCGAAGCTGTTGACATGGCCCTTCAGCGGGTTCGCGAGCAGTCGCTGCGAGCCGCCCTGGCCGCGGAAGTCGAAGGTCGCGACGGCGAAGCCGCGCTTCAGCAGGTCGTCCGCGACCTCGGCGTATTTCTCGATGAACTCCGCCCGGCCCTGGAACACGCAGACCGTGCCGCGCGGCGCGCCCTCCGGCCGCCACACCGCGCCCCGCAGGGCGACGCCGTCCGTGGTGACGAAGGTCCGGCATACGGCGCCCGTGGGATGCAGAACGCCGGGCGCGACGACGAAGCGGTCGCGGACGGGCTGGAGCGCGGAACGGGTGACGCTGATCACAAAGTCCCCGTGTTCGGGCGGGCCGGACTCAAGCCTTAGCAGAGCCGTCGCGGGACGGCCACCGGGGGCCTTGCAAGCCGAAAACCGCGTTCCTACCTAACTCCTGTCGCAGGCCAACAGGCTGCGATCGTTGAACAAACGGCCCGGCCTCGACGGCGGGCCGCACGTCATGTCGCTTGAAAGAGGATATGTACCATGCGCCAGTTCGATCTCACCCCGCTCTACCGCTCGACCGTGGGCTTCGACCGTCTCTTCTCCCTGCTCGACAACGTCGCGGGCGGCGAGGCGGCTCCGGGCTACCCGCCCTACAACATCGAGCGCACGGACGAGAACGCCTACCGCATCACCGTCGCGGTCGCCGGGTTCGCCGAAAAGGACCTTGCGATCGAGGTGAAGGAAAACGCGCTCAGCGTCCGCGGCGAGAAGCAGCCGGAGGAGCGCAAGGGCGAGGTGCTCCACCAGGGGATCGCCGCCCGCGCCTTCGAGCGCCGCTTCCAGCTCGCCGACCACGTGCAGGTGACCGGCGCGAACCTCGAGAACGGGCTCCTTCACATCGAGCTCGTGCGCGAGGTGCCGGAGGCCAAGAAGCCGCGCGCCATTCCGATCGGCGCGGGCGCGAAGCCCGCCGCGATCGAGGCTCAGGTCCAGCAGGCCGCGTAAGCGCCGCTTTGTCGAGCCGAGACGGAGCGCCCCGGGAGACCGGGGCGCTTTTTTCGTGTCGAGGCTCAGGCCGGGCCGAACCTTCGTCGCCAGCGCCGAAAAGGCGCGGGCGTCCCTCCCTCGGAGAGGGGAGGGTGGACGGCCGAAAGGCCGGCCGGGTGGGGTGAGCGCAGAATGAGGCCGGGCTTTTCCGCCGCCCCATCCTTTCCGCCGGCCCGGCGTCCCAAGGACCCCACCCGACCTCGGCTCCGCCGAGGCCACCCTCCCCACGCTTCGCGCGAGGAGGGATCGCCCGCGCTAGAGGCTGATGAGGCGCGCGCAGATCGCTTTGCGTCAGGCCGCCACGAGCGCCTGGTCGACGACGCCGAGCAGGCCGTCGACCTCCGCGTCGGTCGTCTCGAAGGACGCGATCAGGCGGGCGAAGACGTCGCCGGGACGGCCCTGCCGCTCGGGCCGCACCGCCTCGCTCGACCAGGTGTAGTAGACGCCGCCCGCGGCCTTCAGCGCGGCGTCGACCTCTGCGGGCAGATGCACGAACACCTCGTTCGCCTGGCGCGGGAAGGCGAGCGTCAGGCCGCGCGCCTCGAGCCCGCGCGCCAGCCGGTCGGCGGCGGCGTTGGCGCGGCGGCCGAAGGCGATCCAGAGGTCGTCCGCCAGCATCGCCTCGATCTGGGCCGCGATGTAGCGCCCCTTCGACCACAGGTGCCCGCTGCGCTTGCGGCGCTCCGCGAGGTCGGCGGCGAGCGCCGTGTCGAACACCACGATCGCCTCGGCCGCCATCGCGCCGTTCTTGGTGAAGCCGAAGGACAGGATGTCGACGCCGGCCTTCCAGGTCAGCTCGGCCGGCGAGACGTTGGCGCTCGCGACCGCGTTGGCGAATCGCGCGCCGTCCATGTGGACGCGCAGGCCGCGGGACTTCGCGACGTCCGCGAGCGCGCCGACTTCGGACGCCGTGTAGACCGTGCCCGCCTCGGTCGCCTGGCTGATCGTGAGGGCGGCCGGCGCGACATGGGTCGGCGGCGTCCAGAAGTCCCGGTCGAGCAGCGCGGTCAGGCCGTCGGGCGTGATCTTGCCGTCGAGGCCCGAGACTCCGGCGAGCTTCGCGCCGTTGGTGAAGAACTCGGGCGCGCCGCACTCGTCGTGCATGACGTGCGCCTCGTCGTGGCAGATCACGGCCTTCCACGGCGCGGTGAGCTGCGCGAGCGCGATGGCGTTGGCCGCGGTGCCGGTGGTGACGAGGGAGACCGCGACCTCGCGCTCGAACACCTCGGCGAGCTTGCGCTCCACCCGCTTGGTCGCCTCGTCCTTGCCATAGGGGGCCGACAGGCCGGCGTTGGCGCGCGCGAGCGCCGAAAGCACGGCGTCGGCCGCGGGGGCGGCGTTGTCGCTGACGAAGAACATGGGAGGCTCCTTAAGGCTTAGGCGCAAGGTCGCAGACGCTAGCGGCGGGCGCCCCCGCCCGTCGAGGGCGACGCGTGTAAAACGGTTGGGGCGAAGGGCGGGCGGCCAGCGACGCTGGCTGGGCGGGCGACATAAAATGTCGCGGTGAACCCATTCGCGCGTGCTAAATTGCGCATAGCTGCCCGGCGGCGTCTGAAATTCGCCATATGCGCCCTTGGCGCCGCTTGTGCGCCGACCGCCTTTCTGACATGTTCGCGCACGCAATAGGACAGTAAGGCTGTCCATTTGCATGACGGCCACGTTCCTTATTCACTCAAGAACGGTTCCAGAGCTCGCGTCCTTAGCGTAAAGGGCGGCGGAGGGTGGAGCCGGTCGCGTTGCGGGAACGCGCGTCGGTGATATCGCGAGACGCGGAACGAGCAACCATGCCGGCCTTCCAGCCGGCGGCATCATGGGGTGCGCCATGACCGAGACGATCGAGAACGAGATGACCTCTCCGGCGCACGGCTTCGACCGCGCCGACGCGACCGTTCGCGCCGCCGCAAAACCGATCGCGATCGACCACGGCCTTCCGCCGGCGCAGGGCCTTTACGACCCGCGCCACGAGAAGGACTCGTGCGGCGTCGGCTTCGTGGCCGACATGAAGGGCCGCAAGAGCCACACCATCATCCAGCACGGCGTGAAGATCCTCGAGAACCTCGAGCATCGCGGCGCCGTGGGCGCGGACCCGCGCGCCGGCGACGGCGCCGGCATGCTGGTGCAGATCCCCCACAAGTTCTTCGCGGCCGAGGCCGAGCGTCTCGGTTTCGCGCTGCCGGAGCCCGGCCTCTACGCGGTCGGCCACGTCTTCGCCCCGCGTGACCCGGCGGCGGTCGCCAACGTCAAGGCGGTGTTCGAGCGCGTGGTCGTCGAGGAGGGGCAGACCTTCCTCGGCTGGCGCGAGGTGCCGACCGACAACTCCTCGCTCGGCGAGAGCGTGAAGCCGACCGAGCCGGTGCAGCTGCAGGTCTTCGTCGGCCGCTCGCCCTCGATCGACAACGAGGACGATTTCGAGCGCAAGCTGTTCATCCTGCGCAAGGTGGTCTCGAACGAGATCTACGGCGCGGACCCGCGCGCCTCGTCCTACTACCCCGTCTCGCTGTCGTGCCGGACCATCGTCTACAAGGGCATGTTCCTGGCCGACCAGCTCTCGGCCTACTACCCGGACCTCAAGGACGAGCGGTTCGAGAGCGCGCTCGCGCTCGTGCACCAGCGCTTCTCCACCAACACCTTCCCGGCTTGGTCGCTCGCGCACCCCTACCGCATGGTCGCGCACAACGGCGAGATCAACACGCTACGGGGCAACGTGAACTGGATGGCGGCCCGGCAGGCCTCCGTCGACAGCGAGCTCTACGGCAACGACATCTCGAAGCTCTGGCCCATCAGCTACGAGGGCCAGTCCGACACCGCGTGCCTCGACAACGCGCTCGAGTTCCTGGTGCAGGGCGGCTACAGCCTCGTCCACGCCATGATGGTGCTCGTGCCCGAGGCCTGGGCCGGCAACCCGCTGATGGACGAGCAGCGCCGCGCGTTCTACGAGTACCACGCCGCCGTGATGGAGCCGTGGGACGGGCCGGCCGCGATCGCCTTCACCGACGGCCGCCAGATCGGCGCCACGCTCGACCGCAACGGCCTCCGCCCGGCGCGCTGGTACGTCACCGACGACGACCTCGTCGTGATGGCGTCCGAGATGGGCGTGCTGCCCTTTCCGGAGAGCAAGATCGTCCGCAAGTGGCGGCTGCAGCCCGGCCGCATGCTGCTGATCGACCTCGCGGAAGGCCGCATCGTCTCCGACGAGGAGATGAAGTCGAGCCTCGCCGCCGCGCGCCCCTACAAGGAGTGGCTCGCCAAGACGCAGCTTGTGCTCGAGGACCTGCCCGACGCGCCGGCGCCCCGGCCGCGGCCGGAGGTGAGCCTGCTCGACCGCCAGCAGGCCTTCGGCTACACGCAGGAGGACATCAAGCTCCTGCTGACGCCGATGGCGACGACCGGCCAGGAGGCGACCGGCTCCATGGGCACCGACACGCCGCTTTCGGCGCTGTCGACCCGCTCGAAGCTGCTCTACACCTACTTCAAGCAGAACTTCGCCCAGGTCACGAACCCGCCGATCGACCCGATCCGCGAGGAGCTCGTGATGAGCCTGGTGTCCTTCATCGGGCCGCGTCCGAACCTGTTCGACCTCGACGGTTCGTCAAAGAAGAAGCGGCTCGAGGTGCGCCAGCCGATCCTCACCAACGAGGACCTGGAGAAGATCCGCGCGATCGACGATCTGGCGGAGAGCCAGTTCCAGTCGCGCACGCTGGACACGACCTACCCCGCCGAGAAGGGCGCCGCCGGCATGGCGGACGCCATCGAGCGGCTGTGCGAGCGCGCGACTGCGGCCGTCCACGGCGGCTTCAACATCGTCGTGCTGTCCGACCGCCTGGTCGGCCCGAAGCGCATCGCGATCCCGGCCGCGCTCGCGACGGCGGCCGTGCATCACAACCTGATCCGCAAGGGTCTGCGCACGTCGGTCGGCCTCGTGGTCGAGAGCGGCGAGCCGCGCGAGGTGCACCACTTCGCGGTGCTCGCCGGCTACGGCGCTGAGGCGATCAACCCCTATCTGGCGTTCGAGACCCTCGCCTCGATGCACCAGGCGCTCGACTTCCCCGAGCGTGTGGACGCGAGCGAAGTGCGCACGCGCTACATCAAGTCGATCGGCAAGGGCCTGCTGAAGGTGATGTCCAAGATGGGCATCTCGACCTACCAGTCCTATTGCGGCGCGCAGATCTTCGACGCGGTCGGCCTGTCCAAGGACTTCGTCGACAAGTTCTTCACGGGCACCGCGACCCCGGTCGGCGGCGTCGGGCTGGGCGAGGTCGCCGAGGAGACGGTGCGTCGCCACACGCTCGCCTTCGCGGACGTGCCGGTCCTGCGCTCCGCGCTCGAGGTCGGCGGCGAGTACGCCTACCGCATCCGCGGCGAGGACCACGCCTGGACGCCGGAATCGGTCGCGGACCTGCAGCACGCGGTCCGCACCCAGTCCTTCGCCAAGTACGAGGACTTCGCGCGCGACATGAACGAGCAGGCCGAGCGCCTGCTGACCCTGCGCGGCCTGTTCCGCATCAAGACCGCCCAGGAGCGCGGTCGCGAGACCGTATCGCTCGAGCAGGTCGAGCCGGCGACGGAGATCGTGAAGCGCTTCGTGACCGGCGCCATGTCGTTCGGCTCGATCAGCCGCGAGGCGCACGAGACGCTCGCGATCGCCATGAACCGGATCGGCGGCAAGTCGAACACCGGCGAGGGCGGCGAGGAGCCGGAGCGCTTCGTCGCGATGGCGAACGGGGACTCGAAGCGGTCGGCCATCAAGCAGGTCGCCTCGGGGCGCTTCGGCGTCACCACCGAGTACCTCGTTAACGCCGACACCATCCAGATCAAGGTGGCGCAGGGCGCGAAGCCCGGCGAGGGCGGCCAGCTGCCCGGCCACAAGGTCGACGCCGCGATCGCCAAGGTCCGGCGCTCCACGCCGGGCGTGGGTCTGATCTCGCCGCCGCCGCACCACGACATCTACTCGATCGAGGATCTGGCGCAGCTCATCTACGACCTGAAGAACGTCAACCCGCAGGCCGACGTCTCGGTGAAGCTCGTCTCCGAGGTCGGCGTCGGCACGGTCGCGGCGGGCGTCGCCAAGGCGCGCGCGGACCACATCACGATCTCCGGCTTCGAGGGCGGCACCGGCGCGAGCCCGCTGACCTCGCTGAAGCACGCCGGCGGACCCTGGGAGACCGGCCTCGCCGAGACCCAGCAGACGCTCGTGATGAACAAGCTGCGCGGCCGCGTCCGCCTGCAGGTCGACGGCGGCCTCCGCACGGGCCGCGACGTCATCGTCGGCGCGCTGCTCGGAGCGGACGAGTTCGGCTTCTCGACCGCGCCGCTGATCGCGGCCGGCTGCCTGATGATGCGCAAGTGTCACCTCAACACCTGCCCCGTTGGCATCGCGACCCAGGACCCGGTGCTGCGCAAGCGCTTCAAGGGCACGCCCGAGAACGTCATCGACTACCTGTTCTTCGTCGCCGAGGAGGTTCGGCAGATCCTGGCCGAGATGGGCGCGACGACGCTGGACGAGGTCATCGGCCGCTCCGACCTGCTCGACAAGCGGGACGCCATCGGCCACTGGAAGGCGAAGGGCCTCGATTTCGCGAAGCTGTTCGCCAAGCCCGTGGTCGGCGCCGACGTCGCGATCCGCCACGCCGAGGTGCAGGATCATCACCTGGAGGCGGTGCTCGACCGCGACCTGATCGCGGCCGCCATGCCCGCGATCGAGAACGGCGAGACCGTCGTGATCGAGCGCGCGATCAAGAGCCGCAACCGCTCTGCGGGCGCCATGCTCTCGGGCGCGGTCGCCATGGCGCACGGCTCCGCGGGCCTGCCCGACGACACCATCACGGTGAAGCTGACCGGCACCGCCGGCCAGAGCTTCGGCGCGTTCCTCGCGGCGGGCGTCACGATGCACCTCACCGGCGAAGCCAACGACTACGTCGGCAAGGGCCTCTCGGGCGGGCGCATCATCATCCGCCCGGCGGAGGACGCCGGCATCGTGGCGGAGGAGTCGATCATCGTCGGCAACACCGTGCTCTACGGCGCGATCGAGGGCGAGTGCTACTTCCGCGGCGTCGCGGGCGAGCGCTTCGCGGTCCGCAACTCGGGCGCGATCGCGGTCGTCGAGGGCGCGGGCGACCACGGCTGCGAATACATGACGGGCGGCGTGGTGGTGGTGCTCGGCAAGACCGGGCGCAACTTCGCGGCCGGCATGTCGGGCGGCGTCGCCTATGTGCTGGACGAGGCCGGCGACTTCGCCGCGCGTTGCAACCTCTCGATGGTCGACCTCGAGCCGGTGCCGGAGGAGGAGGAGCTCCTGGAGGAGCTCCACCACCACGGCGGCGACCTCGAGTTCAAGGGCCGGATCCACGTCGATCCCGACATGACTCGGCACGACGAGGAGCGGTTGAAGCAGCTCATCTCGGCGCATCTCGCGCACACCGACTCCGCGCGCGCCAAGGCGATCCTCGACGACTGGGCGAGCTACCGGAACAAGTTCGTGAAGGTGATGCCGGTCGAGTACCGCCGCGCGCTCCGCGAGATGGAGAAGGCGCGGACGCTGCAGGCGGCGGAGTGAGCGACGGTTTCCGTCACGCGCAGGACATCGTCGTCCCGGAGCCCGCAGGGTCGCTCCGGGACCGTCATCAGGATAGAGCTTAACGCGGCGAACGATCGGCCAAGCGCCTCAGGCGCTCGGGCCGGAGACCGACGCGCCGGGCGCGCTAGCGACAAGGGCCTCCGCGGGAGGAGACCATACGATGGGCAAGGTTACAGGCTTTCTTGAGATCGACCGGCAGGAAGCGCGGTATCAGCCGGCGTCCGACCGCATCCGGCACTACCGCGAGTTCACGCTGCCGCTGTCGGACGCCGAAGTGGCGGGCCAGGCGGCGCGCTGCATGGACTGCGGCATCCCGTTCTGCCACGGGCCGCAGGGCTGCCCGGTCAACAACCAGATCCCGGACTGGAACGACCTCGTCTACGCCGACGACTGGAAGGAGGCCTCCCGCAACCTCCACTCCACCAACAACTTCCCGGAGTTCACCGGCCGCATCTGCCCCGCCCCCTGCGAGGAGGCGTGCACGCTGAACCTCGAAAACACCCCTGTCGCGATCAAGACGGTCGAGCAGGCGATCGCCGACAAGGCCTGGGCCAACGGCTGGATCGCGCCCGAGACGCCGGAGGCCAAGACCGGTAAGACGGTGGCGATCGTCGGCTCCGGCCCCGCCGGCATGGCGGCGGCCCAGCAGCTCGCCCGCGCGGGCCACGACGTCCACGTCTACGAGCGCGAGCCCAAGGCCGGCGGCCTGATGCGCTACGGCATCCCGGACTTCAAGATGGAGAAGCGCCACATCGACCGGCGCGTCGAGCAGATGGAGGCCGAGGGCGTCACGTTCCACTACGGCGTGAACGTCGGCGTCACCACGCCGGTCTCCGAGCTGGTCGAGGGGCATGACGCCGTGCTGTTCGCGGGCGGCGCGGAGCACCCGCGCGATCCGCAGCTGCCGGGCCAGGACCTCAAGGGCGTGCACTACGCCATGCCGTTCCTGGTGCAGCAGAACCGCCGCGTCGGCTTCGAGAACCACATTCCTGAAACCCCGGTCGAGGCCTTCGCCAAGCACGTCGTCGTCATCGGCGGCGGCGACACCGCCTCCGACTGCGTCGGCACCTCGTTCCGCCAGGGCGCGATCTCGGTCACGCAGCTCGACATCCGGCCGGTGCCGCCGAAGGTCGAGGACAAGCTGCTGACCTGGCCGTACTGGCCGACCAAGTTCCGCACCTCGTCCAGCCAGGCCGAGGGTGCCGACCGCGAGTTCGCGGCGGTCACGCTCGGCATCGAGGGCAAGAACGGCAAGGTGGTGGGCGTGAAGTGCGCCCGCGCCGACGCCAAGCGCCAGCCAGTCCCAGGCTCCGAGTTCGTCCTCAAAGCCGATCTCGTCTTCATCGCGCTCGGCTTCTCCGGGCCGCTGAAGGAGGGCCTCGTCGAGCAGTCCGGCGTCGCGCTCGACAAGCGCGGCAACGTGCTGGCGGACGAGAAGAGCTACGTCACCTCGAACCCGAAGGTGTTCGCCGCCGGCGACATGCGCCGCGGCCAGTCGCTGGTGGTGTGGGCGATCCGCGAGGGCCGTCAGGCCGCCAACGCGATCGACACCTTCCTGATGGGCTCGTCCAAGCTCCCGCGCTGACGGCGACCGCCACAACAACTTGAAGCATCGCGCCGCTGGCGTCCCGGACTTGATCCGGGACCCAGACCCGCGGGCGGGAGAGCGATCGAGCAGCTGCCCGCGTACTTTTCTCGCCGCGCCGTGATTCTGGGTCCCGGATCAAGTCCGGGACACGAGCGGGCGGCGCCGGGGCCGGCGCGTCTCAGGGCGTCTTGAAGCTCAGGGCTTCGGCGCCGCGGCCTCGGCGGGGGCGTCTGGCTTGCCCGCGTCCGGCTTGGCGGGATCGGCCTTCGCGGCCTCCGCGCCAGGCCAGCGGTGGTCGTCGAGACGGCCGGGGTCGGCGGTCAGCGCTTCGCCGCGCACCAGCAGGCGCTCCACCGCGTCCGAACGCGCGCCCGAGCCTGCGCCGCCGACCAGCGCGCCGCCCTCGGAGCGCCGCGGCGCCGTCAGCACCACCACGGGTCCCGCAAGCGGCTTTGGCCGGTCGACCAGCGGCGAGACGTTGGGGTCGCCGCCGTTCGGCGTCGCGCCGATCAGCGCCTCCGCCGGCTTCGGCTGGTAGGACTTGCGGATCTCCTGCTCGACGTAGTGCGCGAGCTTGCGGGAGCCGGCCTTGGAGAAATGCACCCCGTCTTCGAGGCGCAGGCGCGCGTTCTGGCCGTCGAGCTGGGGGCCCACGGCGGCGTAGTCGCCGTTCTCGTCGACGAAGCCTTCCCAGACGTCCACGAAGGTCCCGCCCGCGGCCTGCACCCGTTCCTTCACCATCGCGTTGAGCGCGATCAAGTCGGAGTTCGCACGCGCGCTGGAGGACGGCGCGAGGCTGACCCAATAGACCGGGATCTTCTTCGCCTTGAACGGCGCGATCAGCGCGTCGACCCGCGCGAGGTAGCGCTCGCGCCAAGGCGCCGAGAGCGGGGCCGCGTCGCGCATGTCGAGGAAGGGCTGGCGATCGTTCACGCCGACGTCGATCACAGCATAGGCGAGCGGACCCTCGTCGACCGCCTTCTGCGCGGCTTCGGCGAAGTCGTGGTAGTCGGCGCGCACCAGGCCGGCGTTGGGCCGGGCGTAGCGCTTGACGCCGATCTCGGGCGCGTCGGCGAAGGCCTCTTGCAGCCCGCCGGCGAGGCCGTCCGCGACGCTGTCGCCCAGCACGGCGACGAAGACGCTGGGCGGCGCCACGGGCGCGCTGGGATCGCCGGTCGGGATCGGCGGCACCGGGGTCGGGGTGGGTTCCGCGGGCTTGCGCCGGGCGCGCGGCTTCGGCCGCACCTCGACCGCGCCGGGATCGCGGCGGGCGGTCCAGCCGTCGTCGATTTCGGGGTCGCGCGGCCGCGCGCCGAACAGGCGCTGCAGGAAGTTGGGCTGGCTCTCGCGCCGGCGCACGTAGCGGGCGGCGTCGTCCAAGGCCCGCCGCCGCTCCGCCTCGCGGCGCGCGAGCGCCTCGCGCCGGTAGGCGTTGACCCGCTCGTCGATCATGCGGTCTTCGTCGTAGCGGTCGTAGGACCGCTCCCGCACGTAGCCGACGGGCGGGTCGTAGTAGCGGCGGTAGTAGCCGTCCTGGGCCGAAGCCGGCGCGAGCGAGAGTGCAAGCCCGCTCAAGGCCAGACTGACGGCCAGCAGGCGCGCGGGGGACGCGCCGGTCGGGATGCGCCGGATCATGGGGCGAACGCTACCATGATCCTCCGGCTCCGACCATGCGGCCGGCTCCTCAGCGGGCCGAGCGCAGGTGGCGGAGCAGCGAGACGCCGGCGTAGCCGTCGGGCGCGAGGCCCTGGCGCTGCTGGTAGGACATGATCGCCTCCCGCGTCGCGGGCCCGATCTTGCCGTCCGGCTCGCCGATGGCGAAGCCGCGGCGGGCGAGCAGGGCCTGCAGCTCCAGCCGTTCCTGCTCGTCCAGCGGCTTGTCGTGGTTCGGCCACGGCGTCACGAAGGCGCCGCCGCCGCGGATGCGGTCGGCGAGGTGCCCGACCGCGAGGGCGTAGCTGTCGGCGTTGTTGTAGCGCTTGATGACCCGGAAGTTCTGCATCATCAGGAACGACGGCCCGCGCGGGCCGGCCGGCTGCAGCAGGGTCGCGACGTCGGTCGCCCGTGCGAAGCCGCCGCCGGAGGCGCGCTGCACGCCCGCCGCCTGCCACCGGCCGAGCGGCATCTTGGCGCCGGCCTTGGCGTTCATGCCCGCCGGGATGATGACCTCGTAGCCCCAGGTCTCGCCGGAGCGCCAGCCGTGCTTCTTCAGATAGTTCGCGGTCGAGGCCAGCGCATCCGGCACCGAGGTCCAGATGTCGCGACGGCCGTCGCCGTCGCCGTCGGCGGCGTAGGCCTTGAAGCTCGTCGGCATGAACTGGGTGTGGCCCATGGCGCCGGCCCAGGAGCCGATCATGTTTTCCGGCGTCACGTCGCCGCGCTGCAGGATCTGCAGCGCCGAGATCAGCTCCTTGCGGAAGAACTCCGGCCGGCGCGGCTGGCAGCAGGCCAGCGTCGCAAGCGCCTCGATGACGTTGTGGCCGCCCATGGAGCCGCCGTAATTGGTCTCCATGCCCCAGACCGAGAGGATGGCGTAGCGGTCGACGCCGGTCGAGCGCTCGAGCGCCGCGAGCGTCTTGCCCCACTGTTGGTAGTTCGTCCGGCCTGCGTTGATGCGCGTGTCCGACACCCGCGTGTCGATGTACTGAGCCATCGTCGTCTTGAACTCGGGCTGGTACTGCGACTTCTCGATCGCCTCCCGGTCCGGCTTCAGTCCCCGGAAGGCGCGGTCGAAGGTCCCGGCGCTGACGCCCGCGGCCGCCGCCTGCGGGCGGAGCTGGGCGACGAAGGCCTGGAACCGCTGGTCGATCGCATCCGCCGCGGCCGGGCTCGCGAAGGCGAGGCCGAGCAGGGCGGCGGTCAGCGTGGCGCTGGCGAATCGGACGGGGCGACCTGCAAGGCGCATGTCGACGTCTCCTCTGAGCCGGGCCGCCGAAGCCGCCCGATTGCGTTCATCATGTCTGCAGGCAGCATACGCGCCAGAGTTTGCATTCGGTTAACCGCGTTGGGCCTTGATGATCAGCAGGACGTGAGCGCCCCAAATCGGTCTTGCGTCGCCCTCCTTCCACGCCGCGCCTTTACGCGGCGGCTCTCAGCCCCAAAACTACGCCCGGACGACGGCCAATGGACCGCCGTTCACAAGAAGACGCGAACGCCCGGAGAACCAATGTCCCGTCCCATCCGCAAGGCCGTGTTTCCCGTCGCGGGCCTCGGCACCCGCTTCCTGCCCGCCACCAAGGCGGTGCCGAAGGAGATGCTGACGGTGGTCGACCGGCCGGTGATCCAGCACGTGGTGGACGAGGCCCGCGAGGCCGGCATCGAGCATTTCATCTTCGTCACCGGGCGAAACAAGGGCGTCATCGAAGATCACTTCGACAAGCAGTTCGAGCTCGAG
Source organism: Methylopila sp. 73B (assembly GCF_000526315.1). Lineage (NCBI taxonomy): Bacteria > Pseudomonadati > Pseudomonadota > Alphaproteobacteria > Hyphomicrobiales > Methylopilaceae > Methylopila > Methylopila sp. 73B. The sequence continues at coordinate 2,938,430 of NZ_JAFV01000001.1, read as the reverse complement.
GCGACGCTGGAGCGCCGCGGCAAGCTCGACGCGCTGCGCCTCCTCAAGGAGGACCTGCCGAGCGCCGGCCAGGCGAGCTTCACGCGCCAGCAGGAGCCGCTCGGCCTCGGCCACGCGGTGTGGTGCGCGCGCGAACTCGTGGGCGCCGAGCCCTTCGCCCTGCTGCTGCCGGACATGCTGCACCAGGGCGAGGAACGCAGCTGCCTCGCCGAGATGATCGACGTCTACAACGCCGCCGGCGGCAACGTGGTCGCGACCTACGAGGTGCCGGACGACCAGACGCACCAGTACGGCATCGTCGGCGCCGGCGAAAAGATCGGCAAGGGCTTCAAGATGACCTCAATGGTCGAGAAGCCGAAGCCGGGCACGGCGGAATCGAACTACGCCATCTCGGGCCGCTACATCCTGCAGCCCGAGATCTTCACCCTGCTGGCGAAGCAGGAGGCGGGCGCCGGCGGCGAGATCCAGCTCACCGACGCCATGCTCTCGCTGGCGAAGGAGCAGGCCTTCTCGGGCTTCGCCTTCGAGGGCCGGGTGTTCGACACCGGCTCCAAGATCGGCTTCCTCACCGCAAACGTCGCCTACGCGCTCGAGCGCGACGATCTGGCGGGCGACTTCCGCAAGGAGCTCGAGGCCCTGCTCAGGGGCTGAGGCGAGCCTCGCATCCGCCACCGCTGTTCTTACCTGCGACGTCGTCCTCCGGCTTGACCGAAGGGCCCATCGTCAGGGTGGAACGCGACGTCGGAGTCCCCTTCTCCCCTTGCGGAGACGGTTGGGATGAGGGGTCGTCTGGGACATCCTTGGGCGCTGTTCAGGAGGTCTCCGACGACCCCTCATCCGGCCGGCGGCTGACGCCGCCGTCCACCTTCTCCCGCAAGGCGAGAAGGGAAGCGGTGGTCGCGCGTCCGGCACACATCGGTGAGCGCGGTCCATCCGTGACGGCGCGTGTATGGCGTATGGACGACCCCGCCCGCCTCACCGCCTCAAACGCAGGCCGACCTCGATGATCGAGGAGCTGTAGCCCTCGCCGCTTTCCGAGCTCGCGAGCTTCTCGTGCTGGAAGCTGCCGATGAGCGAGAGCGACCGGTTCAACCGGTACTCGCCCTCGAGCGCCAGGGTGAGGGCGTCGTCGACGCGGCCGATGCCCTTGTAGTTCAGGCGCTCGACCGTCGCGCGCGCCGTCAGCAGCACGTTCCGGCGCAGCGCATGCTCGACCGCCACGCCGACCGAGCGCGTCAGCACGCCGCTCGCGCCGGTGAGGTTGGTCTCCTGCAGCGCGCTGCGGGCGTTGAGCCGGACGGTGGTGAGCGCGGTCGGGACCCAGGCGATCGAGCCGTCGATCAGCAGGCCCTCGACCGGATCGAGGCTGTTCTCCTTCGGCGTCTGGCGGCCGTAGCCGAGCGCCAGCTCGCCGGTGATCAGCCGGGTCGCCTCGAACTTCGCGCCGGCCCGCAGCGCGTAGCCGGAGGAGCCCAGCGTCTTGCCCGCGTCGTCCTCGCGCTTGTCGTAGTCGCGCGTGTCGACCGCGATCTCGGCGAAGGGCTGCAGCCGCGGCGAGAGCTCGTAGGCCCCGCGTAGCCGGACCTCGTAGGCGTTGTAGATCCGGTCGGAGTTGTCGAGCTCGCTGCCGTCGAGCAGCTTGCTGTCGTCGTAGAGGTAGCGGTCCACCAGCCCGTCCAGCTGCAGGCTGAAGCGGTTGAAGCGCTTCGCCACGCCCAGCGTCGCGCCGTAGGACTTCTGGATTTCGTCGCCGTCGACGTCGTTCTCGGTCTCCGGGTCGCCGGGGCTCGAGGTGGTGATCGAGGCGCGCAGCTGGGTGACGATCTGCGTGTCGTCGGTCACGTCGATCCGGCCGTCGACGGTCGCGCTCGCCTGCGGCTCCAGGCCGATCTCGGGGGCGTTGGTGAACTTGCGGATCTGGCCGCTGAGCCTCACCTCGAGCTGGTGGCGCGACCAGTCGGAGACCGCGTCGAGGTCGCCGCGGAGGCGCCCGTAGGCCGAGCCCTTGCCGCCGCTCTTCACCTCGTTCGGGTTGGTGTCGTAGCCGGCGGTGCTCTCGAGCGTCGGCCGCAGGATGAAGGCGCCCGCCCGGACGCCGGTGGGGCTGTAGGGCTCGTCCGCGAGCCGGCGCGCGCGCGGCGCCCGCGGCGGCGCGCCGAGGCCGGCCCGCGAGCCCGCCAGCGGATCGCCGATCTGGAGCTGGGTGGCGAGCGGCTCCTCGACCCCGGCGCGCGGCGCGGCCTGCGGCTCGCGGCCGTAGGTCCCGCCGGCGAGCGGCTGGGGCTCGGTCCCGCCGTAGTCGCCGCCGGCGAGCGTGTCGGGGTCGAGCCGGCGCAGCGGTTCGTCGTCGAGGGCCTCCTGACCGCGCGCGACGCCGGCCGCCGCGACGAGCGCGACGAGGGCGAGGGCTGCAAGGCGCTGCGCGCGCGGCATGGCGTCCTTGGAACGGCGCGTGGACGGGGACCGGCGCGGCGCGAACCGGCGGCGTGGTTAACGACCTTGAAACCATCGTGGTTAACAAAGCCTTGCCGCGGGCCCGCTTGGCGCGGTCGCGGCGGCGGTGCTAGTTAGGGGGTCCGCCGGGCCTCCGGGCCTTGCGGACCCGTCGCATTCCAGGACTGATCCGTTCGATGGCCGAACCTCTGCGCACCCCTCCGTCGCCCGGTCTGACGACGCCGGCGCAGTCCGTCGCCTCGGCGCTGCGCACGGTCGAGACCGAAGCCGCGGGCCTTTCGGAGCTCGCCGCGGCGTTGAACGGCGCCCTGGGCGATCCCTTCGCGCGCGCGGTCGAGACGATCGCGGCGGCGCGCGGGCGCACCATCGTCTCCGGCATGGGCAAGAGCGGCCACGTGGGCCGCAAGATCGCGGCGACCTTCGCCTCCACCGGCACACCGGCCTTCTTCGTGCACCCGGCCGAAGCCAGCCACGGCGACCTCGGCATGATCACCTCCGACGACGTGGTGCTCGCGCTGTCGTGGTCCGGCGAGACCGCGGAACTGCGCGACATGGTGCACTACACCGGCCGGTTCCGGGTGCCGCTGATCGCCGTCACCTCGCGCGAGGACAGCGCGCTCGGGCGCGAGGCTGACATCGCGCTGGTGCTGCCGCGCGCGACCGAGGCCTGCCCGCACGGCCTCGCCCCCACCACCTCGACCACCATGCAGATGGCGATCGGCGACGCGCTCGCCGTCGCGCTGCTGGAGAGCCGCAGCTTCACGCCGTCCGACTTCCGCCGCTTCCACCCCGGCGGCAAGCTCGGCGCGGTGCTCACCTTCGTGCGCGACGCCATGCACCAGGGCGAGGCCGTGCCGCTCGTCCCCGTCGGCGCCAAGATGTCCGAGGCGCTGATCGTCATGTCGGCGAAGAGCTTCGGCTGCGTCGGCGTCACGGACGCGGGCGGAGCGCTGGTCGGCATCGTCACCGACGGCGACCTTCGCCGCCACATGGGCCCCGGCCTCACCGCCATGACGGTCGAGGAGGTCATGACCCGCTCGCCGCGCACGGTGCGCTCGAGCGACCTCGCCGCCCAGGCGCTGAGCGAGTTGCAGAGCCGGGCGATCACCGCCCTGTTCGTCGTCGACGGCGGCGAGCCGGTCGGCCTCGTCCACATCCACGACCTGCTGAAGCTCGGCGTGGCCTGAGGCTGGCGCGCCATCCGTAATCGCGCGGATGGCCGCTTCGTCATCGCCTTCACGCCGCCTTAACCGGGAATCTTCACCATCCGCCCTACGGCCGCGGAAGGATTCCGGTGCGGCGCGCGCAAGGGGCGGACATGGATTTCGCGACCATCATCGGCTTCGTCGGCGGCATCGGCGTCCTCAGCTTCCTGATCCACGAGGGCGGCGGGCTGGAGCGCTACTACTCCGAGCACGCCGTCATCGTGATCTTCGGCGGCTCGATCACCGCCACCCTGATCCGGTTCGAACTGGGCGCGTTCCTCTCGTCCTTTCCGACCGCTATCAAGACCGTCTTCCGCGGCAGCCACGGCAACCCGCGCGACCTGATCGCCGAAATCGCCGAGATGGCGGCGATCGTGCGCAAGTCCGGCCCGGTCGGGCTCGACAAGGCGACCCCGCATGATCCCTTCCTCGCCAAGGGGGTGCGCTACGTCGCCGACGGCTTCGACGAGACCTTCATCCGCGAGACCCTGGAGCGCGAGCGCGACCTGAACCTTCACCGGCTGGAGATGGCCGGCAAGGTGTTCCGCGGCATCGGCGACTGCGCGCCGGCCTTCGGCATGATCGGGACGCTGATCGGCATGGTGCAGATGTTCGCCGAGATGTCGGACCCGTCGAAGCTTGGCGTGTTCATGGCCATCGCGCTGCTCGCGACGCTCTACGGCGCCGTCGTCGGCAACTTCTTCTTCCTGCCGATCGCCGACAAGCTCGCCATCAAGTTCGCCCATGACGAGCTGAACCAGACGCTGGTGATCGACGGCGTGCTCCAGCTGCGCGCCGGCAAGAGCCCGGCGGTGGTCAAGGAAATGCTGATCGCCTACCTGCCCGAGAAACAACGCGCCGCCGTCATCGAGGCGGCGGCCTGACATGGCCAAGAAGAAACACGCCGACCACGGCGGCGGACACGGCTGGTTCGTCACCTTCGCCGACCTGATGGGCCTGCTGATGGCCTTCTTCGTGGTGCTGGTCGCGTTCTCGAACCAGGACAAGAAGAAGATGGCGGCGGTCGCCGGCTCCATGCGCGAGGCCTTCGGCTCGCAGCGGGAGATCGTGGCGGCGGGCGTGATCGACGTCGGCGGCACGCCGACGCGCACGGAGCTGCTGAACAACAGCGCCAAGACCATGAACGACTCCGCGAACCTGTCGGGGCCGCTGTCCAAGGACAAGGCGGACACCGCGGCGGTCGCCCGCGGCTACGCCCGCGCCGCCGCGAGCCTGCGCCAGGCGCTGCGCGCCATGCCGGAGATCGCCGACGTCTCGAACCAGATCGTCGTCGAAGACAACTCCGAGGGCGTGTCGATCTCGCTGATCGACCAGGACGGCCGCTCGATGTTCCAGCCCGGTTCGGCGCGGCCCTCGCAGCGCATCGTCGACGCGCTGACGGCCATGGCGCCGACGATCCGCGCGCTGAACTATCCGATCTACGTCACCGGCCACACGGCGGCCGGCGTGTCCGAGGCCGGATCGCTCGACGCCTGGCGCCTGTCCGCCGACCGGGCGAGCGCGGCGCGGGAGCTTCTGGCCTCGAACGGCGTTCCGGACGGCCGCTTCACCGTGGTGCAGGGCAAGGCCGCGACCGACCCGATGTTCCCCGACGCCCCGCAGATCGCCGCCAACCGCCGCGTGACGATCTCGCTCACCGCCGCCCCCGGGGCGCTGCCGATGGACCTGAAGCCGTAGAGTTTTCCCGTTGGGCTCCACGCTGGTGCCGCGACCGGGCCCTACGCCCAAGACCCCACCCGACCTCGGCTTCGCCAAGGCCACCCTCCCCGCGCCTTCGGCGCGAGGAGGGATCGCCCGCGCCCGGTTCTGCGGCGTGGAAGACGAGGCGCGGAGATCCCTCCTCTGGGACAGGGGAGGGTGGACGGCCGTAAGTTCGGCCGGGCGGGGTGGGCTTCAGGATGAGGCTCCCGAACGCTATCGCGCCCTACGCCCAAGGCCCCACCCGGCCTCGGCTATCGCCGAGGCCACCCTCCCCACGCTTGCGGCGCGAGGAGGATCGCCCGCGCCCGGTTCTGCGGGGGTGGAAGACGAGGCGCGGGAATCCCTCCCCTGGGAGGGGAGGGTGGACGGGCGTAAGCCCGGCCGAGTGGGGTTGGCGTCAGCAGAAAGCACCCGGCCGCTGCGCCTCACCCCCTCACGCGCGCGCTCGCCGTCGGCAGCACCTGCAGCTTCAGCCAGTTGATCAGCTCGGTGCGGCGGATCTTCGGGTCGAGCACGGAGGGCGCGACGCCGAGGCGCCAGGCGACGTCCTTGCGGCCGGGATCGGCGTCGAGCGCCACGAGATCGGTGATGTAGCCGGCGGCCTCCTCGCCGTCGCGAAAGAAACCCTCTTCCAGCATGATCGGCGTGTAGCGCGACAGGATCCCGCCGAGTTCGGCGAAGGTGTACTCGGGGTGAAACTGAACGCCCCAGAACACGCCGGCGCCGTGCCGGATCTCGGCCGCCTGCACGGCGCAGAGATCGTTGGTCGCGGTCACGATCGCGCCCGGCGGCACGGCCGCCACCTCGTCGGAATGGATCGCCGGCGCGTCGAACACCTGGGTGCGGCCGGCGTGGAGCGGATGGCCGCGGCCGGCGTCGGTGATGTGGATCGCGCGGGCGATGCCGATCTCGCGGCCTTGCGGGTTCAGCTTCACCTCGCCGCCCGCTGCGACCGCGGCCACCTGCAGGCCCCAGCACGAGCCGAAGAACGGGACGCCGGCGTCGTAGACCGCGCGGGCGAAGTCGACTTGGACCAGAGACTCGCGCTCCGCTTTCCAGAGGTTGAGCCCGGAGCCGGTGATCGCGACGCCGTCGTAGGATGCGAGGTCCGAGCCGTCCGGCAGGTTCGCGCCCTCGTCCGCCGGAAAGCAGATGTCGACCGTGGCCTCGAGTGTCTCGTCGGCCGCGAGTCCCGAGAGGATGTCGGCGTAGAACGCGCTCGGCGTCTGTCCTGAGACGGCCGCGTGCCGCTCGCGCATGGCCTTGGGGTTGCCCTCGACGACGAGGAGGCGCAGCGGGCGCATCGCCGTCACGCCCGCGCCGCGTCGAGGTCGCCGCGGATCGCGGCGCGGTAGAGCCGCGCGAAGTCGGCGGCCTTGAACGGGATGGGATTGCCGCCGGTCGAGGGATCGCGCTCGGCCTTCTCCGCCATCTCGTCGATGCGGCTCTCGTCCACGCCGAGTTCGGCCAGCGAATGGGGCACGTGCAGGTCCTCGCGGAAGCGCAGGATCCAGTCGATGAACCCGTCGAACCCGCCGTCGATCTCGAACGAGCGGGCGAGGTGGGTGAAGCGCTCCTCGATCGCCGCGCGGTTGGCGAGGAGGACGTAGGGCATGACCACGCCGTTGGTGAGGCCGTGGTGGGTGTCGTAGAGCGCGCCGACGGGGTGCGACAGCGAGTGGATGGCGCCGAGGCCCTTCTGGAACGCGGTCGCTCCCATGCTGGCTGCGGCCAGCATGTTGGCGCGCGCCTCGATGTCGGCGCCGTCGGCCACGGCGCGGGGCAGGTAGAGCTTGATCAGCCGGGCGCCGTTTACGGCGACGCCGTCCGCCATGGGGTGGAAGCCGGGGGCGGAAAACGCCTCGAGGCAATGGGCGAGCGCGTCGAAGCCGGTCCAGGCCGTGAGTTTGGGCGGCAGCCCGACCGTCAGTTCGGGGTCGAGGATGACGACCGCCGGCTGCATCTTCGGGTGAAAGATGATCTTCTTCTCGTGGCTCGCCTCGTTGGTGACGACCGCGGCGCGGCCGACCTCGGAGCCGGTGCCGGCGGTGGTGGGGACCGCCACGATCGGCGCGATCGCCGCGGCGTCGGCGCGGGTCCACCAGTCGCCCACGTCCTCGAAGTCCCAGATCGGCCGGGTCTGGCCGGCCATGAAGGCGACCATCTTGCCGACGTCGAGCCCGGAACCGCCGCCGAAGGCGACGACGCCGTCGGCCCCCGCAGCCCTGTAGGCCGCGACCCCGGCCTCGACGTTGGCGTTGGTCGGGTTGCCCTTCACCTCGGAAAACACGGTCGCGGGGCGCCCGGCGCGCTCCAGAATGTCAAGCGCACGCGCGACGAGCGGCGTGCTCATCAGTCCGGGATCGGTGACGAGCAGCGGCCGCGCGATCCCGGCCTGGGCGCAGGCCTCGCCGAGGTCCGCGATGCGGCCGGGGCCGACGAGGACGCGGGTCGGGTAGTTCCAGGCGGCGGCGAAGGGGCTGGTCATGGGCGATCTCGCGGCAGGAATGCGGTCGATGGGCGGGCACGAGCGACGTCGTGGCCTGGCTGCGTGAGGGGATCCCTCCCCTGAGACAGGGGAGGGTGGCCTCGCGTCAGCGAGGTCGGGTGGGGTGCGCCTCCGGGTCGACCGAGGCGCCCGTTCACGTCGGAGGCGTCCCGCGTCGTCCTGAAGGCCTCATCCGCCGCCGCGGCGTGGAAGGCCCCCCCCGACCCGCCGCTGCGCGGCGGGCCACCCTCCCCACGCCTTCGGCGCGAGGAGGGATCAAGGAGATTACGTCATCTCGCGGAGATGGAAGCTTTTCGGCCGCGTCAGCGTGTGGAAGCCGATCTCGGAGAGCCCGGCGCCGCGGCCGGTGTCCTTGACGCCGGTCCAGGCGAGCGCGGGGTCGAGGTAGTCGCAGCGGTTCATGAACACGGTGCCGGTCTCGACCCGGTCGCCGAGGGCTTCGGCGAGGCCGATGTCCCTGGTCCAGATCGAGGCGGTGAGGCCGTAGGGGCTGTCGTTCATCAGCCGCAGCGCCTCCTCGTCGCCCGAGACCTTCATGATGCCGACCACGGGTCCGAAGCTCTCCTCCATCATCACGCTCATGGAGTGGTCGACGTTGGTGAGCACCTGGGGAGCCAGATAGGGGGTGCCGGCCTTGTCGGCCGCGAAGGCGCGCGGGTCGAGATGGGCCTTCGCGCCCTTGGCGATCGCCTCCGCGGTCTGGGCGCGGACGGTCTCCGCGAAGCGGGTGGCGGACATCGGCCCGAGCGTGGTGGCGTCGTCGAGCGGGTTCCCGAGCACGTACTTCGACGCGGCCTCGACGACGCCGTCCACGAAGCGGTCGTAGAGGCTCTCGTGCACGTAGACGCGCTCGATCCCGCAGCAGCACTGGCCGGAGTTGTAGAAGGCGCCGTCCGCGAGGTTCTCGATCGCGAAGTCGAGGTCGGCGTCGGCCCGGACGTAGGCCGGGTCCTTGCCGCCGAGCTCCAGCCCGAGGCTCGCGAAGGTGCCCGCCGCGGCGCGCTCGATGGCGCGGCCGCCGCCGACCGAGCCGGTGAAGTTGATGTGGCCGACCGCGCCGGAGCGGATCAGGTCCGAGGTCTCGTCGTGGCCGAGGTAGAGGTTGCGGAACAGGCCCTTCGGCAGGCCCGCCTTGTCCATCGCCTCCTGCAGCCGCTCGCCGGCCAGCAGCGTCTGGTTGGCGTGCTTCAGCAGCACCGCGTTGCCGGCGATCAGCGCCGGGACAATCGTGTTGACCGCGGTCAGGAAGGGGTAGTTCCACGGCGCGATGACCAGCACGACGCCGATCGGCGTGCGCTTGATCATGCGGCGGAAGCCGGGCTTCGGCTCCGGGACCAGCGGGGCCAGCGCCTTTTCGGCGATCGCGACGCAGTGCTTCACCCGCTCTTCGACGCCGCGCATCTCGCCGCCGTAGCGCACGGGGCGGCCCATCTGCAGCGCCAGCTCGGGGATGATCTGCTGGTTGAGGCCGAGCAGCGCCTCGAGGAAGGCGAGCATCTTCTGGCCGCGCTCGGCGATCGGGACATGCGCCCACTCCGCCTGCGCGCGCTTGGCGTCGGCGACCGCCTGAGCGAGGGCCTCGGGGCTGTCGATCGGCCGCCGCGCGACCTCGCGGCCGTCGATGGGGGAGATGCAGATGAGGTCGGTCATGAAAGGCACCCGTCATCCCGGCCGAAGCGGCGGCAGCCGCGGAGAGCCGGGATCGTTGTCAGAAAAACGCGCTTCGCGCGGATGACGGTCCCGGCTCGCCCTTCGGGCGTCCGGGACGACGCAGGTCAGATGATTTCGAAATAGCGCTGCAGCTCCCAGTCGGTGATCGCCTTGTTGAACGCGCGCTGCTCCCAGTCGCGGGTCGCGGCCCAATGCTCCACGAATGCGGCGCCAAAAAGCTCCTCCGCCGGCTTCGACGTCGCAAGCCGCGCCGCGGCCTCGCCGAGCGAGCGGGGCAGGGCGCGTTCCGGCGGGTGGCGCATGTCGTAGGCGCTGCCCGTCACGGGGGCGTCCGGCTCGATCCGGTTCGCGATCCCCCAGAGGCCCGAGCCGAGGGCCGCCGCGAGCGCGACGTAGGGGTTTATGTCGGCCGCGGTGATGCGGTACTCGACGCGCTGGGCCTTGGGGCCGCCCTCGATCACGCGCAGCGCGCAGGTGCGGTTCTCCACCCCCCAGGTGGCGTCGGTCGGCGCCCAGAAGCCGGGGACCATCCGGGTGTAGGCGTTGACCGTCGGCGCGGCCATGGCGAGCAGCTCCGGCATCAGCGCCTGCTGCCCGCCCACGAACCAGCGCATGGCGTCCGACATGCCGTGCGGCTTCGCCGCGTCGTGGAAGGCCGAGCCGCCGTCCGCGTCCTGCAGCGACAGGTGCAGATGGCCGGACTGGCCGGGATAGTCCTTGGACCACTTGGCCATGAAGGTCGCCATCAGCCCGCGTTTCTGGGCGAAGGTCTTGGTCATGGTCTTGAACAGCGTGGCGCGGTCGGCGGCCTCGAGCGCGTCGGAGACCTCGATCGCGGCCTCGAGCACGCCCGGCCCGGTCTCGGTGTGCAGCCCCTCGATCGGCATGCGCATGTCAGCGCAGAGCTTGAGCAGATCGGCGTAGAGCTCGGAGTGGACGCCCGAGCGCAGCACGGAATAGCCGAAGAAGCCGGGCGTCATCGGCGTCAGGCCGGCGTAGCCCTTGTCGCGGACCGAGCGCGGCGTCTCCTCGAACAGGAAGAACTCGAACTCCGCCGCGGCCTTGACGGAAAAGCCCATGTCCGCGGCGCGGGCGAGCACGCGCTTCAGCAGCCCGCGCGGGCACAGCGCCTCGGCCCGGCCCCCGAACTCGCCCAGCACGAAGACCATGTCGCCTTCGAGCGGCAGGTCGCGCGCGGTCTCGGGGACGAGGCGGACCTCCGCGTCGGGAAACGCCGTCCGCCAGCCGGTGAAGCTCGTGTTGTCGTAGAGCTGGTCGTTCGAATCCCAGCCGAAGATCACGTCGCAGAAGCCGAAGCCCTTCTCCAGCGCCGAGGCGAACTTCTCGCGGCTCATGTATTTGCCGCGCAGCACGCCGTCCGCGTCCGTCACGCCGACCTTGACGTGGGAGAGCCCGCGCTCCGACGCCACGGCGAGAAGGCTTTCGGCGGTGTGCGGCGAGGGCGCGCTCATGGTGTCTCAAGGGCCCCGACTGCCGCATCCCGGCCGCGGGGCCGGGATGCGTGCGTGACGTCACGCCGTGCGGCGCTCAGTGCGATTTGTACTCGCCCTTGCCGCCGGACAGGGCGAACTCTTCCTCCGGCGAGAGCACAAGCTTGTGACGGCCGTAGAGCGCGAAGTAGACGGTCGCGATCGCGAACCAGACCAGCACCCAGAGCACGCCCTTGGTGAAGTTCGGGTCCTGCACCTGGTAGAACAGCGTGACGATCGCGATGACGATCGTCAGCACCGCCCCGGCGACGCCGGCCGGGCTCTTGAACGGGCGCTTGATGTGCGGCGCGTTCTTGCGCAGCAGGATGAACGAGACCGCCTGCGCGATGTAGGAGAACATCGCCCCGGACACCGCCATGTTGAGCAGCACGCTGCCGATGGTGGAGCCCGCGGTCTCGGCGCCGAGCGCGAACCAGATGATCAGCATCACCCCGAACCCGACCACCGAGCCCACGATCATCGCGACGTAGGGGGTGCGGTAGGTCGCGTGCGTCACCGACAGCCCGCGCGGGAAGTAGCCCGCGCGCGAGAGCGAGTAGATCTGCCGGCCCTGCGCGTAGAGGATCGTGTGGAAGCTCGAGATCAGGCCGGTGAGCGCCACGATGCCCAGGATGACGACGCCGCCGTCGCCGTAGACCGCCTTGAAGCCGTCGAGCAGCGGCTCGAGCGCCGTCGCGAGGTGGAACGAGCCCACGCCCGCCACCGACGGGTTGAGCAGCACGATCATGAAGGCCGAGACGATCAGCGTGACCATCCCCAGCACGATGCCCTTCGGCATGTCGCGCGCCGGATCGACCGACTCCTCGGCCGCGAGCGGCAACTGCTCGATGGCGAGGAACAGCCACACCGCGAAGGGCAGCGTGGCGAGCACGCCGGAGACGCCGAACGGGAACCACGATCCGCCGCCCTCGGGCAGCTCCACCGGGGCGCCGTCAGGGCCGGCCGCGATGTTCAGCGCCCAGCGCGAGAAGTCCATGTGCGGGATCGCGCTGACCCAGAAGAACACCAGCACGGCGAGCGAGAGCAGCGTGAACACCATCGTCACCTTGAACGACAGCTCCAGGCCGAACACGTTCAGCGCCACGAAGATCACGTAGAAGGTCAGCCAGATCAGCGGCGAATAGGCGGGATCGAGGCCGAAGATCGAGTTGACGTAGCCGGTGATGAAGGTGACGACGACCGCCGGCGTGATGACATATTCGACGTTCTCGCAGAGGCCGGTGAAGAAGCCGCCCCAGGGGCCCATCGCCGTGCGGGCGAAGGAGTAGGCCGCGCCGGTGTGCGGCAGGGCGGCCGACATCTCGGCGATCGAGAAGGTCAGGCCGAGGTACATCACCGCGATGATCAGGCCCGCAACCAGCATGCCGCCCCAGCCGCCGGTGGCGAAGCCGAAGTTCCAGCCGGAGAAGTGGCCGGAGATGACGGCGCCGACGCCGAGCGCCCAGAGGCTCGCCACGCCCGCATAGCGGGTCAGCCCGCGCTTTTCGAAGTATCCGGCGTCCACCGTCTGGTAGGTGACGCCGCCTTTGCCGTCCTGTGCCATGCCGCTCAATCCCCGTTGCCGTCAGTGGTCGAGCGCGGCGCCCTCGTCTCCGCGCCGGTCGACGCGTCCCCCGTCCGATGCCGCGGCGATCTGTTCACCGTCCCGTGTTTGGAATGAACGTTCCGCGCACGTGGATCGTCTGTCAATATGTCCGGAGCCGTCATGCGCCGTTAAGTTCGGCATGGCGCGCAAATGGGCGGTTGGGGACAGGAAATGACTGATGGCGAGGCGGGGCGGCGGCCGCGAACGGTCGCGGAGGCCCTGCGCGAGATCGACGGCGGGCTGACGCCACAGGAGCGACGCGCCGCCGATCATCTGCGCGAGCATTACCCCGTCGCCGGCCTCGCGCCGATGGCGCGCTTCGCCCGCGGCGCCGGCGCGAGCTCGCAGACCGTGCTGCGGCTCCTCGCCAAGCTCGGCTTCGCGGCCTGGCGCGACCTTCAGGACCAGCTGAAGGCGGAGCTCGCCGGCGAGCGCGCCTCGCCCCTCGGCCGCTGGACCGCCCATCGCGCGACGACGGCCCACACCGAGGGCGACGACCGGCTGGCCGCCTTCGGCGCGAAGCTGGCGGCGAACCTCGCCGGGACCTTCGGCGGGCTCGACCGCGCCGCGTTCGAAACCGCGGCGAAGCGGCTGTCGGACCCGCGCCGGCGCGTGCTCGTCGTCGGCGGGCGGTTCAGCCAGGCGCTGGCGCGGCTATTGGTGCGCCACCTCGAGATCGTGCGCGGCGGGGTCGAGGAGATCGGCTCGCTGTCGGCCACCTGGCCGGACCGGCTGATCGACGTCGGCCGCCGCACCGTCGTGGTCGCCTACGACGTGCGGCGCTACCAGCCGGACGTGGTGCGGCTCTGCGCCTTCGCGGCGGAGCGGGGGGCCTCCGTGATCCTGCTGACCGACGCGCCCGACGCGCCGGCGGCGGCCTCGGCCGAGGCGACGCTGATCGGCGCGACCGAGAGCGCCGGCGCCTGGGACAGCTTCACCAGCCTGATGGCGGTCACCGAGGCGCTGGTCGCGCGCGTGACGGAGCTCATGAGCCACGAGGCCGCCGAACGGCTCGGCCGCGTCGAACAGATCCGGGCGAAGATGCTGGGGGAGGATTGAAGGGGCGCGTTCGTCGCTTCAGTCTCTGAAGACACCCGAAAGACGCCAGCCGGCGCGTGCCTCATCCTGCTACTTTTGGAGCGGCGCTCGCCACGCGAACGCCGCTCGGCGCGACGCGACCGCCGGGTCACGGCGGCGCTTCGCTTCACCATACGGCAGCCCGCGAGCGGACGCCCAAGGATGTCGTCAAGCGAGTTTGTCGCCCTTCGTCGCGATGGCCGCCTTGGCCGCCCGAGCTTTGCGTTCCGCCCGTTTCGCAGCCTTCCGATCGTGGGCGGCAGCGGTTTGGCCAGCATCAACAGCTTTGGGTAGCTTTATCCGGGCCGCCTTCTTGTCGGCAAGACGCTTTTCTCTGATGTCACGCTTGGCCGATTTGTCTGCTTTAATGGCCCCATGATTTCCAGCCTTGTGCCGCGCGAGCAGACGTTCGCGCGTAACTTTCTTCTCTTGACTGATTCGAGCTTTGGCCGCGCCTTTGTTGTCGCCCCCAAGCTCTCGGTCAAGTAGAATCGTTTCTGCGTAAACATTTTCGAGATCAGTGTCAGAAAGCTCGGTTTTGCAGTAATAGCGCTCAAAGGTTTTCATATTTAAATTTAGAACGTGAGGGTGCACATGGCGTCTGTCTCCTCCGAACTGGTGGTGGAACGCCTCTGTCACAATTTCATAGGAAGGGAAATAAAATAGCTTACCGTCTGTAGGCTGATAATCCCGCAAGAGTTCGCCTAATGCTGCGCGAAGGATAGCTTTCGACTCGGCATTCGCGACAATGCAGGAGATCGGCCGGAAGGTTGCGGCAAGAGGGATCGGTGAAACGGTGAAAACGATCGAAGCTTCGGGCTTCCGCTCACGGATCAAAGAGTAGATCGCGCGAAGATTGTCGAGGCTTTCGTTAAATCCGGCCACGCGAAACTTGTGACGGCTCGGGTCAAACTTGTCTTTTGGCAGCGCTCTCCAAAACACCTCGCCGGTTGGTTCGTCGTACCAAATTTCCGACAGTCCAAGAGTGATAATGAAGACATCGGCCGCATCAAAAAGCTCGGCAGTACGCGCGCGAATTGACTCATCGTAGCCAAACTGTTCTTTATTGTAGCCTTGCCAAAGCTCGCCCTTCGGCACAACGTTATTCCAAGCCCAATCAAATTGCTGGCGAATGGCATAAGTATTCACCATGCCGTCGCCCATTCGCGAGATGTAGGCAACGTTATCCCGCTTAGTGGCTACGTTGTAGCCAATATCGTTCAAGTAGTTACTGATGTTATTTGCGAAACAGCTGCCAAAGGCGACGATTGTGGTGTCTGCGTCGATAAAACGCTCAGACGGCATCAGGCCCGTTGTCAGGAACCGCTGAAGCCCGGTTGGTCGCGCAAGCTGCGCTTCGGATGGACCGAAGGTCGCGCTCTCGCCGCGATTGAAAGAAGGACCGATGACTCGCTTCCTGCCATCGACTATTGCAACAACCTTGTTGCTCCGCTCTTGCGGGTCGGACAGCGTGGCGATCTCTCCTGTCATATCATTCCCCTCTGCTGCAGATGCTAACGATGCAGCACCTTCTCCAGAGGAGTCAAAGCCTCCCCGGCCGAAGCGTCAGCGAACCGACTGACAGAAGCGGATCAACTCTCCAGACGCTTCGCCACCAGGCCGCGCAAAGTGTTGAGGTCTTTGACGAACTGGCGGATGCCCTCCGCAAGCTTCTCCGTCGCCATCGGGTCCTGGTTGAGCGCGAAGCGGAAGCCGGCCTCGTCGGTGGGGGCGGGGGCGGGCGCGTCGCCGGGCGTCGCGGGGTCGAGCCGGCGGGGCAGGTCGCCCTCGGCCGCCGCCAGCTCGTCGAGCAGGGCGGGGCTGATGGTCAGCCGGTCGCAGCCGGCCAGCGCCTCGATCTCGCCGGCGTTGCGGAACGAGGCCGCCATGACCACGGTCTCGACGCCGCGGCTCTTGTAGTCGGCGTAGATCGCCTTGACCGAGCGGACGCCGGGGTCCTCCTCGGCGGCGTAGGGGCCGCCGCCGGCCTTGACGTGCCAGTCCAGGATGCGGCCGACGAAGGGCGAGATCAGGAAGGCCTTGGCCTCGGCGCAGATCGCCGCCTGCGGCAGGCCGAAGATCAGCGTCATGTTGCAGTCGATCCCCTCCGCCTGGAGGATCTTGGCGGCCTGCGCGCCCTCCCATGTTGCGGCGATCTTGACCAGGACGCGGTCGCGCTCGACGCCGCGCTCCTTGTAGTCGGCGATCAGGGCGCGGGCCTTGGCGAGGGTCGCTTCGGCGTCGAAGGAGAGGTCGGCGTCGACCTCGGTCGAGACCCGGCCCGGCACGATGCGGCTGAGTTCGGTCCCGAGCGAGACGGCCAGCCGGTCGCAGACCGCGCGGGCGACGGCCTCGGGCGCGCCCGACTGGCGCTTGCCCCAGGCGACGCCCTCGTCGACCACCGCGGCCGCCGCGCCGCCGTCCACCGCCTTGAGGATGAGCGACGGGTTGGTGGTGCAGTCCTGGGGTTTGAGCCGGCGGACGGTTTCGATCTCGCCGGTGTCGGCCACGACCACCGACATCCGACGGAGCTGCTCGAGCTTGGAGGCCATGCGGGCTCTCTCCCTGGGTCGCCGAGCGGAGCGGCCGCCCGGAACGCTTCGCCGATACCGGCGCGCGCGCCGGAGCGCAAGCGCTTCAGACGCCGGGCCGGCTTTCGGTCGCGGCGGGCCGGGCGCGACGGGTCGCGTTCAGCCGCTTGGCCCATTGCGGCGACAGCTCGAGGCCGGGCGGCGGCGGGGCGGCGGCGCGGCCGTCGGCGAGCCGGGCGGCGACATAGGCGAGCGCGGCTTCGATCGGCTCGTCGCGATAGGGCTTTTCGATCACCCCGCAGGCGCCGGCGAAATCCGCCGGCACCAGGCTGCGGTTCGCCGTGGTGAAGACCGCGACCGCGCCTTCCTCCCCGGCGACGCGGGCCACATCGACGCCGGTCCAGCCGTCGAGCAGATGGATGTCGATGAAGGCGAAGTCGACCCGGGTCGACCGCAGGAGGGCGATTGCGCTTCCCTTGTCGGCGGCCAGCCCGACCAGATCATGGCCGGCCCGCGTGATGATCGGGCCGAGATTGCCGGCGATCACCATGTCGTCCTCGACGATCAGCACCCGCATCCCCGCGATTCCCCTCGCGTTAACTCCCCGTTCACCGCCGGTTAACCGAAGTTAACCCCGGAAGCCATCGCCGAGATGGCTCTGCAGCGTCGGCGCGAGGTCGCCTGTCGGCGCGACGGCGACGTCGGACAGCTCGAGCCACGCCCGCAACCGCCCGAGCTCGGACGCGAGCGCCTCGACGGTTTCGCCCGCCGGCGCCCCGGGTTCGAGATGGGCGGCGGCGACGACCAGCCGGCCGGCGGCCCGGTCCGCCTTGAGGTCGAGACGCGCGGCGATCCGCTCGCCCATCAGGAAAGGAAGCACGTAGTAGCCGTGCTCGCGCTTGTGCGCTGGCACATAGATCTCGATGCGGTAGCGGAATCCGAAGAGCCTCTCGGCCCGGTCGCGCTCCCAGAGCAGCGGGTCGAACGGCGAGACCAGCGCCGCGGCCCGCGGCCGCCGCTTCGGAGGCTCGGCGCCGCGCGCGAGATAGGCGGGCTGCGACCAGCCCTCGACGCGCGCCGGGACGAGGTCGCCAGCCTCGACCAGCTCGGGGATCCGCGCCTTGGCGTCCTCCGGCCCGATGCGCCAGTAGGCCCTGAGGTCGCCCGCGGTCGCGATTCCGAGCGCCCCGGCGGCGGCCCGCAGCAGGATCCGCTGCGCTTCCGGCTCGTCCGGCGTCGGCAGGGCCGCGGCCTGGGGCAGGGCGCGCTCGGTGAGGTCGTAGATCCGCTCGAAGCCGCGGCGGGCGCGGGTGGTGACGAGGCCCGCCCAGAACAGCCATTCCAGCGCGATCTTGGCCTCGCTCCAGCCCCACCAGCCGCCTTCGCCCTTGGCGCCCGCCCCGAGTTCGCCGGCAGACAGCGGCCCGCGGCGAGCGACCTCGGCCAGCGTCGCCTCCACGAAGTCCTTTCGCTCGCGCCCGAATCTGGCGAGCCCCGCGTAGATCCCGCGCCCCTCCCGAGCCCGTTGCATGCGCCAGCGCAGCGCCGGCTGGAGGTCCGTCCGGATCAGCGAGGCCTCGTGCCCCCAGTATTCGAACAGCGCCCGCTTCGGCCCCGCCTGCATCCGGTCGAGCCTGGCCACGTCGTAGCCGCCGAGCCGGGAGAACGCCGGCATCAGGTGGGCGCGGGCGAGCACGTTGACGCTGTCGATCTGCGTCATCGCCAGCCGGTCGTAGAGCGCGGTCAGGGCCGCCGGGCCAGCGCGGGCGGGCCGCGGACCCGCGAGGCCGCAGGCGAGAAGCGCGATGCGCCGCGCCTCCGTGAGGGAGAGGTCGATCATCGCTGGCGATATGACCCCGGCCGGCCCCCGATCCGCAAGCCGCAGGCGCGGAGCCACTGTCGGCTTCGCGCGGACCTGCAGAGCGAGAGCGCCGTCAGTATCCCTTCGCGTCGATCGCCTCGCGCCAGGCGACGGCGCGGCGGGCCATGCCGATGTGCTGGCGCTCGTACATGCGGCCGTCGATCTTGATCGCGCCGCGCTTGGCGTTCTCTGGCTCGTCGAACACCTCGATCACCTTGCGGGCGCGGGCGACCTCCTCGTCGGTCGGCGCGAAGCTGGTGTTGGCGGGTTCGATCTGGTCGGGATGGATGATGGTCTTGCCGTCGAAGCCGAGGTCGCGCGACTGGCGGCACTCGGTGCGGCAGCCGTCGACGTCGGCGATGTCGTTGAACACGCCGTCGAGAATGGTGAGGCCCTCCGCGCGGGCCGCGGCGAGCGCCAGCATGATCCACGGCAGCATCGGCACGCGGCCGGGCACGATCTGCGCCCAGGTGTCCTTGGCGAGGTCGTTGGTGCCGAGCACCAGGCAGGTGAGGCGGGCGCCCGGCAGCAGGCGGCGGGAGGCCGCGATCTCGCGGATGTTCAGGATCGACGCTGGCGTCTCGATCATCGCCCAGATCTTCACGCTCTCCGGCGCGTCGAGCGCTTCGAGGCGGTTTGCGATGCTCTCCAGCACGGCGGGGGAGGAGACCTTTGGCATCAGGATCGCGTCGGGCTTGGCTTCGATCGCCGCGTGGAGGTCGGCCTCGCCCCAGGGCGTCTGCGGCGCATTCACGCGGATGATGAGTTCGCGGTCGCCGTAGCCGCCGGCCTTCACGGCGGCGCAGACCTGCTCGCGGGCGATGTCCTTGGCGTCGGGCGCGACGGCGTCCTCGAGGTCGAGGATCAGGGCGTCGGCGTGGAGGGTCTTGGCCTTGTCCAGCGCGCGCTGGTTGGAGCCCGGCATGTAGAGCACGCTGCGGCGCAGACGCAGGTCCGAGGCCATGTCCGCATCCCCCTTTTTCTGTTTGTCTTTGACGACCCCTAGACCACAGGCGCGCCGCGCGGACAATCTCGCCTTTCGCAGGTGCGAGATGGCGTGGGCGACGGAGGAGACCGCGCGTCCGGCCTTGCAAATTGCCCCGCGTCCGACTAGAAGGCGGCCCGAACCGGCGGTCGCCGTGGTCGCGGCCGATCCGCGTCCTGTCCGCCCCCGACAGACACGAACACGACCGACGCAAGTCGCCGCGCACGCGGCCGGCGTCTTGAGGACGAGAGCCATGAAGATCCGCAACTCGCTGAAGTCGCTGCGCAACCGCCACCGCGACAACCGCATCGTGCGCCGCAAGGGCCGCGTCTACATCATCAACAAGACCCAGAAGCGCTACAAGGCCCGCCAGGGCTGAAGGCGTTCTACGGCCTCCGCCTCGTTGCGGATCGCCGTCGCGGCGCACGCGCCGCGTGCAGGTCTTGCAGGCTTATGTGTTTTGACGACGCGCAGGTCCGGAGCGTAAGCTTCGGGCCATGATGCGTTTTCAGTTTCTCGCGACCGTGGCGGTCGCTCTTGGTCTCGGCTGCGCAGGAGCCTCCGCGCAGCCTGCGCCGCCGCTCGACGGCTCGCCGGAGACCACGACCCCCATCCTTCCGACCCCGCCCGAGGCGGCCCCGCCGTCGCCGCCCGCCGCTGATCCCGCGGTGACCGGCGAGAGCGCGCGCGACGGGCGCGGCAAGGCGGTCGACGAGCTTCTCGACCGTCTGGCGAAGACCGAGGACCCCCAAACGGCCAAACGCATCGCGGTCGCTGTCCAGTCGCTCTGGACGCGCTCCGGCAGCGACACGGTCGATCTCCTCACCACCCGCGCGCTCGAGGCGCAGCGCAAGGCCAACACCGGCATGGCGCTGAAGATCCTCGGCGAGGTCGTCAGCCTCAAGCCGGACTTCGCCGAGGGCTGGAGCCGCCGGGCGGCGATCCACGCCGCGGCCAACGACTACGACCAGGCGATGGTCGACATGCATGAGACGCTGCTGCGGGAGCCCCGCCACTTCGGCGTCTGGATCGGGCTGGGCCGCATCCTGCAGGAGTCCGGTCTGGACGCGAAGGCGCTCGCCGCCTACCGCAAGGCCTACGCGCTCTATCCCGCCGCCGAGGGGCTTAAGCGTGAGATCGACGAACTGACGCTGAAGGTCGAAGGCCAGCCCATCTGATGCGCTCCAGAAAGGTGGCGACCTTCGTCGTCGCGGCGACGCTGACGCTTGCGGCGTTGCTGGCCGCCGCGTCCGCCGTCGAGGCCCGCCGGGGCGAGCAGCTCGCCGCGAAGGCCAACGCCGAGACCCTGCGCGTGCCGGTGCGCGGCGGCGCGCTTAACGTCGTCATCCTGGAGCCGCAGGGGCGCGGCTCAGGGCGGACGCTGCTTCTGCTTCATGGCGCGAGCGGAAACCTCAAGGACCTCGAGGAGTCGATCGGCCGGCGGCTCGCCGCGCGGCATCGCGTGATCCTCGTCGACCGTCCGGGCCATGGCCGCAGCGATCGACTCGGCGGGCGTGAGATGGCCTCTCCCGCCGCCCAGGCGGACGCCGTCGTCCAGGCGCTGGAGGCGCTCCGCGTCGGCCGCGTGGTCGTCGTGGGCCATTCCTGGGCGGGCTCGGTCGCGACGAACCTCGCGCTCGACCATCCCGACCACGTGTCGGGGCTCGCGCTGCTTTCGGGCGCGACGCATCCCTGGCCGGGCGGGGTCGCCTGGTACAACAGCGTCGCCGCGACGCCGCTGGTCGGCGACCTGTTCGCGGCGACGATCGTCGCCCCCGTCGGCCTCGCCACCTTCGACCGCGCGATCGCAAGCGTGTTCGCGCCTCGCCCGACGCCGCCGGACTACGTCGAGCGCACCGACGCGAAGCTCGTCCTGCGGCCTTCGGAGTTTCGCGCCAACGCCCAGGACCTGACCGATCTCAACGCGTTCCTGCACGCCCAGGCGCCGCGCTACGGCGCCATCCGCGTGCCGACCACGATCGTCACGTCCGACAAGGACGGCATCGTGGCGCCAGAGGTGCACTCGCGCCCGCTGGCGCGGGAGATCCGGGGCTCCAGGCTGGTCGTCATTCCCGGCGTCGGCCACATGCCGCACTGGGGCGCGACCGACCGCGTGGTCGACGAGATCGACGCGCTGGCCATGAGGACGCCCGCTCAAAAGTAAGACGGCGCGCCCTTCGCAGGCGCGCCGTCTTGGGTCTCACATGCAGATCCGGCCGCGTCAGTCGCGCTTGTGGTCGCCGTCGACGTAGGCGATGCGCAACATGTTGGTCGCGCCGGGCGTCCGGAGCGGGACGCCGGCGGAGATGATGACGCGCTCGCCGTCCTGGGCGATGCCCTGGTCCTTGGCGATGTCGCAGCCGCGGTCGACCATGTCGTCGAGATCGTGGGCGTCGTGCGTCAGCACCGAATGCACGCCCCAGACGAGCGCGAGGCGCCGGCTGGTCTCGAGGCTCGGCGTCAGCGCGATGATCGGCTGCTTCGGCCGCTCGCGCGCGGCGCGCCGCGCGGTCGTGCCGTATGCCGTCCAGCAGATGATCGCGGCGAGGTCGAGCGTCTCGGCGATCTGCCGCGCGGCGGCCGAAATCGCGTCGGCGCCCGTCGCCTCGGGCTCGGCGTGCTGGGCGTCGATGATCGAGCGGTAGTAGGGATCGCTCTCCACGTTGGTCGCGATCGAGTTCATCATAGCGACCGCCTCGACCGGGTAGGCGCCGGCGGCGCTTTCGGCGGACAGCATGATCGCGTCCGCGCCTTCGAACACCGCCGTCGCCACGTCCGAGACTTCGGCGCGGGTCGGCGTCGCCTGCGTGATCATCGATTCGAGCATCTGCGTCGCGATGATCACCGGCTTGCCGGCGCGGCGGCAGGCGCGGGTCATCTGCTTCTGCAGGCCCGGCACCTTCTCGAGCGGCATCTCAACGCCAAGGTCGCCGCGCGCGACCATGACCGAGTCCGACAGCTCGATGATCTCGGCGAGCCGGGTCATCGCCTGCGGCTTCTCGATCTTGGTCATCACCCCGACCCGGCCCTTGATGATGTCGCGGGCCTCCGAGATGTCTTCCGGCCGCTGCACGAAGGACAGCGCGATCCAGTCGACGCTCTCGGTCGCGAGCGCGGCCTCGAGGTCGGCGTGGTCCTTCGGCGTCATCGCCGAGGTCTTGATCAGCGTGTCCGGCAGGCTGACGCCCTTGCGGTCCGACAGGCGGCCGCCGACGACCACTTCGGCGGTCGTCGACGTCGGCGTGCAGGATCGCGCGACGAGGCGGATCTTGCCGTCGTCGAGCAGAAGCGTGTGGCCGGGCTCAAGCGCCTCGAGGATTTCCGGATGCGGCAGGCGCACGCGGTTCTCGTCGCCCGGGGTCTCGTCGGAATCGAGCGTGAAGCTCTGCCCCGCCTTCAGCATGGCGGCGCCCTCGGCGAACTTGCCGACGCGCAGCTTCGGGCCCTGCAGGTCGATCAGGATGCCGATCGGGCGGCCGACCTCGTCCTCGACGTCGCGGATCGTCTGCACGAGCTCGCGCATCCGGTCGTGACTGGTGTGGCTCATGTTGATGCGGAAGACGTCGGTTCCCGCACGGAACAGCTTCTCGACCATCTCGGGCGTCGATGATGCCGGTCCAAGGGTCGCCAGAATCTTGACGCGTCGCAGCCGCCTCATCGGACCGCAGCGCCCAGCAGGACGCCGGCGCTGGCGCCGTTCGTCGCGGCGGGCGGAACGGCCGCGCGCGGGGCCGGCTGGGTCTGGGCCGGGTCGGCCGCCCTCGCGGTCGGTTCGGTCAACTGCACCGTCCAGCTCCTCTGTTCGCCGGTGTCGATCTCGAAGAATCCGGAACGGTCATAACCGCGCGCGAGGCAGTCTTCGATCCCCCGAATTGTGAATTCCTTGCCGCGGGTGCACATGTAAGCCTTGCCGTTCCATTCGCCGCCGCGGTCGTAGTCGATCGCGTAGACGTAGTAGAAGCGAGCGGCCAGCGGCCCCCGAAGCAGCGTCTCGCAGGAGTTGGCGGAGACGTTCCACCAGCCCTCGGTCGACCAGACGTCCTTGTCCTTGTAGCCGATCGAAACGCCGATGCGGCTGTCGGTCTTGTTGCAGAGGCGGAAGTCCGCCTGCGCCGCCCCCGCCGCCACAACGCCCGCCGCGACGACGCCGACTGCGACCGCGAGATGCGGGAGACGGCGCTGAACGCGCGGGCATTCTGGAAAGCGAATCGTCATACGGCGGGGGAACGCTGGCGTTGCGACGCGTCAGGGGCGCTTTGTGCGGTGATGGTTAAACGCTGTCAACGAGCAGAATGCGCAGGTCGTTGACATTCGTGCACGTCGGGCCGGTGTAGAGCCCGTCCCCCGTCTGCTCGAAGAATCCGGTGCTGTCGTTCTCCGCCAGGAAGTGGGCGGTATCGAGACCCTTGGCGTCGGCGCGCTCGAGCGTGCCCGGATCGACCACGGCGCCGGCCGGGTCCTCGGGCGATCCGCCGCCGCCGTCCGCGCCGTCGGTGTCGCCGGCGAGCGCGGCCCATCCCGAGACGCCCCTGAGCGCATGCGCCAGCGCCAGCGCGTACTCCTGGTTCGGCCCGCCGCGCCCGTTCTGGCCGCGGATGGTGACGGTGAGCTCGCCGCCCGAGATCAGCGCCACCGGCCTCGCCAGCGCTTCGAGCCCGCGCGCGATCGCGGCGTGCTCGGCGGCGACCTCGCGCGCCTCGCCCTCGAGGTCGGCGCCGACCACCCGCACCTCGACGCCCGCGTCCTCGAGCGTCTTGATCGCCGCGGCCAGCGCGTCCGCGGGACGCGAGACGACGGTGAAGCTCGCGTGCTCGAACGCGGCGTCGCCCGGCTTCGGGCTCTCGTTCGCCGGGTCCGACAACGCCCGCGCCACGTCCGGGTGCGGCGTCACCTTGTACCGCTCCAGCGCCGCGCGGGCGTCGGCCAGCGTCGAGGCGTCCGGCACGGTGGGGCCGGAGGCGATGACCGAGGGGTCGTCGCGCGGCACGTCGGAGATCGCGAGCGTCACGACCTTGGCGGGGTAAGCGGCGCGGGCGAGGCGGCCGCCCTTGATGCGCGAGAGGTGCTTGCGCACGGTGTTGATGGCGTCGATCGGCGCGCCGGAGCGCAGCAGCGCTTTGGTCGTGCCCTGCTTGACCGCGAGGTCGAGACCGGCCGCCGGCGCGACCCAGTTGGCGGAGCCGCCGCCGGTGATGAGCGCGACCACGAGGTCGTCCGGACCAGCCTGTTCGGCGAGCGCGATCGTGTCGGCCGCGCCCTGGAGGCCGGCGGCGTCCGGCACGGGGTGCCCCGCTTCGATCACCTTGATCCATTCGGTCGGCCGCGCGTGGCCGTGGCGGGTCACGGCGAGGCCGATCAGTCGGTCCGGCCCAAGGCCGTACTGCTCGCGGTAGACTTTCTCGGCGATTTCGGCGCAGGCGCCGCCGCCCTTGCCGGCGGCGAGCACGATCACGCGGCCCTTCGGCGGGGCCGGGAGGTGCGCGGGGATGCACACGGCCGGGTGTGCGGCCGCGACGCCGGCGTCGAAGGCGCGACGGAGAAGCTGGCGGCGTTCGTCTGGCGTCATGGATGAGGCTCCACAGGAACGGCGCGCGGTCGCGCGACGTAGATACCGAGCAGGATGACGACGCCGCCCAGGGCCTGGACGGCGGAGAGGCGCTCGCCGAGCACGGCCCAGCCGAGCAGGGCCGCGGCGATCGCCTCGAGGAAGATCACGAGCGACGAGAAGGTCGCGGGCAGCCGCCCGAGCGCGACCGCGAGCAGCCCCTGGCCGCCGGCGTGACTGACGATCCCGAGCGCGAGCAGCGCTGCGGCGCCGCTCAGGCTCGCCGGCAGCAGCCGGTCCTCGAAGGCCAGGGCGATCGCGCCGAGCGCCGAGGCGGTGATCAGCGACGACAGGAAGATGAGCCGGCCCGAGCCATGGCTGCGCCGGGCGCGGCTGACGGCGAGGAAGTAAGCCCCGAAGAACACCGAGGTGACCACGCCGTAGAGGTCTCCGGCGAGGCGCGCCGGATCGACGCTCATGCTCTCGCCGATCAGCGCCGCGCCGCCCGCGAGCGCCAGCGCCAGCCCGAGCAGCGTGGGCCCCGCGACGCGCTCGCGCAGCAGCAGCACCGAGAACACGACGACCCAGATCGGCGAGGTGGTGGCGAAGAAGGTGGCGTTGGCGACCGTCGTGTTCATGATCGCGAGGTGCCAGAACACGAGGTCGCCGGTGAAGAACAGGCCGGCGAGCGCCACGGGCTTCGTGAACCCCCGGGCGAGCTTCGCGTCGCCGCGCTGCTCGAGCCGGCTCCAGCCCCACAGCAGCGGCAGCGCGGTCGCGACTCGCCAAAACGCGCTCGCGAACGGACCGACCTCGGCGAGGCGCACGAGGATCGGCGACGCGCCCATGGCGAGCGCGCCCAGCAGCAGCGCCGCATAGGCCCCGGCGAGCGGCTCCCCGCGGATGTCCGCCGTTCCCCCGATGGTCGTCATCCTCTCCGGCGTCTTTTCGTCGTTGGCGGCGCCGTCCGGCGGGACGGGCGGCCCTTCCTATGGCATCGACGGGCGCGCGTCACTACAGTCGTCCGGACCATGCTCTGCGACCCATTTTCGCCCGCCACCAAAGACGAATACGCCGCGTTCGAGTTCGTCGAGGGCCGTCCCGACGCCCGTCTGCTGCTGCTGTGCGACCACGCCTCCGCCCGCGTGCCGCCGGAGCTCGGCGACCTTGGGCTTCCGCCGTCCGAGTTCGACCGGCACATCGCCTACGACATCGGCATGCGGGGGGTGACGCTGCGACTGGCGGAAACGCTCGGCGTTCCGGCCGTGCTGTCGACGACCTCGCGGCTGGTGATCGACCCCAACCGCGGCGAGGACGACCCGACGCTCGTCATGCGGCTGTCCGACGGCGCCGTGGTGCCGGGCAACGCGCGGGTCGACGCCGCCGAGGTCCGCCGACGTCTCGACCGCTACCATCGGCCCTATCACGACGCGGT
Source organism: Methylopila sp. 73B (assembly GCF_000526315.1). Taxonomy (NCBI): domain Bacteria; kingdom Pseudomonadati; phylum Pseudomonadota; class Alphaproteobacteria; order Hyphomicrobiales; family Methylopilaceae; genus Methylopila; species Methylopila sp. 73B. Next base: position 2,912,339 of record NZ_JAFV01000001.1, on the reverse strand, counting down.
CACGGCGCGGATCGACGCCATGATCGACGCCGGCGAGACGCCTGTCGTGATCGCGCTCCACAGTTTCACGCCGGCCTGGAAGGGCCGCCCGCGGCCGTGGCACGCGGGCCTGCTCTGGGACCGGGACGACCGGCTGACCAAGCCCCTGCTCGCCGCGCTTGAAGCAGAGGGCGACCTCGTCGTCGGCGACAACGAGCCCTACGACGGCGCCCTGAAGGGCGACACCATGCACCGCCACGGCACCGAGCGCGGCCTGCCGCACGTGCTGGTCGAGCTGCGGCAGGACCTCGTGGCCGACGAGGCCGGCCAGGCCGGCTGGGCCGCCCGGTTCGCGCGGCTGCTGCCGCCGATCCTCGATCGGCCCGAGATGCGGCGGATCACCCACTTCGGCTCGCGCACCGACACGCGCAGGAGAACTCCATGACCGACGCTCCGAAGCTCGACGCCCCCAAGGTGGACCTCACCCGGCTGCCGCCGTCCGACCTGCCGGGCGTCGACGCCGCGACCGTGACCGAGCTCGAGGCGGCGGTGTTCCGCCGGCTGGTCAGGCACCTGCGCGACCGTCCCGACGTGCAGAACATCGACCTCATGAACCTCGCGAACTTCTGCCGGAACTGCCTGTCGAACTGGATGAAGGACGCCGCTGACGCCCGCGGCCTGGACGTGACCAAGGAGCAGTCGCGCGAGGCGGTCTACGGCATGCCCTACGAGGAGTGGAAGGCGCGCTTCCAGAGCGAGGCGACGCCCGACCAGCAGGCCGCCTTCGACGCCCGCTCCAAGCACTGACGACCGCGCGCCGTGGCCGTCGCGCGATCGTCGGACGGTTGCGTCCGGCGATCGGAAGGGGGACGGAAGAACCTTGGGCGGCGCATGGCTCCCGGCTTGACGGCCGGGCGCGGTTCTGCGAACCGAACGCTCCAAATTTCGAGGAGAGGCATGTGAGCACGGTCAATCCGGACGATATCGCCAAGGATCAGCTGACCGCTTTCGTCGAGCGCATCGAGCGGCTCGAGGAGGAGAAGAAGGGCATCTCCGACGACATCAAGGAGGTCTACGCCGAGGCCAAGGGCAACGGCTTCGACGTCAAGGTGCTGCGGAAGGTGATCTCGCTGCGCAAGCAGGACGCGGACGAGCGCGCCGAGATGGAGGCGATTCTCGACCTCTATCTCCAGGCGCTGGGCATGCCCACGACCTGAGCGACCTCGCAGGTCCAAACGAAAAAGCCCCGGACGTCGCCGTCCGGGGCTTTTTCGTTTGTCGTTTAAGAGGCCTCAGCCGCGGGAGCGGGCGAGGCTCGCTGTGCTGGACCCCGCCGGGGCGAAGGACTGCACCTTGAGAAGCATCACCGACGAGCCGGAGAACCGGTCGACGCGGGCGCCGTGGCTCGGATCGGCGCCGAAGCCGCCGACGAGCGCCGCGGTGGGAGCCGTCATGAGGCCGGCGACGTGCGTCTGGTCCGGATGGACGAAGGTCGCGTCGTCGGCGTCGCGCAGGGCCGGCGTCGCGCTCACGGCGACGCGGACGGCGTCCTCGAGGCGGGCGCTGACCATCGGCTCGGCCGGCGCCGGCAGGACCGCGCGGCGAACGGCGGTGGCGGCGGCGTAGACCGCGGCGGGCGTCGAGTCCGGCGACAGCACGCGGACGTTCGGGTCGGCGGCGACGACCGGGGCCGGGACCTTGTGCTGCGCTTGCGGCGCGGCCGCGGCGCGGGAGCGGTTGTCGGTCGGCTGCGGCGCGGTGGCCTGAGGCGCGGCGTAGGCGAGGGTCATCTCCGGCTGCGCCTGACGCTTCGAGAGGAAGGCGTCCGGCAGCGGCGGCAGCATCGTCGCCTCGGCCTGATAGGCGCTGGCGGTCGCGGCGTCGATCTGGCGCGGCTGGCGCTCGACCGGGGTCGGCGTCGGGATCGCGGCGAGGACCGCCACCGCGCTCTGCGGCGCGGCGGGGCGGGGACGCGGCGTCGGGATCGACGAGACGGCGGCGAGGCCGGCCTCGGCGGTCGGCTGAGCGCCGCGAACCGACTGGGCGCCGGAGCGCCACACCATGTCGGGGCCGGCGGGCGGCGTCGGGACCGTGGCCTGGGCCACCTGGATCGGAGCCTCCGGCGCCGGCTTCGCGGCGACCGCGGCGCGGGCGGGGGCGACCGGCGGCATGGGCACGGCGGCCGCGGCGACGACGATCGCCGGCTGGGCGGCGCGGGCGAAGTCGGCCGGACGCGGCGTCGGAACCGGGACGCGCGTGGCGACCATGCGAACCTGCGGCGCGGAGGCCGGAGCGGCGGCGGGCGCCGCGCTCTCCTCGTCGTCGCCGCCACGCTGCGGGGCGGAGGAGGCGGCGGCCGCGCGGCCGCGGGTCGCGGGCTGAGCCGACGCGACCACGGTCGGGGCGGTGTCCGCCTCGTCGCCTTCGTCGGAACCGAACAGGCGGGCGAAGAAGCTCTTGCCGCTCGACGACGACCCGCCCGAATAGGCCTCGTCGACCGAGACGGATCCGCGCGACTTCAGCTCGGCCAGCGCGACCTGATAGCCGGGCATCTGGCCGCCTTCGGCGGGCTGGTGGACGGTCTTGCCGCCGGGGAACAGGCGGGCAAGCTGCGAGCGGCTCATGCGCGGCCAGGCGCGGATCGAGCCGGCGTCGAGATGGACGAAGGGCCGGCCGGAGGTCGGGTAGAAACCGACGCCGCCGCGCTGCAGCCGCATGCCGGCTTCGCGCACCGACGAGACCGGCACGCCGGTGATGTAGAAGTCCATCGCGCGGCCGAGCATGTGCTGGCTGAACTTCGCGACGCCGCGGGAGTTGGCGCGGAGATAGGCGTTCGTCTCGGGGCTGCGGTAGGACGAGACGATGTTGATCATCTGCCCGCGGCCGACTTCGCGGTGGACCTCCCACACGATGTCGAACAGCTTCGGCTCCATGCGCGTCTGCTTGTCGTTGCGCCAGTCGCGGAGGAAGTAGCTGAGCTGCTTCAGTCCGTTGGCGTCGTAACGACCGTCGCGCTTGAAGGTGACCGTGATCCGGTCGCCGCGATGGGTGTGGTAGAGCGTCAGCGTCCGGGTGTCGCCGTTCGCCTGAGCGTTCTGGGTGCCTTCGGAGCCCGCGATCAACGCAAAGGCTCCGAGGAGTGCAACGCTTACGCCACGGCTTGCGCGGCGGAGGGCGGTGCGTCGAGACGTTTTCGCTTCGGACAATGAACCGGCCTGACTCTTATAGATCGCCTGTGACGCCGTCGCGGGGGCGACGACGCAGCACTTGATCAACAAAGTCTCTGCGGAACTGGTTAATGCGACATGAACCAGGCGCGATGAAATGAGCCCCCGAACCCCTTGTGTGTGTCCTGTTAGCCGCGGAATCGGGCAAAAGCTAGTCGCAAAAGCCTTTAGGGCGCCGAAACCGCGGCTGGTTCATCGTTTGGACGCTTTTGGTTCACGGTCTCCGCGACGAATCGCCAAACACGTTCGACAGCCAAGACCCGAAGGTCCGCGGGCGCTGGACCGGCGCCTGCTCGGCCATCTGGGCCTGCTGCTCCTGAGCCTGCTGCGGTGTCGTGCGGCGGACCGGCTTTTCGGGCTTCGGCATGGCGACGACCGGCGCCGCCTGCGGCAGCGGCGGCAGCGGCTCGCCGTTCAGGGCCGCCTTGAGCCGTGGGTCCTGGCCGTAGAAGTCGGAACGCGTCTGGAGCGCGCCGTCGGCGCTCACCCAGGCGGTGAAGTAGGTCAGGTGCACCGGGATCGGCGTCGCGAGGTTCACCCGCCGCTCCTTGCCGCCCACCAGCTTGCCGAGCTTCTCGCCGCTCCAGCCCTGGTCGCCGATCAGCGCGTCCGCGAACTGCAGCGGCTCGTTCACGCGCACGCAGCCGTGGCTCAGCGCCCGGCTTGTGAGCTTGAACAGGTTCCGCTGCGGCGTGTCGTGGAGGTAGACCGCGTAATCGTTGGGGAACATGAACTTGATGTTGCCGAGCGCGTTGCGCTCCCCTGGCGGCTGGCGGATTCGCACGTTCCGCAGGTTGCCGCTCCAGTCGACCGAACCGGCGCCGACGACGCGGGTCTTCTTGCCGTCGCTGACGACGACCTCGTAGCCGCGGTTGGCGAGGTAGTTCGGATCCCGGCGGAGCTGCGGCAGCATCTCCTTGACGGCGATCGAGGTCGGCACGTTCCAGTACGGGTTGACCACGATGTGGTCGATCGCGTTCGAGAACAGCGGCGTCTGGTTGGTGTCCTTGCCGACGATCACGCGCGTGTCGTGGATCGAGCGGCCATCCTGCATGATGTGCAGCTCGAACGCGGCCACGTCGACGAACACGTGCTTCGCGCCGAGCTCGCGCGGCATCCAGCGCCAGCGCTCCATGTTGGCGACGAGCAGGGCGGTCGGATCGGCGCCGCGTCCTTCGGCGTTCAGGGCGCGGATGGTCTGGCGGTTGGCGAGGCCCGAGACCGGCAGCTTCTTCGTCTTCTGGAAGGCCGACAGCGCCTCGGCGAGCGCGTCGTCGAACATCAGGTCGCCCGGACGCTCGGCGAGGCCGAGCCGTGCGCGCAGCACGGGCACGCGCTCGTCCTCGACGCCGGGCTTCAACAGCTTGCCCTCGAGGATCAGCGGCTGCTTCGGAGCCTCCGTCCTTTCGGCGCGCTTGGCGATCAGCAGCTTGCGCAGCGCCTGGAACTGGGCGTGCGGCGGGTTGAAGCCGTCGAGTGTGGTCGCGACGTCGGCGGAGGCCGAGATCGCGACCAGCGCCGCGGCCGCGTCGAAGCGCGGGGCGCCGGCGCCGATCGAGCGGGAGATCGTGGTCGGGTTGACGCGGCCGCCCCAAGCCTCGCGGGCGTAGGCGAGAGCCGCCGCGGACAGCATGACGTCGGCGCGCGCCACGACCGCGGGTTCGGACGAGGCCGGCGAGCTCGGCAGCGCATAGCGCTTCGGATCGAGCCCGTCGTCGGCGGCGGAGGCGATCTTCGCGCGCGCCGCGTCGGCCTGCGGCGTGAAGCGGCTGTCGGCGAGCCACAGCGGCGAGCCGTTGCGGGCGGCGTAGAACGCGATCAGCGCTGCGCGGTCGCCGGCCGGCATCTTGAGGCTCTGCCCGGCGCCGTCGGTGGCGAGCAGCGCGGTCACCGCGGTCTGCAGCGGGTCGGTCGGATGGATCGCCTCGACCGGGCCGGGGGTGGCCGGCGCGGCCTGTTCGGCGTCGGGGACCGCGCTCGCCGCGGCGGGTTCGTCCTTGGCTTCGCCCGCGGCGTCGACCGAACCGGTGACGTCGGGGACCACCGGCGTCGGCGCCGGCGTCTGGGCGGCCTCCGGGGTGGCGACGGCGGCGGTCGTCCCCGGCGCCTGCGCCAGAGCGCCCGCGAAGGTCAGGGCCGACAGGCTGACGCCGAGGGCGGCGGCGCGCCAGGCGCGCTTGGGCGTCGGAGCCGTCTTCGGTCCGCGGTCAGCGCTGGTGATCATGGCGTCACTTCCCCCGTAAAGCCGGCCGACCATGAGCGTCGGCGCGGCGCGGTTCAATCGTCAGCATCAGGTCCGGCGCCTCAGGCGACGGCTTCGTCGTCGCTCGTGTCCCGGCCGCCACATTCGGTCTCGAGACCGAGGTCCTTGAGTCGGCGGTAGAGGGTCGAGCGTCCGATCCCGAGGCGGCGGGCCACCTCGGTCATCTGGCCGCCGAGATGGCGGATGGCGTAGCGAATCGCGTCGCGCTCGAGCGATTCGATCGGGCGCAGCAGCCCGTCGGCGTCGAACAGCGGCAGCGCGGGCGCATCGAGCCGGCGCTCGAGCTCCGGTTCGGCGAGATCCCGGGCGAGCGAGGGCGGCGGCTCTTCGGCCAGGTGTTCCGGCGCGGCGCCGAGCAGGGCGGCGATCTGCGGGAAGTCGACCGCGCGCAGCACGTCGCCCTCCGCCAGCACGACGGCGCGGAACACAGCGTTCTCGAGCTGGCGCACGTTGCCCGGCCAGTCGTAGCGCTCCAGCAGGCCGAGCGCCTGAGCGCTGAGATCGCGCACCGCGCGGTTCTCTTCGGCGGCGAAGCGCGCCAGGAACCGGCGGGCGAGGTCGGCCACGTCCGCGCGCCGGGCGCGCAGCGGCGGCACCTTCACCGGGAAGACGCTTAGCCGGTAATAGAGATCCTCGCGGAACGAGCCCTCGCGCACGCGGGCGAACAGGTCCCGGTTCGTCGCCGAGATCACGCGGATGTCGACCTTGAGCGGACGCTTGGCGCCGACCGGGTCGACCTCGCCCTCCTGCACCGCGCGCAGCAGCTTGACCTGCGCGTCCTGCGGCAACTCCCCGATCTCGTCGAGGAACAGCGTGCCGCCGTCGGCTTCGGCGAACTTGCCGACGTGGCGCTCCATCGCGCCGGTGAAGGCGCCCCTCTCGTGGCCGAACAGGATCGACTCCACGAGGGAACTTGGGATCGCGCCGCAGTTCACCGCCACGAAGGGTCTGCCGCGCCGGTCGCCGGAGCCGGCGATGGCGCGGGCGAACAGCTCCTTGCCGACGCCCGATTCGCCCTCGATCAGCACCGGAATGTGGGACGCCGCCGCCCGTTCGCCGATGCGCACCGCCTCGGCCATCGCGGGCGCTCGGGTCGGAAGGTCGCGGAAGCTCAGCGTGCCCGCGGCCCGGCGGCCGATCCGGCGGATCTCGCCTTCGAGGGCGTCGGCGCGCAGCGCGTTGCGGATCGAGATCTGCAGCCGCTCGGGGCCGACCGGCTTCACCACGAAATCGGCCGCGCCCGCCCGCATGGCGGTGACCACGGCCTCGATCGAGCCGTTCGCGGTCTGCACGATCACCGGCGTGGGGGAGCCCAGCTCGCGCATGCGCTCCAGCACGGCGAGGCCGTCCATGCCGGGCATGGCGAGGTCGAGGAACATGAGGTCGTAGGCCGCGCCCGGAAGCGTCAGCGCTTCGATCGCGCCGGCGCCGTCTTCGGCGGTCCGCGCCTCGTAGCCGAAACGTCGGACCTGCGCCTCGAGCAGGCGGCGCTGGACCGGATCGTCGTCGACGATGAGGATCGTTGCGCTCATACGGAGCTTTCGCGGAACCGGGAGGAAAATCAAAACCGAACCGGGCGAGCATCCGCGCTCAGGGTAAATGGCCGCTTAAGTCGAAACGCGTATTCGCCGCGAAGCGCGTTCGCCGCACGCCGCGCCATTGATCGGCGACGACCCGCTTGCGATATCATTGGCGACCATGCGCCGCCGGGCGCGCGCCGTCCGGGTCCCCCACGAACGAGCAGGCTTGCCCTTGTCCACAGTTTCAGCCGCCCTCGGGTCGTTGCCCGAATGGAACCTCGCCGACCTCTATCCCGGCCTCGACAGCCCGGAGGTCGCCGCCGACCTCGCCCGCGCCGAGACCGAAGCGCAAGCTTTCGAGGCGGCCTACAAGGGCAAGCTCGGGGAGTTCGCGGCGAGCGGCCGTCTGGTGGAGGTCGTGAAGGCCTATGAGGCGCTCGACGACCTGACGGGCCGCGTCGCCTCCTATGCCAGCCTGGTCTACGCCGGCGACACCACGGATCCCAAGGGCTCCAAATTCTATGGCGACGTGCAGGAGAAGCTGACGACCGTCTGGTCGCATCTGCTGTTCTTCACGCTCGAGCTCAACCGGTTGGACGACGCGGTCATCGACGGAGCGCTCGCGGAGTCCCAGCTCGCCCGCTACCGCCCGTTCCTGGACGACGTGCGCAAGGAGCGGCCGCACCAGCTCGAGGATCGCGTCGAGCAACTGTTCCACGAGAAGTCGGTCACGGGCCGCGGCGCCTGGAACCGCCTGTTCGACGAGACCATGGCGGCGCTCCGCTTCGAGATCGACGGCGAGACGCTTACGCTCGAGCCCACGCTCAACATGCTGCAGGACCCGGCGCCTGAGCGCCGCAAGGTCGCCGCCGACGCGCTCGCCAAGACCTTCAAGGCGAACGTCCGCACCTTCACGCTGATCACCAACGTGCTGGCGAAGGACAAGGAGATCTCCGACCGCTGGCGCGGGTTCGAGGACGTGGCCGACAGCCGCCATCTCGCCAACCGCGTCGAGCGCGAGGTGGTGGACGCGCTGGTCTCGGCCGTGCGCGACGCCTATCCGCGGCTCTCGCACCGCTACTACAAGCTGAAGGCGAAGTGGTTCGGCATGGACGCGCTGAACCACTGGGACCGCAACGCGCCGCTGCCGACCGCCCCGACCCGCACGATCCCCTGGGACGAGGCCCGCGACACCGTGCTCGGCGCCTACGGCGGCTTCGCGCCGGAGATGGCCGAGATCGCCGGCCGCTTCTTCGAGCGGGGCTGGATCGACGCGCCGACCCGCCCCGGCAAGGCGCCGGGGGCCTTCGCGCACCCGACCGTGCCGTCGGCCCACCCCTACGTGCTGCTGAACTATCTCGGCCGGCCGCGGGACGTGATGACGCTCGCCCACGAACTCGGCCATGGCGTCCACCAGGTGCTGGCCGCGCCGAACGGCCCGCTGATGGCGCCGACGCCGCTGACGCTGGCCGAGACCGCCTCGGTGTTCGGCGAGATGCTCACCTTCCGCGCGCTGCTCGCCAAGACCACGGAGCCGGCCCAGCGCAAGGCGATGCTCGCCTCCAAGGTCGAGGACATGCTGAACACGGTGGTCCGCCAGATCGCCTTCTACACCTTCGAACGGAAGGTGCATGAGGAGCGGCGGAGCGGCGAGCTCACCTCGGAGCGCCTCAACGAGATCTGGCTCGACGTGCAGACCGAGAGCCTCGGGCCGTCGATCCGGATCGGCGAGGGGTACGAGGTGTTCTGGACCTACATCCCGCACTTCATCCACTCGCCGTTCTACGTCTACGCCTACGCCTTCGGCGACTGCCTCGTGAACTCGCTCTACGCGGTCTACGAGAACGCGTCGGAGGGCTTCGTGGAGCGCTACTTCGCGCTGCTGTCGGCGGGCGGGGCCAAGCCCTATCCGGAGCTGCTGGCGCCGTTCGGCCTCGACGCCCGCGACCCGGCGTTCTGGCAGACCGGCCTCGGCCTCATCGAGCGCATGATCGCCGAGCTTGAGGCGCTGGAAGACTCGGCCGCCTGACCATGAAAAAAGCCGCGGCTCGTTTCAGAGCCGCGGCTTTTTGATCGGCGCAGGGCGCGTGAGCCGGAGCGCCCGTCCGGGGGGCTCAGCCCTTCGCGGGCGTCGCCATCCGATCGAGGCGATCGCGCATCTCGGCCATCTCGCGGCGGAGGTCGTCGAGCTCGGCCGCGGACTTCTCTTCCCTGGGGGCCGGGGCCGCCGGCTCGGCGCTCGCCGCCGCGCCCTCGGTCTGGCCGGGGAAGGCGGTGAACATGCGGAACGCGCGCTCCATGATCGCGACGTTCGTCCGCATCTGCTCCTCGACCACCGACTGGAACGGCGCGGCCGCGCCGAACCCGCCCATCGACGAGCGCATCTTGTCCTGGTCGCGGGTCAGCGCCGCCATCGACAGCTCGAGATACTTCGGCACGAAGCTCTGCACGCTGTCGCCGTAGAACCGGATCAACTGCCGCAGGAAGGTGATCGGGAGCAGGTTCTGCCCCTTGTTCTCCTGCTCGAAGATGATCTGCGTCAGCACCTGGTGTGTGATGTCGTCGCCGCTCTTCGCGTCGACCACATGAAAGTCTTCGCCCTTCTTGACCATCGCGGCGAGGTCTTCGAGCGTCACATACGTGCTGGTGCCCGTGTTATACAGGCGCCGATTGGCGTATTTCTTGATCGTGATCGGATCGGTCGTACTCGACATAGCGCGCACATCTCCGCCCTTCCCGGGCTTTTTACGACGTTCCTCCCGCGGCGCGACACGGCTCAGGGCCCGCCGAGGCATTGGGACGATAAGGCTAAAATAGGGCGGCGGCCAGATTTTTGTGCAGTGCGAGGCCGATACGCCGCCAGCACGGCTAATGACGCAGGCGCGCCAATCCCCGCATAGTTCTTTGGGCTCAAACACGGGCGGATCGACGGACGTCGTCTTGACGCCACGCGGCGGGGCTACCGATAAACGCAACCCGACGCCGTCGCTTCTCGCGGCGGCGACGCTTCTTTTCCGACAGGACCGGAGGAAAGATCATGGCAGAGACCGACGTCGTCATCGTGGGCGCCGCGCGCACCCCGGTCGGCTCCTTCAACGGATCGCTCGCCTCCCTGCCGGCCCATGAGCTCGGCAAGATCGCGATCAAGGCGGCTCTCGAGCGCGCCGGCGTCGACCCGGGCGAGATTTCCGAGACCATCCTCGGCCAGGTGCTGACCGCCGCGCAGGGACAGAACCCGGCGCGCCAGGCCTCTATCGGCGCGGGCATCCCGATCGAGGCGGCGGCCTGGGGCATCAACCAGGTGTGCGGCTCGGGGCTCCGCGCCGTGGCGCTGGCGGCGCAGGCGGTCGCCCAGGGCGACAGCGTCTTCGTCGTGGCCGGCGGCCAGGAGAGCATGAGCCAGTCGGCCCACGCCGCGCACATGCGGTCCGGCACCAAGATGGGCGACGTCAAGTTCATCGACACGATGATCAAGGACGGCCTCTGGGACGCCTTCAACGGCTACCACATGGGCGCCACCGCCGAGAACGTCGCCGAGAAGTGGCAGATCACCCGCGAGCAGCAGGACGAGTTCGCTGTGGCCTCGCAGAACAAGGCCGAGGCGGCGCAGAAGGCCGGCAGGTTCAAGGACGAGATCGTGGCCGTGACGATCGCGTCGAAGAAGGGCGACATCGTCGTCGACCAGGACGAGTACATCCGCCACGGCGCGACGCTCGAATCCATGGCGAAGCTGCGCCCGGCCTTCTCGAAGGACGGCACCGTCACCGCGGGCAACGCCTCGGGCATCAACGACGGCGCCGCGGCGCTGGTGGTGACCTCGGCCGCGCAGGCCGCCGCCAAGGGCCTGAAGCCGCTTGCGCGCATCGTCAGTTGGGCGCAGGCCGGCGTGGACCCGGCGGTGATGGGCTCAGGCCCGATCCCGGCCTCGCGCAAGGCGCTGGAGAAGGCGGGCTGGTCGGCGGCCGACCTCGACCTGATCGAGGCCAACGAGGCCTTCGCCGCGCAGGCCTGCGCGGTGAACAAGGACCTCGGCTGGGACCTCTCGAAGGTCAACGTCAACGGCGGCGCGATCGCGATCGGCCACCCGATCGGCGCGTCGGGCGCCCGCGTGCTGGTCACACTGCTGCACGAGATGATCAAGCGCGACGCCAAGAAGGGCCTCGCCACGCTCTGCATCGGCGGCGGCATGGGCATCGCGCTGACGGTCGCGCGCGACTGAGCCGCGCCGCTCTTCGGCCGGCTGCGCGCGGCCGGCCTCATTCCTTCACGGGCGGGGACAACGCCCGGACTCTGTCTGGATTCCTGGGAGGCTGAAATGGCACGGACGGCGCTCGTCACCGGCGGCACGCGCGGCATCGGCGAGGCGATCTCGATCGCGCTCAAGAAGGCGGGCTACAACGTGGCCGCCACCTACGCCGGCAACGACGAGAAGGCGAACGCCTTCAAGGCCGAGCACGGCATCGCCGTCTTCAAGTGGGACGTCGCCGACCCGGACGCCTGCGCGGCCGGAATCGCCCAGGTCGAGGCCGAGGTCGGGCCGATCGACGTGCTGGTGAACAACGCCGGCATCACCCGCGACTCGATGTTCCACAAGTCGACCTTCCAGCAGTGGCGCGAGGTCATCAGCACCAACCTCGACTCGATGTTCACGATGACGCGGCCCGTGATCGACGGCATGCGCGAGCGCGGCTTCGGCCGCATCATCAACATCACCTCCATCAACGGCCAGAAGGGCCAGATGGGTCAGGCGAACTACTCCGCGGCCAAGGCTGGCGTGATCGGCTTCACCAAGGCGCTCGCGCAGGAGAACGCCAAGAAGGGCGTCACCGTCAACGCGATCGCCCCTGGCTACATCGCGACCGAGATGGTGATGGCGGTGCCGGAGAAGGTGCGCGAGAGCATCATCGCGACGATCCCGGTCGGCCGCCTCGGCGAATCGGACGAGATCGCGGAGGCGGTGGTCTACCTCGCCGGCGACAAGGCCGGCTTCGTCACCGGCTCGACGCTGACCATCAACGGCGGCCAGTACATCACCTGATCGCCCGCCGCGTCGGGATTGAGGCTGGAGCCAGTCTCAATCCCGACCGTCGAGATCCAGCGGCAGAGGGATCTGTGTCGGAGCCGGCCGATGCTCGATCACCTTCCGGACGAAGTGCTCCGACTTCAGGCCTTCGGCGGTCTGCATCTGAATGCTCCGCACTTCGCAGATCAATATGTCGCCCTTGGCGAACCGGATGGCGCTGCGGTCGACCTTCGACGTGAATTCCTTGTCTTCGATTGTGGCCGTGATGACGTTCTGACCGTCAAACAGCCGCCACTTGTTGCCCTCCTGAAAGGCCAGACTTCGGATCGAAAGCGCGATTTGGCGCGTATCGTCGATGACCGTTTCGTCCTCGATGCGCGGCAACTCGAACGCTGGACGGTCCTCGCGCGTCAGGATTTCGACAGCGCGCCGCGAGTGAGGGTCGCGAAACTCGATGGCGTCGAGCGCTTCGTTCTTCAGCGTATCAAGCATCTCGCCAAGCGCGCGGTTCACAGCGATGTCGCGGTAAAGCCGGAGGACCTCCATCGGAACCGTAATGCTCTCCGCTCCTGCATGGATGGTCACGGACCCACCGGGCGCTCTCACGACATTATCGGGCTTCCGCCCGGCGAGCCAGCGGTAGAGCGCGATCAGCGAAGCCGAGCCGGTTGCGAGCAGCCCGAGCCATTCCAGAAGGGCTTTGGCGGTCTCGACGTCGGAGCTCACGAGGAGCGACTTGACGCTCTCCCAGCCTGACAGGCTGACGTCGATGAGCACTTCGAACGAGCCGGCGCTGAGCGCCCGCACGTCGACCTTGACGGGGTGACGCTCGCCATTGATCGCGAGGTTCGCCGCATCGATCGAGCGCCCAAGGGATAGAAGCGCTGGCGCCAGGTCGCGGACGTCGATACGTCCATCGTCGACCGCCGGTCCCTTGAAGGCGATGATGAATTCAGCGTGGCTCATGGTCGACGAACGATAACCTTGATTGGCGCTTCATCTAAGCCCCCTGGCTCGCTCCTTACAAACTGTGTTCGCCATGACCCGCGCCACCCTCGTCGGCTCCCTCGCCATCCTGCTCTGGTCCTCGCTCGCGACGCTGACCGCCGCGAGCGGGGCCGTTCCCCCGTTCCTGATGACGGCGCTGACCTTCGCGATCGGCGGCGCGGTGGGCCTCGCCGTGGCCGCGCGCCGGCCCGGCGGGCTCGCCGCCCTGCGGCAGCCGTGGCCGGTGTGGCTGCACGGCGTCGGTGGGCTGTTCGGCTACCACGCCTGCTACTTCGGGGCGCTCAGGCTCGCGCCGCCGGCGGAGGCGAGCCTGATCGCCTATCTGTGGCCGCTGCTCATCGTTCTCCTGTCGGCCTTCCTGCCGGGCGGCGGCTTGCGCCTTCGCCACGTCCTGGGCGCGCTCCTCGGCCTCGGCGGCGCTGCGCTCATCATCGGCGGCCGCTCCGGCGGCTTCGGCTTCGACGCGGCCTACGCGCCGGGCTACGCGGCGGCCTTTGCCTGCGCCCTGCTGTGGTCCGGATATTCGGTGGCGTCCCGGCTGTTCCAGACGACGCCGACCGAGGCGGTCGCGGGCTTCTGCCTCGCCACCGCGCTCCTCGCAGCCCTCTGCCATATCGCCTTCGAGGCGACCGTCTGGCCGCAGGGCGCGCTCGCCTGGGCCGCCGTCGCGGGCCTCGGCCTCGGGCCGGTCGGCCTCGCCTTCTACGTCTGGGACGTCGGCATGAAGCGCGGCGACGTGCGGCTGCTCGGCGTGCTGTCTTACGCCGCGCCGCTGCTTTCGACGCTGCTGCTGATCGCGGCGGGCTACGCGCAGGGCACCCCGGCGCTCGCCGTCGCCTGCGGGCTCATCGTGGCGGGCGCGCTGGTCGCGACCTTCGGCGGCCGCGACCGACGCAAGTCCTCGTCAGCCGCGGTCTGAGGGCCGGGGCGTCGGGCGCCAGTCCGGCGGGGCGAGTTCGAAGCCCGCGAAGTCGAACCCCGGCGCCACCGTGCAGCCGACCAGCGTCCAGGCGCCCAGCGACTCCGCCGCCTGCCACCAGCCCGCCGGCGCCACCACCTGCGGCGCCTCGCCCGCTCCGAGGTTCAGTCCGAGCCGGTGCGCCTGCGCGTCATGGCCGTCGGCCGACAGCGTGAGCGCCAGCGGCGCGCCCGCGTAGAAGTGCCAGACCTCGACCGCGTCCACCCGGTGCCAGGCCGAGACTTCGCCGAGGCCGAGCAGGAAGTAGATCGCGGTCGAGCGCGACCGTCCGGCGGCGTCGGTCGCGGGGTCGCGGAACGTCTCGCGGAAATGGCCGCCCTCCGGGTGCGGCTGAAGCCCGAGTTTGCGGACGACCTCGCTCGCCGAAAGGCCATCGAGCCCGGTCATCCCCGGTTCTTTCGCTCGCGGAGTTCGGCGAAGACCGCGGCCGAATCGCCCGTGTCCATGCCCACCGCCGCGGCGACCTTGGCTTCGCCGGCGCGCAGGAAGACGTTTGTCGCCTTCTCCGCCCCGATCGTCGTCGGCACGGTCGGTTTGCCGGCGGCGCGATCCGCCTCGATCTTGGCGAGCCGCTCGGCGATCGCCTGATCCTGCGGGAGGATCGACGCGCAGAACTTCGCGTTCGACAGGGTGTACTCGTGGCCGCACCAGACCCGCGTCGAGGCCGGCAGCGCGGCGAGCTTGGACAGCGAGCGCCACATCGCCTTCGGCGTGTCCTCGAACAGCCGCCCGCAGCCCATGACGAACAGCGTGTCGCCCGCGAACAGCCAGCCCTCGTTCGGCTCGTGGAACACGATGTGGCCCTTGGTGTGCCCGGGCGTTTCGATCGCCTCGAAGCGGAAGCCGCCGATCTCTGCGACGTCGCCCTCGCTCATGCCGAAGTCGAGGCCGGGGATGGCGTCGGCCTCGGCGGCGGGCCCGAACACCCGCGGATGGTATTTCGCCTTCAGCCCCGGCAGGCCGTCGATGTGGTCCGGGTGCTTGTGGGTGATCAGCACGTGGGTGAGGTCCCATCCCTTCAGCTGCAGCGTCCGCAGGATCGGGCCGGCTTCGGGCGCGTCCACCAGCACGGTGGTGTCGCTCGCGCCGTGGCGGATCAACACCGCGTAATTGTCGGAGAGGCAGGGGATCAGGACGAATTCTGCGGGCATGCGGGACTCGCGAACTTTGGGGATCACGAGGCTAGCGGCGGCGGAGGCGGGGTCAAGGCGCCCGGTCGGCGCGCGGGGGCCCGGCGTCCGTCGCACTTGACCCCCCGTGACATGGGGTGCATTCGACCGGCGCGGTAAACAAACCGCGCGAAACGAGCGTGGGCAGATGGAACTCGACAGCATCGATGCGGCGGTCGCGGCGATCGCGGCGGGCGAACTGGTCGTCGTGGTCGACGACACCGACCGCGAAAACGAGGGCGACCTCATCATGGCGGCCTCCAAGGCGACGCCCGAGACGCTCGCCTTCATGATCCGCCACACCAGCGGCATCATCTGCGCGCCGATGACGGCGGACCGCGCCGACGAGCTCAACCTCGCGCCGATGGTGGCGAACAACCGCGATCCGATGCGCACCGCGTTCACCGTGTCGGTCGACTACAGGATCGGCCTCACCACCGGCATTTCGGCGGAGGAGCGCGCGAACACCGTGCGCGGGCTCGCAAGCGACAACGCCGTCGCCGCCGATTTCCTGCGTCCGGGGCACATTTTCCCGCTGATCGCCCGCGAGGGCGGCGTGCTGACCCGCTCGGGCCACACCGAGGCGGGCGTCGATCTCGCGACCCTCGCCGGCTTGCCGCCGGTCGGCGTGTTGGCCGAGGTCGTCAACGACGACGGCACCGTGAAGCGCCTGCCGGAGCTGGTCGCCTTCGCCCGCGAGCATGGCCTCAAGATCGTCTCGATCGAGGACCTGATCGACCACCGCTCGCGCCGCGAGACCTTCGTAAAGCGCATCGACCGGTTCGAGCGCCGGATCAACGGCTGCGACGCCACCATCACGATCTACGAGACGCCGTTCGAGCAGACGCAGCATCTCGCGATCACCGTGGGCGACGTTGGCGCGGCCGGCGCCACGCCCTGCCGCATCCACCGCGAGCACCTGCTGTCCGACCTGCTGCGCGGGGCCGCCACCTCGAAGGGCTGGCTCGACAACGCGCTCGCCCGCTTCGGCGACGCCAAGCGCGGCGTGTTCGTGCTGATCCGCGACCCCTCGGTGCTGCGCGACGCCGCGGACGCGAGCGGTCCGGCGGACCCGTCCGAGGAGAAGCACGTGAGCGCGCGCCAGCGCCGCGCGCGCTGGCGCGAGATCGGCGTCGGGGCGCAGATCCTGCGCGACCTCGGCGTGCGCAAGATCGGCCTCCTGGCCGGCCACGAGCGCCAGTTCGTGGGTCTCGCCGGCTTCGGCATCGCGATCGAGACCACCGAGATCGTCGACGAAGAGGATGCTCCCGCGTGAAGGTCGTCATCTTGAGCGCGGGGCAGGGCCGTCGCCTTCTCCCGCTCACCGCCGAGACGCCGAAGTGCCTGATCCCGTTCTCCGGCCGCAGCCTGCTGGAGTGGCAGGTGCGGGCGCTGGTCGCCGCCGGCGTCGACGACGTCACCGTCGTGACGGGCTTTGAAGCCGAGAAGGTCGAGGCGGCGCTGGCCGAGATCGATCTGCCCGGCGCGACGCTCCGGACCACGCACAACCCGTTCTACGAGCTCGCCGACAACCTCGCGAGCTGCTGGATCGCCCGTCATCGGATGACCGGCGAGTTCCTGATCCTGAACGGCGACACGCTGATCGAACCCGGCATCGTCCGGCGCGTGCTGGAAAGCCCGGCGACCGCCCCGATCACGGTGACGATCGACCGCAAGGCCGACTACGACACCGACGACATGAAGGTGCGGGAGGAGGACGGCCGGCTGCTCGCCATCGGCAAGACGCTGCCGGACGATCTCGTCACCGGCGAATCGATCGGCTTCCTGCGCTTCACGGAGGAGGGCGGCGCGACCTTCGTGGGCGAGATCGAGCGCCTGATGCGCTCGGAGGAGGGCCTCAAGCGCTGGTATCTCTCCGCCATCGACGGCATCGCCCGCTACAAGGGCGGCGTCGGCGTGCGCTCGATCGAGGGGCTGGAGTGGGGCGAGCTGGACTTCCCCGCCGACGTCGATCATGCGGTCGAGCTGACGGGCCGCTGGGTCGAACGCGGGCTCTAAGCGCCGCTCGCCCACGTTCGTCGCTCACCCCAAACGAAGAGACGCCGATCACGGATCCGTGATCGGCGTCTCTTCGTTTGCAGCGAAATCATGGCGCGCGGCCCTCAGGATGTGTCCGAACGCCGCATGTCTGGCATGCCAATAACTGGCGTTCCGTATGCCAAAGGATGCGCGCAGGCTCATTCCAATCTCTGAATTCAACAACAACAGAGTGTGGGATGGAAAACGCAAACGTATCTGCGACCAAGTGGTCGCAGCTCGCTCTCGGCGTGCTGTGCATGGCGATGATCGCAAACCTCCAGTACGGCTGGACGCTGTTCGTCGATCCTATCGACGCCAAATTTCACTGGGGCCGCGCGGCCATCCAGTTCGCCTTCACCCTTTTCGTCGCGACCGAGACTTGGCTGGTGCCGGTCGAGGCCTGGTTCGTGGACCGCTACGGCCCGCGCGTCGTCGTCGCCTTCGGCGGCGTCATGATCTCGCTCGCCTGGGTGCTCGACTCCTACGCGGACTCGCTTCCCCTGCTGTATCTCGCCGCGGTGATCGGCGGCGTCGGCGCGGGATCGGTCTACGGCACCTGCGTCGGCAACGCCCTCAAGTGGTTTCCGGACCGCCGCGGCTTGGCGGCCGGCGCGACAGCCGCCGGTTTCGGCGCGGGCGCCGCGCTGACGGTGGTGCCGATCGCCAAGATGATCGCCTCGAGCGGTTACGAAAGCGCGTTTCTGACCTTCGGCCTGATCCAGGGCGGGGTGGTCGTCGTGGTCGCCTTCCTGCTGAAGAAGCCCGCGGTGCTCGCGCCGATCCGCCGCAAGACGCTCCGCCTGCCGCAGAGTTCGGTGGACCGCAAGCCGGGCGAGGCGCTGCGCACGCCCGTGTTCTGGGTGATGTACGCGATGTTCGTGATGGTGGCGTCGGGCGGCCTGATGGCCGCGGCCCAGATCGCGCCGATCGCCAAGGACTTCAACGTGGCGGGCGTCCCCGTCAGCATGTTCGGTCTGCAGATGGCGGCGCTGACGCTCGCGATTTCGCTGGATCGCATCTTCGACGGCTTCGGCCGGCCGCTGTTCGGTTACCTCTCCGACCAGATCGGCCGGGAGAACACGATGTTCCTCGCGTTCTTGATCGCCGCGGCCGCCGTCTGCACGCTGCTGACCTTCGGCCACAACCCGATCGTCTTCGTGTTCGCGACCGCAGCCTATTTTGGGGTGTTCGGCGAGATCTACAGCCTGTTCCCGGCCACCTGCGGCGACACCTTCGGGTCGAAGTTCGCGGCCACGAACGCCGGTCTGCTCTACACGGCCAAAGGCTCAGCGGCCTTCCTGGTCCCGTTCGCGAGCGTCCTGTCTGCGGCCTACGGCTGGTCCGCCGTGTTCGCGCTGATCATCGGCCTGAACGTCGCCGCGGCGCTCATAGCGCTGTTCGTGCTCAAGCCGCTCCGGCTGCGCTACCTGTCGCAGGACGAGCAGCCGACGATCCCGCTCGCCGCCGAGGCGCCTTTGCGCGCGGTCTGATTGCGCGCTGGGATCGCCGCCTCCCGCGGCGGTCCCCCGACGTCACACAAACCCTGATCTCGGCGGGTCCGCGCACGCGCGGAGGCGCCGTCCGACAGTCCCGGCCCGCGCCGGGGCGTCGACGCCCCCGACTTCGACGAGCGGCGTGACGACCGCTCGTCCTTTTTCGTCGGCTCGGGCGTCAGCCCTCGATCATTTTCCGGACCAGCACCAGGTCGGCCGGCTTGTCGACGTCGATCGCGGCGCGGCCGAAGGGCAGCTCGACGACGCCTGCCGAGCAGCCGGCGATCTGCTCGATCCGGCGCATGGCGTAGCCGAGCGTGAGACGGCCGAACAGGGCGGCGATCACGGCCCCAATCCCGAGGCGGCGGAGTAGGGCGAAGGGCTTCTTCCGCTCGTTCTCCACGATCTGCCACATCTGGATCGCCCGCCCGGCCCGCGGGTCGCGCAGGTAGAACAGGTTGCAGCCGGAGAAGCGGCCGTCGCGGAAGCGCAGGAAGGTGCGCTTGGTGTCCGGCGCCGCCGCCATCACGTCGCGGTCGCGCGCCAGCCCCGCCACCACGTCGGCGTCGGGCAGATGGTCGAGGAACCAGCGGATCCACTCCGGCTCCAGCAGCGCGTGGTCGGCGGTGGTGACCAGCAGCGGCGCGCCGAGCGCCTCGAAGGCCTCGCCGACGCTGCGGCTGACCGAGGTCGATGATTTCAGAACCTCGACTCCGGGAAGATCGATCAACTCCGGCCGGTCGATCGAGACGACGATGCGGTCAATCCGGCCGCTGTCGCGCAGCGCCGCGATCACCCGCTCCACCATGGGGACGCCGCCGATCGGGATCAGCGCCTTGTGGGTGACGCCGGCGAACTCCGCGAGCGCGTCGCGGCCCGGCCGGACGCCCGCCAGCACGAGCGCGGTGCGGGTCACGCCAGCGCCTTGCGGTAGATGCGGTAGGTCTTGTAGGCGGAGCCGTTCGAGAGCGCCTCGCCCATGTGCCGCATCGGCATGTTGCTCTCGAGCACCCAGGACATCTCCACCCGCTCGATCCCGCGGCGGCGGCCCTCCTTGCGGAACTCGTCGAAGATGTAGATCGGCATGGCCCGGCCGAGGAACGAGCGGGCGTACTCCTTGCGCACGCCCATCAGCGCCACCCGGCCGCTGGTGTAGGTCATGCGCTTCAGTCGCCAGACGAGCTTCGCCCAGTTGAACGGCAGCAGCTTGCCGCCGAAGTCCGCGATCATCTCGTTGAGGTTGGGCAGGCCGACCCCGAAGGCCGCGGCGCGGCCGGACACTTCGACGATCCAGAGCAGCCGCTCGTCGATCAGCAGTTTCAGCGACTTCGCCAGGTGGTCGAGCTCTTCGGGGCTGAACGGCACGAAGCCCCAGTTCTCCGACCAGGCGTCGTTGAAGATGTCGATGACGGTCGCGATCTCTTCGTCGTACCGCTTCCAGTCGAGGTGCCGCACCACGACCTCCGGCGGCCGCGGGCGCTCGATAATGCGCTCGACCGCCTTGGGGAAGGGGTCGCTGGTGAGGTGCAGGTAGGCGAACAGGTCCATCGCCTTGGCGTAGCCCTGCTCTTCGACGCGGGCCGCGACGTAGCGCGCGTCGTGCGGCATGAACAGCATCGGGGCCGAGTCGAAGCCGTCGACCAGCAACCCGCACTCCTCGTTGATCGACAGGTTGAACGGCCCGCGGACCTCGGTCCGTCCCTTCGCCTTCAGCCAGGCTTCCGCCGCGGCGAACAGGGCGCGGAACACCTCCGGGTCGTCCTCGCCGGCGAGAAGGCCGAAGTGGCCGCAATCGGCCACCCGATCGTCGCTCTGCGCGCTGATGCGGCCGACGGGCGCGCCGTCGCGCCACGCCAGGAAGAACTGCGCCTGGACGTGCCGGAACAGCGGGTTCTTGGCCGGCGACAGCGCCTCGCGCCGCTCCATAGTCAGCTGGGGGACAAAGTTCGGGTCGGCCGCCTGCAACCGGTTCGGCAGCGTGATGAAGCGGTCGAGGTCGCGCTTGCCTTCGACCGGGCGGACGTCGATCTGGCTCATCGGCCGGTCTCCAGGGCGAGCGTCCGCCGGCGGCTCGGCCGCGCGAGGCCCTGCTCCATGCGGTTGAGGTTCCAGGCGCCGATCCCGAGGAACAGGACGGTCCCGGACCAGGCGGCGATGATCGGCGGCAGGATCGCCGCGAGCCCGAGCGAGGTCAGCAGTCCGTCGCAGACCAGGAAGACGAGGCCGAGCGCGAGCCCGGTCATGGCGTGCTTCGCGGAGCGCGCGTCGCGCCAGTTCACGAAGGCGCCCGGCATCGCCAGCAGCAGCATGACGACGGCCGCCATGGGGGCCGCGAACACGCGGTGGAACTGAGTCTCGTAGAACGAGAGCGGCGCGTTCGCCACCCGTTGCCCGCTGATGACGGCCTGCGCCGCCGCCGCGGAGATCTGGCCGAACGGCTCCATGGCGGCGACGGCGTCGGCGGGGGTGAAAGTGGTCGTCCATACGCCGTCGGCCGACACGGCGGCGTTCGAGACGCCGCGCTTGAAGGAGGCGTAGGTCGCGCCGGTGAGCGTCCAGCGCTTCTTCTCCCAGCGCGCCTCGGCGGCCGTCAAGCGCCCCGTCGCGGCCTTGTCGGGCGAGCGCTCGAAGACCTTGAGGTTCTTCAGCGTCCGCCCGCGATCCGCGATGCCCTCGAACGACAGGACGTCGTCGCCGATCCGAAGCCATACCGGCTTCGCGCCGTCGAACTTGGGCTCCTGGCCCTCCGCCCACCACAATGCGAGCCGCTGCTCCGTCTTCGGCAGCACCGCGTCCAGCATCACGCATTGGAGGCTCGCGATCAGGAAGGCGGCCGGGAACATCATCGCGAACAGGTTCCCGGTGCTGCGCCCCGAGGCCCGCATCGCGACGATCTCGCTGTTGCGCGCCAGCAGGCTCAGCGTCATCAGCGCGCCGACCAGCACGCCGAGCGGAATGGCGTGGGAGATCAGCGTCGGTACCCTGAGCAGCAGATAGGTTCCGAAGCCCGCGGCGCCCTCGCCGCGATCGAGGATGTCGCCCGCGTTGTCCACGAGGTCGAGCACCTCCGCGATCGAGGCGAGCACGAGGGTGGCGACGGTCGCAAGCGCAAGGAAGCGCAGGCTCATGTAGCGAAGAACGCGCATCAGCCCCTCGCGGCCGCCCGTCGGCGGAACAGCGGCGCGATCGCGCGCCCCGCCGCGGCGGCGAGCGCCGAGAGCTGGTCGGTGAAGCGCGAGATCGCCGAATCCCCCGGTCGATCGGTGCCGGTCGTGAACAGGAACGCCGAGACCGCCACGAGCCCCGCCAGCGGGCCCCAGGTGAGCAGCGGCGCGGGCGCGAGACCCTTTTCCGCCAGCGTCTCGCCGATCTGCAGCACGTTCTGGAACAGGATCAGGGCGAGCGCCGCCACTCCCATGTTGGCCACGCGGTTCTGCCGCCGCATCGTCATGCTGAGCGGGATGATCAGCAGCGGCAGGAACACGATCGCGAGCGAGCGCACGATGCGGGAGTGGAACTCCGCCGACAGCTTGCGATAGGGCGCGGAGGGCGCAGCCTCGCTCATCTCGCTCCAAAGCTCGTTCAGCGTCAGCTCGCGCTCGTTGCCGCCGCGCGGCCGGAAGGGCGGCGCCTCGAGCGCGAAGGTCTTGTCGAAGACGAGGTCGCGGAACCGCAGCGTGCTCGGGCGCTGCCCGGCGGCGTTGCGCAGGACGACGCCGTCGGAGAGCCGCAGCTGGAGCTGCTTGCCGTCCGGGGTCACCTCCAGCTTTCCGGCGCGCGCCGTGGTGAGCGTCTCGAGGCCGCCGGCGCGGTCCTCGATGAAGACGCCTTTGAGATTGCGCCCGGTGTTGTCGACCTCGTCGGCGGTGACGGTCAGCCCGTCGCGCACGTTGATGAAGGTGGCGGCCGGCGCGTGCGCGCGCCAGGCGTAGGAGACCGAGGAGTTCAGGATCGACCGGTAGCTGTAGCGGCTGTAGGGATCGAGATAGCCCGAGACCAGCAGGTTGAGGGCGGCGATCACGGCGCCGATCGCCATCAGCGGCTTCGCCAGCGACCACACCGACACGCCCGAGGACAGCATCGACTCGAGTTCGGCCCCGCTGGACAGCCGCGAGAAGGCGGCGAAGACGCCGAGCGCGAAGGCGGCCGGCATGGCGAAGCCGAGGTAATGCGGGACGAGGCTCGCCGAGAGCGCGAACACGAGATAGACCGGGGCTCCCGCCGCGGCCAGCACGTCGACGATGCGCAGCACGCGCTCGAGCAACAGCCCCGCGAGCACCACGCCGAGCGACAGCAGCATCGGCCTGAGGGTCAGGGCCGTGACGTAGCGCTGCAGCAGGCCGAAGCCGGGCAGCGTTCCACGCGCCTTGGACGTTTGCGTCACGGCGCGGTCCAGATGGCCGCCAGGGCGGCCTTGAGGGCGGCGATCGTCCCGGCGTCGAGCTCCGGCCCCTCGCCGAGCGCGGGCGGCCCGGGCCATCCGGCGTCGACGAAGGTCACGCCTTCGAAGGCCCGCGGCGTCGCGTGGCGGGGGATCACGTGGAAGTGGACGTCGGGGTCGACCATCATCAGCATCAGATAATTGATCTTGTCGTAGCCGGCCAAGCGCTTCAGCGCCGGTTCGAGGCCGGCCACCACGCGGCCCAGCTCCGCGAAGGCCGCAGGGCTCAGCGCGCCGAAGGCGGACGCGTCCTCCTTGCAGACCAGCACGAGCGAGCCGAAGCCGGGTTGCTTCGGCCGGATCTGCACCGACCACAGCTCGGTTTCGCCCACCACCGTCGCGGGGTGGCCGAACTTTAGCATCGTAGGGTTGGGCATGGGCTTCGAGTGCGTTGGCTTGGGAGGAGCGCCAGGGACGCGGCGGCTGGCAGAATAGGCGTTTCATCATTAAAGAGCACGCATTCACACGAACGACGATGCGGACGACCAAATTATGACGCAGCTACGCCAGGCAGCCGTCGCTGTCCTTCTCGGAAGGTCCGACGCGCGCATCTGGGGGATGTCCTCGGCCGAACGCCTGACCCGGCAGCTGGCGCGTGCCGGCGTGGCGGAGGTGCGCGAAACGGCGGAGGCTCTGCCCCAAGACGGCGAGGTTCTTCTGCTGCGCGTGGACTACGCGTTCGAGCAGCGTCTGATCGACGCGCTGGCCGAGCGGCCGGGCGCCGTGCTGCTCGACGGGGCAGTCCCGGTCGCGGCGCATGTGTCGGCGGCTGAGGCGCCGGGCGTGGCCGCGGCCATCGCGCAGGGGTCGGCCGCGGGCCTGCCCGCCACGGTGGAGCGTCTTGATTCCGAGGGGCTGGCCGGCTCCTACAACAGGAAGCTCCGCAAGCGCGAGATCGCCTATCTCATCCCGCTCAGCCCTGAGACGGTGGACGAGGTCGAGGCGCGCAGCTTCGCGGGTTCGTACAAAGGCGTCACCGACGCCGTCACGAAGTACGTCTGGCCGGTTCCGGCGCGCATCGTGACTAAGTGGTGCGCCGTGCGCCGGATAACGCCGAACGCCGTCACCTACGTCGGGCTGGTCCTCGTCTTCGCCGCGATGTGGGCGTTCTGGACGGGGCACTACCTGCCCGGACTGCTCGCCGCGTGGATCATGACCTTCCTCGACACCGTCGACGGCAAGCTCGCCCGCGTCACCATGACCTCGAGCGAGTTCGGCAACGTGCTGGACCATGGCATCGACCTGGTGCACCCGCCGTTCTGGTGGATGGCCTGGGTCTTCGGGCTTCCGGCGGCCGGGTTTTCGGGAGCCGGGGCCGAGTGGATGATCGCGATCATCTTCGGCGGCTACATTCTGCAGCGGGTCGAGGAGGGGATCTTCCTGCGGCTGTTCGGCATGCATATGCACGTCTGGCGGCCGTTCGACAGCTTCTTTCGGCTGATCACCGCCCGCCGCAATCCGAACCTGGTGCTGCTGACGGCGTTCACGCTCTTCGGCCGTCCCGATCTCGGGATGTACGCCGTGATCGTGTGGATCGTGCTGAGCTTCCTCGTGCACACCGCGCAGATTGTCCAGGCAGTGATCGCCCGCCGCCGCTCGCCGATCGTCTCCTGGCTGGACGCGGCGTGACCGCTCTCGGCGTTCTCGCGAACGCCAGGAGCTGGCGCGGCGTCGAGGGCCTTGTCGGCGCGCCCGGCGTCGTGGCGGAAACGCCCGACGGGATCGGCGGCTACGGACCGGCCATCGCACGGCTGAAGGCCGGCGGCGTGAGCGTGATCGCGGTCGCCGGCGGCGACGGCACGCTGCGCGAGGCTTTGACCGCGCTCGTCGCGGCCTATGACGGCGCGCCGCCGCCGATCGCCTTCGTGCCCCGCGGCAAGACCAACGTGGCGGCGGCGGACGTCGGCGGCGTGAAGGACCTCGCCGCTCTCGCGGCGGCGGTCGCGTCCGGCGCCGAGCCGCGCCGACGCGAGATCCGGCGGCCGATGCGCGTCACGGCGGACGGCGTCGCGCGCTACGGCTTCGTGTTCGGCTGCGGCGCCTTCGAGCGGGGCGTCCGGCTCGCCAACGCCCAGGTCCACAAGCGCGGTTTCGCGCAGGGCGTGGGCCTTGGCCTGGCGGTGGCGTCCAGCATCAGCGCGGCGTTCTCCGGGGCCGAGCGCGAAGCCTGGCGCCGCGGGGTCTCGGCGTCCGTCGCGGTCGACGGCGGGTCGGCGCTTGCGCAGGACCGCTTCGTGCTGCTCGCGACCACGCTTCACAAGCTGATGCTCGGGCTCTGGCCGTTCTGGGGCGAAGGCGCGGGCGAGATCCGCCTGCTCGACGTAGCCGCGCCGCCGCGGCGGCTGGCGCGGGCGCTGATCGCCGTCGGCCGGCGGCGCCCGGCGCCGTGGATGGCGGAGGCCGGCTACGTCAGCCTGCGCGCGGACCACCTCGCGCTCGACCTCGCCGCGCCCTTCATCCTCGACGGCGACACGTTCCACGCCGGCCCCGACCGCCGGATCGAACTCGCGACGGGGCCGGCGGTGACGTTCGTGACGTATTGAGTTGAGACGGCCAAGAGGGGCAGCGCGTGCTTCGAGACGGCCGCCAAGGGCGGGCTCCTCAGCATGAGAAGGTTGAGGTTGGGCCGCGAAAACATCCTCATGCTGAGGAGCCGACCGAAGGTCGGCGTCTCGAAGCACGCACAACGCCCAGCGTGGCGCACAGCCACCGTCTCCGTATTTTCCCCGCCAGAAGCGTCCTGACCCCATGCCGCCTCTCCCAAGCCCCGCACGAACGCCTCTGACGTCCGCCGTCGCCGCGGAGCTCGCCGCGCCTCAGCCTGAGGCTGTGCGCGCCTTCGCGGCCGAGCTTGCGGCGCGCGGGGGAGGGGCCGTCGCGGGGGTGCTGTTCTACGGCTCGGCGCTGCGCACCGGCGAGACGGACGGTCTGCTCGACTTCTATGTGCTGCTCGACGACCTCGCCGCCTGGGACCAGGGCCGTTTCGCGGGCTGGGGAAACCGGCTGCTGCCGCCGAACGTGGAGTACGCCGAGAGCGCCGACGACGCCCCGCGGCTCCGCGCCAAGGTCGCGATCATGTCGGTGGCGCAGTTCGCGCGCCACGCCCGGGCTCTGAGCCGCGACACCACGATCTGGACGCGCTTCTGCCAGCCAGCGGCGCTGCCTTACGCGCGCGACGCTGCGGCGGCGGAGGCGATCGAGGATGCGGTCGCGACCGCGGTCGGCGCGGCGGCGTGGTGGGCGGCGCATCTGGGGCCGGAGCGCGGGGCGGCGGCGGCGTTCTGGACGGCGCTGTTCCAGCGCACCTACGCGTCCGAGCTGCGCGTGGAAAGCGCGGCGCGTCCGTCCTCGATCGTCGAGCGCGCGCCGGAGCGCTTCGCGCGCGTGCTGGAGCTTGGATGGGCCGCCGAGGGCGTGCCGTTCGCGACCGAGACGGACGGGGCGCTCGCGCCCCAAATCACGCCGGAGAGCCGCGCGAAAGCCGCGAGGGCCTGGACCCTGCGGCGGCGCCTGGCGAAGCCGCTCAATCTCGTGCGGCTCGCCAAGGCGGTCTTCACGTTCTCAGGCGGCGTGGACTACATCGCCTGGAAGATCGAGCGGCACTCGGGCCACCCGATCGTCGTCACGCCATTCCAGCGCCGGCACCCATTGCTGTCGGCAGGGCCCGTGCTGTGGCGGCTGTGGCGCCGAGGCGTTCTGCGCTGACCGGGAACGGGCAGACGTTGGTCTCGTTCGGCAGCAGGCCGAACTCGCGGCCGATGCGCGTCATCAGCGCGATCGCGAAGTCGATGTGCTCGTCGGCATGCGCGGCGCTGACGCTGGAGCGCAGGAAAGCGGACGAATTCGGCGTTGCGGGCGGCAGCGCGAGGTTGAGGTACATGCCCTCATCCAGCAGCCGCTTCCAGAACGCCACCGCGACGTCCGGGTTGTCGATGATGACCGCCACGATCGGGGTGCACTCCGGGCCGACGTTGAAGCCGGCGCCGCGCAGGCCGTTGTAGAACCGGCGGCTGTTGGCGGTCAGCTTGGTCCGGCGCTCGGGCTCGCGCCGCAGCGTCTTCAGTGCGGAGATCGTCGAGGACATGATCGACGGCGGCAGCGAGGCCGTGAACATGTAAGGCCGCGAGGCGAGCCGCAGGATCTCGAAGCCCTCGAGGCTCGAGACGCAGAAGCCGCCGACGCTGGCGAGGCTCTTCGAGAAAGTGCCGACCACGAAGTCGACGTCGTCCTCGACGCCTTCACGCTCGGCGAGGCCGCGGCCGTCGCGGCCGAGCACGCCCATGGAGTGGGCCTCGTCCACCATCAGGTAGGCGCCGTACTCGCGCTTGACGTCGACGAACTCCTTCAGCGGGGCGGTGTCGCCCAGCATCGAGTAGATGCCCTCGACCACGATCAGCTTGTCGCCCGGCTGGTCGGCGAGGCGGCGGAGGCGCTTGGCGAGGTCGTCGGGGTTGTTGTGGCGGAAGCGGACCACCGGCGCGTGGCCGAGGCGCGAGCCGTCGTAGATCGAGGCGTGGCTGTCGGCGTCCAGGAACAGGTGGTCGTCCTTGCCGACCAGCGTCGAGATCATGCCGAGGTTGGCCTGGTAGCCGGTGGAGAACACCATGCAGTGCTTGCGGCGGTAGAAGTCCGCGAGCTCGCGCTCGAGCTCGGCGTGGACCTTGTAGCTGCCGTTGGCGATGCGGGAGCCGGTGGTGCCAGTGCCGTGGTGGCGGATGGCGTCCGCAGACTGCTCCATGGCGACCTCGTCGAAGGTCAGCCCGAGGTAGTTGTTGGTGCCGAACAGCAAGGTCTTCTTGCCGCGCACGACGCCTTCGACCGAGGACAGAATGTCGTCGAACTTCACCGAAAACGGATCGGCCCCGCTCTGCTTCAGACGATCGTACCGCGCGCTGAGCGCCGCAAACTTACCAAAAATCGACATATCACGCATTACTCCGCAGAGCTTGGATCGTCTTCGCTAGATCGTCGACGGTCACAACGCTCGCCATGTCATGCAGCGGAATCGAGATGTCGAACTTGTCCTCCAGCGCCATGCAGAAGTTCATCACGGCAATTGAATCGAGGCCAAGATCGTTCACGATGTTCATATCCGTCCGTAACTCGACCCGCCGATTGACTACCGTCTCTAGCACTTCGGAAATCTCGGCGAGCAACTCGTTTTTCTCTTCACTCATCTTTTCGTCCAGGCGGACGGATCCATATTTCGTTGTCAGCGCGGAAAATATGGAGTTGTCGTCGATCTGTAAAGTTTCTGAGCATGTCAGCAAATCAACAGGGGATTCAGCGTGTTACACATGCGCGATGTCTCCCCCGGAGCCGAATTCGGCCGAATGTTCCGCCGCCGGGTCGTTCCGCCGGCAGGTGTTGCGAAAAAAGCGACGCCGGCCGCTGGGCCGACGGGGACGTCCAAGACCGCGGCCGCTCCTCGCTTTTTCAGCCGAGACGGCGCCCCCCGAGGCGCCTTTCAGCGGTGAAAACTCCTGATAATCCAGAAAACGGCACAGCTGGTTAACGAAGCGTCTGCGCGGCCCGCGCCGCGTTTGGCGCGGCTTGCGCGTTGCAGGCCCGCACGACGTCTTGGCGCCGGCGCCGCCCGGGACGCGCGGGATTGAAACAGAACGGCGCCGAATGTGTTCAGGTCCCGGCGGAACCAAGCGACCGGTAGAGCTCCCGGGACCGGCTCCGGCTGAGCTTTCCGGACGACGTGACCGGCAGCGCGTGGGCCCCGACCAGCCGAACGACCGGCGCGACGCCGAATCGCATCCGGAGCACCTTCTCGACCTCGCCCCGCAGCGCGTCGCGGACGTCGGGCGCGCTCGCGCGGCACTGGACCAGCGCGACGACCTCCTCGTCATCCGCGGAATCGACCGAGAACACGGCGACGTCGCCGCTGCGCAGGCCGGCGACCTCGCTCTCGGCCGCCCACTCCATGTCCTGGGGCCAGATGTTGCGCCCGTTGATCAGGATCAGGTCCTTGGCGCGGCCGGTGATCACGATCTGGCCGTCGACGAGGTAGCCGAGATCGCCGGTATCGAGCCAGCCGGCGGCGTCGATCGCGGCGGCCGTCGCCTCGTCCTCGCGGAAATAGGCCTGCATCAGGCTCGGCCCCCGCGCGAACACCTGGCCGACGGCGCGGTCCGCCTGCGGCTCGCCTGTGGGGTCGCGGACTTCGATCGCGTGGCCGGGGAGGGCTGCGCCGCACAGCACGAACTCGCGCGTCCGGTCGCCTTCGGCCGCCGCGGCGGCGACGCCCTCGCTCTCCAGCCGGTCGAGGTCGAGCGTCTCGGTGCGGAGCCCCTCGCTGAGCGGCGCGAAGGAGAGCGCAAGCGTGGCCTCGGCCATGCCGTAGCTCGGCACGAAGCTCCCGAGCCGGAAGCCGTGGGCGGCGAAGCGATCGGCGAACCGGCGCAGCACATGGGGACGGATCATGTCGCCCCCGATGCCGGCGATCCGCCACGACGTCAGGTCCAGCGCGCCGAGGTCGAGCGTCGCGGCGCGCTGCACCGAGAGCTCGAAGCCGAAGCTCGGGCTGTAGGAAATTGTGGCCCGGTTGCGCGAGATCAGCTCCAGCCACATCAGGGGCCGCCGCGCGAAGTCGCGGGTCGAGAGGTAGTCGACCGAGAGCCCGGCCACGATCGGCGTGAGCATGAAGCCGACGAGACCCATGTCGTGGTAGAACGGGAGCCACGACACGCAGCGGTCGTCCGGCGTGGTTTCCAGCCCCGCGCGGCTGATTCCGACGGCGTTCGCCATCAGCGCGGCGTGGGTCACCATGATCCCCTTGGGAAAGCGCGTGCTGCCGGAGGAAAACTGCAGGTAGGCGAGATCCTCCGGCGCCGGACGGTCGAGTTCGCCGCCGGCCTCCGTCTCCGGCACGTCCGCGATCGACCCCACGAGCTTCAGCGGAAGGCCGTCGACCGCCTCCAGCAGCCACGCCTTGAGGGCGGCCGGCGCGAAGGCGGCGGCGGCGTCCGCGGTCTCCACCATGCGGCGGATGTGGGCGAGGTAGGTCTCGCGGCCGCCGAAGGCCATCGGCAGCGGCATCGGCGCCGGCACCAGCCGGGCGTAGCCGCAGGCGAAGAACAGCCGCACGAAGTCGGCCTCGGTCTCGGCGATCAGGCCGACGCGGTCGCCGGGCGCGAGGCCCGCGGCGAGCAGGCGGGCGGCCAGAGCGCGCGCGTCGTCGCGCAGCCGGGCGTAGGGCAGGTCGGCCAGAACCTCGCCGCGCGCCGAATGGAACGTGAAGCCGCGATCGCCCGTCGCCGCGGCGTCGAGCGCGTCGAGGATGGTCTCGTGCTGGGGGTGGAGGTCCGTCATGCGAAAGCTGGATCCAACAGGGGCGCGGGAGGCGCTCCGCCGCGGGTCGCATCACGCGGCGTGGCTGTCAACCTTCACCACGCGCCCTTCGGCCAGATGAACCACGTGGTCGGCCGCCCGGGCCCAGGCCGGCTGGTGCGAAATCGCCAGCACCGTCAGGCCCGTGGAGCGCGCCAGATCCATCACGTTGCGCACGATGTTGGCCTCGGTGTCCGGGTCGAGCGCGGTCGTCGCCTCGTCCAGGATCAGAAGTTGCGGCCGGTGGATCAGCGCCCGCGCGATGGCGATGCGCTGGCGCTGTCCGCCGGAGAGCCGCGCCCCGCGCTCGCCCACGACCGTCTCGACGCCCTCCGGCAGCTTCGCCACGAAGTCCGCCGCGCCCGCCGCCTCCAGCGCCCGCTCGACGTCCCCCCGGTCAAACTCCGGCTGGCCCAGCGTGACGTTGGAGAGCAGCGTGTCGTGGAACAGGATGAGCTCCTGCGGCACGTAGCCGGTCATCCGCCGCCACGCGACGAGGTCGATCTCCGGCAGCGGCCGACCGTCGATCAGCACCGCGCCGGCGGTCGGCTCGTGCAGGCCGAGAAGCAGGTCGACGGTGGTGGTCTTGCCCGCGCCGGAGCCGCCGGTGATCGTGGTGACCAGCCCCTTCGGCACCGTGAACGAGGCGCCCTCGATCACCGGCTCGCGGTCGTAGGCGAAGCTCACGTCCCGGAACGCGACCGCCCGCTCGAAGCTGGGCGTCGCGCCGGGATGAAGCGATTCCCGCGCGCGTCGGGCGAGTTCGATCGTCTCGGTGACGGCGATGAACCCTGTCTCGGCGATCCGCACCGACTGCAGTCCCTGCTGCGCTTTGCCGATCGTGGTGACGGTGCGAACGAGCAGGACCGACATTATCAGCACCTCGCCGGCCGGCGCCTGCCACACTACGAGCGCGGCGTAGATACCGACCGCAAGGCAGATCGCGAGGATCGGCTCCTGCAGCGCCTTGTTGGCGTGGCGTGCGAAAGATTGCTTGCGCTGGGCCCGACGTATGATCTCCGCGTCGCGCTCGAACAGCGATTGGAACCGGCCGTGGCGGCCCATGGCCTTCATGGGCTTGATGCCGACGAGAAGATCAGTCAGCCCGCCGATCATGCGCTTGACGTGTCGGTTCTGCTTCCGCGCGGTCCGCTTTGCGATGATCACGAACCGGTTCAAGGTCAGCACCATCAGCAGCCCAACGCCGAGCGACAGCAACGCGAGCTTCCAAGAGAACAGCGTGACGATGGTGACGTAGGTCGCGACCTGGATGATCTCCGCAAGCAACTGGGCGCCCTGGTTGTAGGCTTCGCCCGCCTGGGAGGCTTCGCCGCCGAGCGCGTTTGAGAAACGCCCGACGGGCTGACGGACGTAATAGGACCAGCGCGCCGCGAGCAGCGCGTCGATCAGGTCAAGCCGCATCTTGACCGCGACGTCGGCGACCGCCCGGCCGACCTGATGAAGTGCGATCAGGCTGAGCGTCGCCTTCAGCAGCATGCCGCCGACGAGGGTCGCAAGGAACAGGCCGATGGAAGGGGTAATTCCATAGCTTTGAAGAGCGTCGAAGACGCTTTTTGCCGCGCCCTTGGAAGGGGCGCCTGTCTCGCCGATGAGGGTGACGAGCGGCAGCAGGCTCGCGACGCCGACGCCTTCCGCGATGCCTGCGAGCACGAGGAAGAACAGGATCCCGATGCTCCGGGGCAGCGGAATGACCGATGCGAGCCGCTTGAGCGACGCGAGCCGACCCGGCGGTGCGGGCTTCGCTGGCGTTGGGGGAGGCTTTGCGGGGGACACGGCAATCTCGGAAAGGTTCGGACGGCGTGGCCGAGCGGTATCGTCAATCAAGCCCGGCCTCAACCCCGTGGACGATCCGGAGAGGCGAGCAGCACCCGCTCATAGGCTTCGGCCGAGCGCTCGAACGAGAAAAAGCCTGCGCGTGCGCGCAGCGCCGCGCGGTCGGGCGGCGTGTCCAGCGCGCGCGCGATCGCGCTCGCGAGCGCCGTGGCGTCGCCGACCGGAACCAGGGCTCCGTGGCGGCCGCCTTCGAGAATCTCGCGCGGGCCGCTCGGGCAGTCCGTGCTTACCGCGGGACACCCGCAGGCGAGCGCTTGGATCAGCACGCCTGGCAGGCCCTCGAACGCGGACGACAGCACGAAGAGATCGGCCCGCGCCATGTGGGCGAAGGGGTTGTCGTCGAAGCCCGGCATGCGGACCTCGCCGCCGACGCCGAGCTCGCGCGCCAACGTTTCGAGCGCCGCGCGGTCGGGTCCTTCGCCGAGGATGACCAGCCGCGCCGGGCGCGTCGCGCGCAGCGCGGCGAAAGCGCGCAGCAGAGTGGGGAAATCCTTCTGCGGCTTGAGTTTGCCGACCGCGAGCAACACGGGGCCCGCGCCGTCGCCGTACCAGGGCTCGTCGACCGGCTCCGCCGCGAGACGCGCGAGCGAGGGGCCGACCACGGGGTTGTAGATCGTGGCGACCGCCGTCCGGGGCAGGCCGCAGCGCTCTGCCAGATCCTCCGCGACGCCGTCCGAGACCGCGACGATGCGATCGGCGCGCGGGTAGAACCGGCGCACGATCGGCGCAAGCCGCGCGACGGTCGGGTCCCGAGCGTTGAGAAGGTCGGAGGTGAAGTGGTTGCGCTGGCTGAGCGCCACGCGAACATCGACGCCAGCGAGGTCGCGCGCGATCACCGCTGCGACGTTGCCCATGTCGAGCGCCGACAGCAGCGCCTGCGGCCGCCGCGCCCTCAGATAACGCGCCAGCGCCGGTATGGCGCCGAGAGCGCGCGGCGCACGGGGACTGGCGAGCACGGGCAGCAACACCGCGAAATCAGAAGGGCGCCGGACCGCAAGCGAGAGCGCGCCCAGGGCGGTCCTCACCTTCAGGTCGACGACACGGACCTCCGGAGGAACGTCCTTCAGGAAGGGACCGGAGGCGTTCGCGAGGACGAGATCGACCTCATGGCCGCGCGCCGCCAGCGCCGCGGCGAGATTTCCCATGGAGCGCTCGGCGCCGTTGCCTTTGAGCGAGCGGATGAACAGGGCGATCCGGGCCCGCTCGACGGGCGTTGGCCCCTGCCTCACGGTCGGGCATCGAGCGCCGCGGCTCCTCGGGCGGCTTCGGCGGCGCGCCATGCCTTGAACGCGCCGAGATGCACGTCGATCGCATGGTCCGGCGTCGCCATGCCTTCGATCGCCGCGAACATGCGCGGCCTGAGCTGCTTCACGACGGGAAGGGACGGGCCGCGGACGCTCGAGCGCGTCAGCTTCGCCTCGAACTCGGACTGCGATCGAGTAAAGTAGTGATTGTAACGGATGACGTCGCAGGAGAGATCGCCGGGCTGTTCGCGCGCGGCCTTCCGGATCGAGGTGCGCGCTTCCGTGAAGCACACGGCGTCCGTTCCGGCGAGACCGAAGCTGTGGGCGTTCTTGGTCGCCACGATTTTCGACGGCTGGACGAAGCATTTCGTGTTGAGGAGCGGCGGAAACGAGGCCTGGGCGCGAAGCGAGGCAGCTTGTCGGTACGCCTCGATCACCAGGCCTTCAGGCGGGGTCGCGTGGCCGGACGTGCCGAAGTGCAGCCCGACGACGCCGAGCGCCGCCACATCGAGGTATCCGTCGAGCGTTTCGGTCAGCGAGGCGCCCGACATCGGGCACATGAACTCGTCGATGTCGAAGAATCCCATCCAGCGGTAGCTCGCGCCGAAATTGCTCAGCGCATGCGCGTAGCCAAGGGTCTGGAGGTTTATCTGCGGATTGAAGTTCCGCCACGGGATGAGGGTGGCGAGCCCCAGCCGCGTGTAGGATCGGACGATCTCGGGGCCGTCGTCGGCCGATCCGTTATCGTAGAAGTAGAAGTGGGAGACGCCGAGGAAGCGGTGGAAATCAATCCACTCGGCGATGTAGGGCGCCTCGTCCTTGAAGATCGTAGCGACCGCGATCTCCCGGTTTCCCTCAGGTGGCGCACCGATGGCGGGAAGCGGAATCGTGCTGCGTTCCGAGTAGCGGCGAGCCCGCTTGCGCGCCCAGCGGCGCAGCCGCTTCAGTCCTGGAATTCGCATGATCCGCAATTGCTCAATATCGGAACGGACGCGTTTCGGGATTGAGCCAGTTAAGCGGATTCCGCCGGTCCAGCCCATGCCAGTGAAGAATGCGCGGCTTAAGCAGGCTTTCGTCCGCAGGCGTGCGCGCGCGCCGGTCGATCTTGGTTCGGTTCGCCCTGCTGCGTACGTTGTACTCCACCGGAAGCGTATGGACAGAGACCTCACTTTTCCAGAGCGCAACGCGTAAGGACGCTTGGTCTTGGCCGTTGGTACGGTCGCGGTATTGGTAGAAATAGTCACGCCACAGGCCGAGGAAATCGGCTGTGCGCTGGCCGGACCGATAGGCGAGAACACCACCGTTGTATTCGGGAAAGCTGTAGGGAATGGCATCGTATTCAGGGACGTTGTGGGCCCACCGGCTACTTTTGCGCGAGAGGTCGTGGGTCGCCGCAATATCGAAGCGCCCGAGCGTCTCGAAGATGTCCGACACGTCCCGCACGACGCGGGTATCGCTATCGAGATAGAGCGTCCGCTCGTAGGGCGAGCGGGAGATGAAATCCACCTTCGCGCGTTTATGGGCGACTTTAATCCGAACGACCTGATCGAACGCCAGATCGCTCGTTTCCATGTCCGTGAACAGGGTGACTGGAACGGGCGTATGCTGCTTCAAAGAGCGCGCGGAATGGACGGCTTCGGCGACGTAGTCGACCCCAAAAGCGATGTAGACGACGCCCGCTGTCATTGGTCAGCTCGGTCAGTTCCTGAAAAATTTCGCCCGCAGGCCGCGTTAACGTTGCGTCTCTTAAAGGGGGTGCGCCGCTTTAGCTAGCGCCTTCGAACGGCGGACCGTCTCAGCGAGTTCGCCGGCCGCATGCGCGCGCGCCGCCTCTCCGCCTGCGAGGAAACCAGCGTCCGCGAGCGCGCGTACGTAGCGATCGAGGTCGCGGGTCGAGATAAGCAGCCCCGCATCTTCAAGCGCCCCAAAAAGGCGCTTCGTTGGCGCGCTTATGGAGGCTAGGCGGCGCGTCAATTCGATCCGCCGAGTCTTCCGGTCAGGGCGCCGCTCCAGCCGGAACAAAGCCACCGGTTTTCCCCGTAGCGCGCCCTCCGCGACCATCGCCGCGCTGTCGTCAGTGATCAGGAACGCGTCGGCGGCGGCGAGGAAGTGCAGGTAGCGGTTTTCGCCGGCGCCGAACAGCGACAGCCGTACGGGAACATCGGCGTCCGCCAGCGCGTCCTGAAGCGCTGCGGTGGCTTCCGCCGAGGTGCGCGGCGAGGTCGCGACGATGAGTGATCCGCCGCTCTCGCGCGCGCCGCGCAGCGCCTCAGCGCCGAGGGCCCGCGCCGCGGCAGCGTCGAAGATGAGCGGGCGGCTGTTCCCGCCCGCGATCACGCAGAGCCGTGGGCCGGGGAGGGCGGCAAGATCCTCGGCGATCGGCGCCGGCGCCGGCGGGCGGCTCAGCGGCAGCGCGTTAATGATGACGTTCGGCCGCTCCGGCAGCAGATATTGCGGTGTCGTCACGATCAGGTCGAACCAGTCGAGCGGCGCCCAAGGCCGTCCGATGTGAACGAGCTTCGTGCGGCCGCCGGAGGCCTTCCGGATCCACAAGGCCGCCGGGACGGAGCGCTTTCCGGCGCTGATGACGAGCGCTGGCCAGGGAGGCGAAAGCGACGCTTTCGTCTCTTGCGTCAGGGAGAGGCGGGTCGCGCCAAGCAGGAGATTGGGCCGACGACTCAAGCCGTTGAAGGCGAGCGGCGTCGGCCGCCATGGCAGGCCTGTGGCCTCGGCCAGCGTCGCGATCTGGCGGTTGTCGCCGGCGCGGCGGCCGTAGAGCGCCCAGATCTCGGGATCAGCCATGGCGGGTTCGCGGCCTAGCGCACGAAGGCGAGCGGCGCCGCGGTCTGCGGGTGGGGGATCACCTCCATCGGCACGCCGTAGATCCGCTCCAGCGTCGCGGGGTCGACGATCTCATGCGGCGCCCCGCGGGCGATCAGCCGTCCGGAATGCAGCGCCACGATCTCGTCGCAGAAGCGCGCCGCCATGTTGATCTCGTGCAGCACCACGATGACGCCGAGGCCGCGCGCCTCGGAGAGCCGCCGCACCAGCGCCAGCACCTCGACCTGGTGGGCGACGTCGAGCGCCGAGGTCGGCTCGTCCAGCAGCAGCCAGCTCGCCTCCTGCGCCACCAGCATGGCGAGCCATACCCGCTGGCGCTCGCCGCCCGAAAGCTCCTCCACCAGCCGGTCGGCGAAGGGCTCGATGTCGGTCAGCTCCATCGCGGTCTTCACGGCGGCCGCGTCGCCTGAGCCGAAGCGGCCGAGCGCGCCGTGCCAGGGGTAGCGGCCGAGCGCCACCAGCTCGCGCGCCGTCATGCCGGTCGCGGCCGGCGGCTGCTGCGGCAGATAGGCGACCTCGCGGGCGAAGGCGCGCGACCCCCAGCTCGCGATCGGCTCGCCGCCGAAGCGCACCGCGCCGCCGGTCGGCTGCTGCTGGCGGGCGATCAGCTTGAGCAGGGTCGACTTGCCCGAGCCGTTGTGGCCGATCAGTCCGACCACCCGCGCGCCCTCGAAGCTTAGCGTCAGGGGCTCCAGCAGCGTGCGGGCGTCGACGGCGAAGGTCAGCCCGTCGAGCTCGAACGAGGGCGCTGCGTCGTCGGTGCGGACCGCGCGGTTGGCGAAGAACATCGGCGGGTCTCTCTCGCAAGGGAATGGTGTCGTCGTCGCCCGGCGGGGCGGGCGGGTCAAGCCTCAGCGTCGCTGCAGTAGCCACATCAGGAGAGGTCCTGCCGCCAGCATGCCGATGAGGCCGGCCGGCACCTGGAACGGCGGGTAGATCACACGTCCGAGCCAGTCGGCGCCCAGCATCACCAGCGCGCCGATCAGGGCGGTGGCGGCGAGCTGCGCCGCCGGCCGGCCGAGGCCGAGGCGGGCGGCGAGGTGCGGGGCGATCAGCCCCGCGAAGCTTAAGGGCCCCACCGCGATGGTGGCGCCGGCCGCGAGCGCCGAGGCGAGCGCAAGTATGCCGAAGCTCGCGCCGGCGGGCCGCACGCCCACCGCGCGCATGGTCGCGCTTCCGAGCGGCGCAAGCGCGAGCCAGCGCAGCACCAGGCCGGAGAGCGCGAGCAGCGCCGCCCCCATCGCGGTCACCGCGAGCGCCGTGCCGGGCTCGACGTCGTAGGTCGAGCCGGCCATCCAGTTGGCGATCAGCAGCATGCGGGGGTCGCCGGTCGCCATCAGCATGGCGAGCACCGCCGCGACCATGGCGCCCAGCGCGACGCCGCCGATGAGCAGCTGTTCCGGCGCCCGCGCCCTGGCGCCGAAGGCGAGGAGGACGCCGGCGGTGAGCCCCGCGCCCAGCGCCGCCGCGCCGATCTGGGCCGCGTAGGTCGGGGACGGGGAGAACATCAGCGCCAGCACGAGGCCGAGCGCCGCGCCGGAGCTGACGCCCAGCACCTCGGGGCTCGCGATCGGGTTGCGCGTCAGGCGCTGCAGCAGCAGGCCGCTTGTCGCGAGCATCGCGCCGGCCGCCGCCGCCGCCAGCGCGCGCGGCCAGCGCCAGGGCAGCAGCGCCGCGAGCTCGGCGCCGGTGGCGAAGCTAAAGCCGCCGTCCGGCGTGCGGCCGAGGCCGAGCGCCACGAGGGCGAGCAGCGGCAGGCTGGCGGCGAGCACGGCGAGCACGGCCCCTGCGTGACGACCGCGCCGCGCCGGCGCGGTCGCCGCCTCCGGCGAAGGCGTGCGCTTCAGCCGCGGCGCGAGCAGCAGCAGCACCGGCGCGCCGATCAGCGCCGTCGCGGCGCCGGTCGGAATGTTGATCGCGGTCCAGCTTTCGAGCGTCTGCAGCCAGGCGTCGGTGGCGAACAGCACGCCGGCGCCCAGCACTGCGCTCCAGGCCAGCCGATGCTTCAGCCGGCGCACGCCGAGCCCGCGCGCGAGCGCAGGCGCCGCGAGCCCGATGAAGCCGATGACGCCGACCGCGCTCACGATCGAGGCCGAGAGCGCGACGGCGACGCCGAGGCAGAAGAGCCGCAGCCGCGTCACCGAGAGCCCGAGGCTTTTGGCGGGCTCGTCCAGCTCCAGAAGCTGCAGCGGCCGGGCGAGCAGCGCGATCGCCAGCGCGGCGAGGCCAGCGCGCCAGGCCAGCGGCCCGACCAGCGACCAGTCCTGCTGGTTCAGCGCGCCGCTGCCCCAGACGTAGATTCCCATCAGCGCATGCTCATTGAACAGCGTCAGGCCCGCCGCGGCGGCGCCCGCGAACATGGTGATCACCATGCCCGACAGGATGACGGTGAGCGGCGCGAACCGCGCGCGCCACGACAGCAGGAAGACCAGCGCCGCCGCCGCCGCGCCGCCCGTCAGCGCCACCAGCTCGCGCGCCGCGCCGACGAGGGCGGGCGCGAGGAGCGTCGCGACGCTGAGCGCGAGCTGCGCCCCGGCCGAGACGCCGAGCGTGGAGGGCGAGGCGAGCGGGTTGCGCAGCGCCTGCTGGAGCGCGGCGCCGGCGAGGCCGAGGCCGGCGCCCACCAGCAGCGCGAGCGTCGCCCGCGGGGCCATGCTGTAATGCACGAGCAGCTGCGGCAGGCTCGAGAGATCGGGCGCGAACAGCGCCTGCAGCCACTCGGCCGCGGGCAGCCGGGCGGCGAGGCCGAGCCCGAGCGCGAGCAGCCCGAACGCGAGCAGCGCGCACGCCGCCGCCAGCGCCGGTCGGAAGCCGTCATGCACGGTCGGCGGCCTCCGCCAGCAGGCGGCCGAAGCGAGTGAGCACCGGCAGGCTGCCGAAGGCCAGCGTCGGCGCCAGCCGGATCGTCCGCCCGGGCTCGGCGAAGCCCACCGCCCGCCAGATCGGGCTGTCCCGGAGCAGCGCCAGCGCGTCGGCCGGAACCGGCTCGAAGGCGATCAGCCGCGCCTCGCGCGCCTCCGCCAGCGCTTCGAGCCCGACCTGCGAGAAGCCCCAGGCGTTGGGCTGCCGCGGCCAGCCGTTGACGAGGCCGAGCCGGACAAGCCCGTCGTTGTAGAGGCTGTTCCGGCCGAACACCCAGGCGGTGCGGGCGGTCTGGAAGAACACCGGCAGGACGGGCCGGTCGCGGAACGGCGCGACCCGCTCGCGATAGCCTGCGAGCGCAGCGTCCGTGCGGGCGAGGAAGGCCTCCCCCTCGTCGCGCGCGCCGAGCAGATCGCCGAGCCGGCGGGTCGCCTCGACGAGGTGCGGCCAGGGCGACGAGCCGGTGGCGTGCACGGCGAGCGTCTCCACGCGAGCGATGCGCTCCAGCTTCGGCTTCAGCCGCTCGAGATAGGGCGTGGAGAGGATCAGGTCGGGCTTCAGCTGCTGCAGGATCTCGAGGTTGATCTCCCGCGCGGTCCCGAGGTTGACGAGGCCTGCGGGCAGCGCCGGCTCCACGCACCACTTGTCCCAGCCGTCCGCTCCGGCGAGCGCGATCGGCGGACGGCCGATCGCGATCAGCGTCTGCGCGATGGCGTAGTCGAGCGACGCCACCCGCTGCGGCGGCGCGACCCCTTGCCCCCGCGCGACCGCCGGGGCCGCCAGCGCCGCCGCCCCCGCCAGACGCGCAAAAGCCCGGCGCGTGAGCGCCGGGCCGGGGCAGGGGGGCGAGGAGCGTGCGAACGGCGGTTTCAGGTCGAAGGCCTTTTGGAGAGGGAGTGTCTGGCGGCCGGCTTGGCTGTCTCGAAAGTGGGTCCGGTCGAGCCGCCGCGCGTCATGCCCCGGTTTATCCCACAGGTGTCCGGTTCGCGCTCGGCATAGGCAAGTTCTTCATCTGAAAGCTCTGAGCCCCCTCACCCGGCCCTTCGGGCCGACCTCTCCCCGCCGGGGAGAGGTGAAGGATGGCGCGCTGTCTTCACCTCTCCCCGGCGGGGAGAGGTCGAAGCGCGAAGCGCTTCGGGTGAGGGGGGCTCGCGGTTGCAGGCAAAGGAACGCCAGCACGAAGCCTTCGGAACCGGACACCCATGGGCTTATCCAAGCCATTCATGGCGGCGTCTGACTATCCGGCCTGGGTTCCCCGGATAAACCGGGGAATGACGACGGTCTTCGGCGCCAGCCTCCGAACTCTCGACCGGGCTCTTACCGGAAGACCGCGCCGCCGGGAACGTTACCAGCGGTAGCGCAGGGTCCCGATAACGGTGCGGCCCTGGCTCAGATAACACCGGCCGCTGTTGCAGACCGGGGCGTCGTCGTCGGCGAGGTTGGTGGCGTTGACGGCGAGCGTGACGCCCTGGAGCTTCGGGCTCGCCTTGCCGAAATCGTAGCGCGCGCCGGCGTCGAACAGCGTGTAGGCGTCGTTCTTGAACGTGTTGGCGCTCTCGTTGAAGCTCGACCCTGTGTAGCGCACGCCCGCGCCGACGCCGAAGCCTTCGAGCGCCCCGGTCTGGAAGGTGTAGTCCACCCAGGCGGATGCGGTGTGCTTCGGCGTGACGAGCGGCTGGTTGCCGATGTTGTTGGTGAACTCCCCGGGACGACCGACGACGGGTACGTCCTGATCCTTCGTGATCTCAGCATCGTTGTAGTTGTAAGACGCGATGACGTCGAAGCCTTGGGCGAGGTTGACCCGCGCGCTGAGCTCGACGCCGAAGGTCTCGATCTCGCCGATGGCGGCGGAGAAGCTCGTGCCCGGCACGGCGCGCGTGGCGTTCTTCTCAGTCAGGTGGTAGGCGGCCGCCGTGAACAGGCTCGTCGAGCCCGGCGGCTGGTACTTCACGCCCGCCTCGAACTGTTCGCCCTCAGTCGGTTTCAGCAGGCCTCCGCCTTCGCCGCGGACTGCCGCGGGCAGGAACGACGTCGAGTAACTGACATAGGGCGAGATGCCGTTGTCGAAGGCGTAGAGCACGCCGACGTTGTAGGAAAACGCCTTGTCGTCGCGCTCGGTGGGCTGTTGCGACGAGGTGAGCGGCAGGCCGTCAAACCGGGTGTAGTCCAGCGTGCGCTCGGCCCAGTCGTGGCGAATGCCTGCCGAGATGTTCCAGTGATCGCCGATCTTGATCTGGTCCTGCGCGTACAGTCCCAGCTGTTTCAGGTTGATGTCCGTGCGTGAAAGGATCGGCGGCGTCGGGCCGCTCAATCCGAAATTCGGATCGTTGATGTCCAGATCGTAGCGATCGCTCACAGGCAGAGTGCCTTGGCCGTTCTTGGACTCCGACCATTGGTGGTCGAGCCCGAACAGCAAAGTGTGGCGGATGGCGCCCGTCTCGATCTTCGCCTCGACCTGAGTGTCGATCTGCGTCGCCTCGACGGTTTCGTCGATCGCCAAAGAGCCACGCCTGTAGACGTCGCCGATGTAGCTGCCTGGAACGTTGCCCGGCACGCCCGCGGTCAGGTAGCGGGCGTTCATGTCGAGATAGTTGTAGCGGGCGTTTTGGCGCACCTTGAGCGAGTCGTTGAACGCGTGCTCAAACTCGTAGCCAAGCTGATACTGCGTCTGCTTCAGGTGGTCGTACTTCGGGTCGCTGGCCCGGATGTTGAAGATCTCGGTGTTTGGCAAAGATCCGCGTGTCAGCACGACCGGATTGCTGTCCGTCTCGTCCTTCTGGATCACGCCGTAGACCGTCAGCTTGGTCGCGTCGGTCGGCGCCCATGTGACCGAGGGGGCCACCAGAATCCGATCGTCCTTGCTGTCGAAGTCGACCTCGCCGATGCGACCAAGCGTGACGAGGCGGCCCATGAGGGTCTTGTCGGCGTTGAGCGGGCCGCTGACGTCGATACCGGCCTCGTAGCGGCCGGTGCTGCCGATCGAGCCGATCGCTTCGAAGCGCGGCTCCTCGGTCGGCCGCTTGGAAATGCGGTCGATCAGGCCGCCCGGCGTCGACTGGCCGTAGAGCACGGCGGCCGGCCCCTTGATGATGTCGATGCGCTCGAGCGTGAAGGGCTCGGTGCGGAAGGTCGCGAACTGGCCCTGCGCCTGCCGCAGGCCGTCCTTGTAGTCGCCGAAGGTGTTGACGGGGAAGCCGCGGATCGAGATCTGGTCGAAGCGGGGGTCGAAGCCGGAG
This sequence comes from Methylopila sp. 73B, assembly GCF_000526315.1. Taxonomy (NCBI): domain Bacteria; kingdom Pseudomonadati; phylum Pseudomonadota; class Alphaproteobacteria; order Hyphomicrobiales; family Methylopilaceae; genus Methylopila; species Methylopila sp. 73B. The sequence continues at coordinate 2,869,822 of NZ_JAFV01000001.1, read as the reverse complement.
CCGTTCGTCGTCACGCCCGGCGAGTAGCGCACCGCTTCCGGAATGGTGGTCACGCCGCGGTCCTCCAGCTCCTGCCGCCCGATCACCTCGACGGAGCGCGGCGTCTCGAGAATGGGCGTGTCCGTCTTCGTGCCGGCGCTGGAGCGGGTGGCGACGTAGCCCTGGACCGGGCCGCGGGCGGTGTCCTCGCGGCCCTCGCCGGTGACCTGCAGCTCCTCCAGGGCGGTGGTCCCGCCCTCCTGGGCTTGCGCCCCGCCGGCGCAGAGAACCACGACCGTCGCCGCGCCCGCCAGAGACGCAGCACGCGTCACACTCAGTACATGACCCTTCATCGCCATCCCCAGTTGCAGTATGTCCCGCAGGTCCCCGACCGGAACGTCCAGTCGCGCCGTTCTATTTCAGTGCGTCGTCGAAGTCAGACCCGCGAGATGACGCGGTCGTGAACTATCGCGTGAGGCGTTTTTAATTTTTACAATCAAACGAAATCAGTCCCACGTGCCGAAGGCGAAGCGGATGGCCTGGTTGACTGCTGTCGGCAGCACCGACATGTGGGTCTCGCCGCGGATCAGCGTGAAGGCGCTTGTCACGCCGTCGAGCGCGCTCAGGCGCGCGTGCATGGCGCGGGCGTGGCTTTCGGTCTGCGCGCGCGCCTGGGCCGCGCGGCGCTTGTCCTCGTCGGAGGCGCCGATCTGGAAGGGGGCCAGCCGCTCCTCGTACTCGCCGACCGAGATCAGCACCTTGCGGCCGGCGGGCCTGTCCGCGCGGGCGCCGAAGCGGTCGGCGTGGGGGAGGAGATTGAAGTCCTCCCAGTAGACCGTGGGACTGACCGCGATCCAGTGCGAGAAGGCCTCCGGCCGGGTGAACAGGCCGTAGAGCGCGCAGAGCCCGCCGAAGGAGTGGCCGAACAGGGCGGTGCGCGCCGGGTCGGTCGCCACGCGGCGGGCGATCTCGGGCTTCACCTCGTCCTCGAGAAAGGCCAGAAATTCGGCCGCGCCGCCGGTGCGCACCTCCGGCCCGTCGGGCGTGTGGCGGGGGTAGGTCGCGCCGGGCGGCGGCCCGTAGTCCCAGGAGCGCCGCACGCTGTCGTAGGCCCCGTCCGTGGGGTAGCCGACCGCGACGACCACGGCGTCGGAGATTCCCGTCCCCATCGGCCAGGGCGTCTGCGACCTCAGCGCGTCGACGGCGGTCGCGAACACCGCGTTGCCGTCGAGGAGATAAAGCACGGGCCAGCCCCCGGCGGGCGCCTCGCCCGGCGGCGTCCGCAGGAAGAGGCGGTAGGGCGCGCCGCCCGTGCGGGGGCTGAGGTCGAACCGGACGCAGCCGGGCAGGGTCACGGGGAGGTCGGTCACGGGCGGGCCTTCGGGCTCATCTGTCATGCAGGCGCCCCCTCACCCGCCGCGTTCCGCGGCGACCTCTCCCCGCTGGGGAGAGGTGAACAGCGGCGCCGTCTGCCTAACCTCTCCCCGGCGGGGAGAGGTCGGAGGGCGTTCGCCCTTCGGGTGAGGGGGCCTGCGATCCGGCGGTTCACGCGTCGGCGCGGGCGGCGCCGGCCACGGCGGGCGCCATCGAGGCCCAGTTCACCATCGGCTCGGGCAGCTCCAGGTCGAAGCGGTCGTAGCCGACGAGGGCGTTCACGATCGCGGAGCTGCGCCAGGCCATCAGGCTCAGCTGGCTCTCGGCGATGCCGTGGCTGTGCCGGCCGGCGTTGAGCGCGAAGATGCGGGCGTGACGCGGCCCGTCCCAGGCGAGCGAGTAGTCGTCGGCGAGGATCAGCCGGTCCTGCCGGTCGGTGGCGATCCGGCGCTTCAGCGGCGCGAGCGCGTCCGGCAGGCGGAAGCGGTAGCCGGTCGCGAGCGCCAGCGCGTCGGCGAAATGCACCTCGATGCCGCCGTCGAAGCCGTTGCGCACGATCAGCCGGAACTCGCCGTTGCGCTCCTCCGCCTGGATCACGTCGCGGCTCGGCAGCATCGCCGCCTCGACCGGGCTGTCCTCGAGGTAGCGCATGGCGTAGAGCCGGCGGTAGATCGCGTCGATGGTCGAGGGCGAGACGCCGTCGCTGGTCAGCACGGCGGTCGCGAAGGCCGCCGTCTTCCGGTCGTCGCCGAGCTTGCGGTAGGCGTCGACGTACTCCGGCGAGAACACCTGGTTCGAGAACGGCGTGTCGTTGAGCGGCTCGAAGTTGTGGCGACGGCTGAGCCAGCTCAGCGCCTGCGGCGGCGTCTCCTGGGCCAGCAGATGCTGCACGATCTCCGCGCCGCTCTGCCCGCCGCCGATCACGGCGACCCGGCCCGCGGGCAGGTGCGGCAGCCGGTCCACCGCTTCGCTGGCGTGGAAGCAGCGGGCGCGGTCGAAGCCCTGCGCCCAGTCCGGCAGGTGCGGCTGCATGCCGACGCCGACCGCGAGGTTGCGCGCGCGCCGCCGCGTCCCGTCCACCGTCAGCACGAAATCGCGCCCGTCATGCGTCACCTCGCTCGCCTCGGCGCCGAACGACAGGGTCGGCAGCTGCTCCGCGACCCAGGCGAAGTAGCGCGCGAACTCCTTCCGCGGCGCGGCGTCGTAGTGCGCGTTGAGGAAGGCGAAGAAGCGCTTGGTCTGGACCAGGTAGGAGACGAAGGACCACGGGCTCGTCGGGTTGGTCGAGGTGACGAGGTCCTTGAGGTAGGACGACTGCAGCTCGACGTCCGGCAGCATCATGCCTGGGTGCCAGTCGAAGCGGGGCCGGCGCTCGAAGAAGCGCGCCGTCAGCTCCGGCACGCTGTCGAGCTGGGCCGCGAGGCTGAGGTTGAAGGGGCCGATCCCGATGCCGGCGAGGTCGAGGGGTTCGATGCTGTCGAGGTCGTTGGCGCGGGCGTCGCTCATGGGGGTGTCCTCGGACGGAAATGGCTGTGGGCTGAGGGGCGTTCGACGGGGAGGGGAGCGCGTGCTTCGAGACGCCGACCTTTGGTCGGCTCCTCAGCATGAGGACCGATGGCGTTCCTCAACCTTCCTCATGCTGAGGGCCCGAAGGGCCGTCTCGACGCACGCGAGGCGCCTCACCCGCTCATGCGTTTTCGCCTCTCGGTCCCGTCCAGCCCCGCCATCGCCTCGTCGAGCCGGGCGGCGAAGCGGCTGTGGAAGGCGCTCGATCCAATGACGTGGAGGTGGTTGGTGCCGGCGATGATCTCGGCCGGGTTCGCCCGCCGCGAGAGCCTGCGCCAGTCCATCAGGTTCAGCCCGCGGTGCAGGCTGTCCTCGGCCGCCCACGAGTGGATCGGCGCGTCGAAGGGCTGCAGCACGTGGCGGCGGAAGATCAGCGCGTTGTCGATCAGGATCCAGAACGTGTGCTCGCGGCTGGAGATGTCCGGCCCGTCGGTCGGCAGACTCTCCTCCTCGTCGCCCACGAAGCGCAGGAACTGGTCGTAGGTGCGCGCGTCCATGGAGCCGAGCAGGCGGTCCCAGTCGGCGCGCATTCTCGTGCGCCCCAGCCATTCGGTGACGAGCCGCTGCAGCTCGTCGCGCTCGCCGGGCGCGAACTGCGGGACCGCGCCGATCGCGAACTCGGTCCCGAGGTCGCAGACGTCGATCATGCCGACGAGCCGGAGGTCGATGTCGGAGCCGAGCTGGCGCGCCGCCTCGTAGGCGAGCAGCCCGCCCCATGACCAGCCGAGGAAGAAGCAGGGGCGGCCGGCGCTCTCCTTGCGGATGTGGTCGACGTAAGCGCCGGTGATCTCCTCCACCGAGGCGTCGAGCTTCTTCTCCTCCGACAGCGAGTAGCAGATGAAGCCCGTCGCCGGCTGCTCCGGCCCGAGGAAGTCGACGAGCTTGACGTACTCGCGGGTCGAGACCAGCAGGCCGGGGAAGCAGTAGAGCATCGGCTTTGAGCCGCTGTCGCGCAGGCGGATCACCTGGCCGCCGGTAGCCTCGCCCCCGCGCTCGATCGAGGCTGCGAGCTTGCGCACCGTCGCCTCGTTGAACAGGTCGGCGATGGTCACCTTGGCCTTCGGTTTCAGCGCGCGTAGCCGGCTCACGATCTTGACCGCCGCCAGCGAATGGCCGCCGATCTCGAAGAAGTTGTCGGTGACGCCGAGCGCCTCGACGTTCAGCACTTGCTTCCAGAGCGCGAGCAGCTCCTCCTCCAGCGGGGTCGCGGGCGGAACGCTCTCAGAGAGCTTCAGCTTCGGCGCCGGCAGCGCCATGCGGTCGAGCTTGCTGTTGGGGTTGGTCGGCATGCGCTCCAGCGGCACGACCGCGGCCGGCACCATGTAGTCCGGCAGCTCCCGCACCAGCGCGCGCCGCAGCGCGTCGCCGTCCAGCGTCGCGCCGGCTTTCGGCACGACATAGGCCACGAGCGCCTTGCGTCCGTCGTCCTCGCGCAGGATGACGAGGCTTTCGCCGACGCCGTCTTGCGCCAGCAGCGCCGCCTCGATCTCGCCGAGCTCGATGCGGAAGCCGCGCAGCTTCACCTGGTGGTCGACGCGGCCCACGAACTCCACCGAGCCGTCCTCGCGCCAGCGCGTCATGTCGCCGGAGCGGTAGAGCCGGCCGCCTTCGGGGCTGAACGGGTCCGGCATGAAGCGATCGGCCGTGACGCCGGGGCGGCCGAGGTAGCCGCGCGCCACGCCTTCGCCGCCGAGATAGAGCTCGCCGGTGACGCCGATCGGACAAGGGTTGAGGTCCGCGTCCAGCACATAGGCGCGGCGGCGGCCGACGCACCAACCGAGCGGCGCGTAGGTCCCCTCGAAGCGGGCGCCGGCGCGCACCTTCCAGACCATCGGCGTCATGATGGTCTCGGTCGGGCCGTAGCCGTTGATCAGCCACTCGGAGTTCAGCGAGCGCGACAGCAGCTCGAAGGTGGTCTGCGGCAGGCCTTCGCCGCCGAAGGAGTAGAGCCGCATGGGCGGGGCGCTTGCGTTGGCGTCGGCCTCCTCCGCCAGCTGCTGGAGATAGGTGGTCGGGATCGAGGCGTTGTTCGCCCCGTGCCGGCGCATGGCGGCGAGCGTCTCCTCCGGCGTCCAAAGCGGCTGGTCGGGCAGGATGATGGAGCCGCCGACCATCAGCGGGTTCATCCAGCGCTCGTGGCCGCCGTCGGAGGAGAACGGCAGGAACGGCAGCTCCCGCGAGATCTCCGTCATGCCGTAGACCCGCGCGGTCGACTGCAGGTGGTGCGTCAGCGGCCCGTGCTCCACGCCGACGCCCTTGGGCAGGCCGGTGGAGCCGGAGGTGTACATGACGTAGGCGAGCTGGTCGTCGTGGACCGGCGGCGTCTCGGGCGCGGCCGCAGGCTCGGCCTCGAGGTCGATGCGGTCGAGCTCCAGCACCACGGCGTCGACCCCGGTCGGGATCTTCGCGGTGAGCCAGCTGTTGGTGACGATGACCTTCACGCCCGCGTCGCGGAAGATGTGGTCGTTGCGGACCGCCGGGTGGTCCGGCTCCACGGGGATGTAGGCGCCGCCGGCCTTGAGCGTGGCCAGCATCGCGCCGATCGCCTGCGGGCTGCGCTTCACGGCGATCGCCACGCAGTCCTCGGGACCGACGCCCTCGCGGACGAGCCGGTGGGCGAGGCGGTTCGCGAAGCGGTCGAGCGCGCCGTGGGTCCAGCTTTCCTCGGCGTAGAGGATCGCGACCTTGTCGGGGGTGCGCGCCGCGTGCTCCGCGATCAGCTCGTGCACCGGGCGGTCGTCGTCGACCGCGTCGTCGGGGTAGGGCGCGGAGAGCCAGTCCAGTTCGTCCGGGGCCACCAGCGCGATGTCGCGCAGGCGGACGTCGCCGTCGTCGGCGGCCGCGCGAAGGACGCGGGCGAGTCCCTCCGCGGCGCGGGCGACGAGCCGGCCGTCGTAGAGCCCCTCGGCGTAGTCCATCACCGCGTCCAGCCCGCCGTCCGCGGCGGGTTGAACGGTGAGGATGAAGTCCGTGTCCGCGCGGGCGGCGAGCGGGCGGGGGAGGACCTTCACGCCGTCGCTCGTGATGTCCGCCTCGCGCGGCCCCCTCACCCGGCCCTGCGGGCCGACCTCTCCCCGCCGGGGAGAGGTGGCGCGCTCGGCCGTCGCGCGGCCTTCGGAGGCGTCGGCGTCGAGGCGCGGGTCTTCACCTCTCCCCGGCGGGGAGAGGTCGGACGACGCAGTCGTCCGGGTGAGGGGGCCTGCGCCCTCCAGCCCGAGCGCCTCCCGGAACTCGAACAGCGTCTTGACCAGGCTCTCGCTGGCGTCGCCCTCGTGGCGCCACAGCTCCTGGGCCAGGCGCTCGATCGGCGCGTGGTGAGCGAGCGCTTCGTCGAGCTTCGCCTGCGCCGCGCGGGCGAGAGCGACGAAGCTCGCGCTCGAGGCCACGTCGAGATGCAGCGGCGCCACGTCCTCAAAGCGGCCGACCGTCGCCGCGCGGGCGGGGTCGGCGCGGTTCTCGATCACGACGCCCGTGCGGAGCGCCCACTGCCCGGAGTAGCGGGCGAGCAGCGTGTGAAAGCCCGCGAAAACCAGCGTCGGAAGCGGCAGCCCCTCGCGGGCGCCGAGCGCCTCAAGCCCCCATACGGTTTCGGGCGCGATCCGGAACGCGCTGCGTCCGCGGAGGCCTGCGGCGGCGGCGCCGAGGCCGTTCTTCAACGGCAGGGTGGCCGCCGCGTGCTCGCCCGCAAAGGCCGTGCGCCAGTGCTCCAGGGTCTCCGCAAAGGCGGGCGCCCGCAGCCAGGCCTGCTCGGCCGGGGCCAGCGTCAGCGCGCCGTCGCGCGGGCTTCCAAGCGTCTCGCCGTTCGCGGCGGCCGCAAGATCGCGGGCGAGAACGCGCAGCGAGGTGGGGTCGGCGACGATCGGGTGCAGCGTAAAGGCGATGGCCGAGCGGCCGCCGGGGAGGGCGATGCGGGCGACGCGGCCCGCAAGCTCGCGGTCCAGATCGAACGGCCGCGCCGCGAAGGCGTCGATCACGCGCTCGAGCGCGGCGTCTTCGGACTCGCCCGGATGCAGGGCGAGGTCCAGCCGTTCGACGACCAGCTCCCCGGCCGGCGCCGCGACCTGCTCGATACGCCCGCCCGCGAACCGCCGGAAGCGGGTGCGGAGCGAGGGGTGGATGGCTGCGAGCGCGCGCAGGCTTGCGTCGTCCGGCGCGCGCTCGAAGATCAGCGCCAGCGTCTGGGCGGGGAAAACGCCGTGCGCGCCGACGAGGCCGAGCGACCAGATGCGCTTCTGGGCGACCGACAGTGGGAAGCCCGCGGCCGTCTCCGCGGGGCGGGCGAGGCCCACCACATCGGCGGGCGCGGCGAGGGCGGGCTCACGCATGGGCGGGCGCCTCCCGCTCGGCCGCGTTCCGGGCGTCGAGAACAGACCGCCAGCGGGCGGGCAGCGGGTCGGTCCAGGTCGCGTCGATGTGGGCGACGCAGGCCGCGCGGCGGCCGGCGAAGCCGGTCGCGGTCCAGCCGAGCGGGGCGGCGCGGTCCTGCCGCCAGACCGAGTATCGGCCCTCGCGGTCCTGCACCACCTGCCAAAGCTCGTCGTCTGTCATGGGGCGTCTTCCTCGGGAATGTGTCCGGAGCGAACACCCCCAAGACGGACCCAGGCGCCCGAGATTTAGGCCGGCGCCGAATTTTTCGTCCGAAACTAAATTCCGGGGGGCGGACCTCGTCTTGGTCGTGAAGGCCCGTTTGGAGCGGCCGCGCTGCGCTCCTGAACCGGTCGTCCCGGCTCTGAACAGGCCCCGAAATCGCCTCCCGCCTCAGGGAGCCCTCCGAGGACCGCCATGAACGTCGTCGCCAAAACCCCGAGCCTCGCCAGCGCCGAGCTTCTGATTCCGCCGCTTGTCGTCCGGTTCTCCGCGACGGGAGCGATCGTCGCGGGCGGGTCCGTCGAGCCGCTCGCGGTCCGGATCGATCGGTCCGACGCCGGCGTCGTCCTCGCGCCGGAGCCCGCCGCGGCGACGCAGGTGGCGAACGCCGTCGCCACGGTCGCGGAGGCGCTGACGGCGGAGGACCGGGAGGCGCCGCCGATCGAGGTCGTCTGCGCCGACGAGGCCGGGCGGGCGCGGCTTGTCGCGGAGGCGATCGCGGTGCCGGACGGCGAGCGGCTGGTCGTCCGACCCGAGCTGCTTTGGCAGCGCCCCTCGACCTGGCTCGCAGAGCGCGACCGGCCCGTCTACCCGGAGCTGCCGGTCGTCACCGCAGGGCGCCGCCACCCGCTCCGGCCGGCCAAGCCGCGCGGCGTTGTGTACGCCCGGCGTATACCTTGGGTTAACCAGACGTTGCGGTTCCGCGCGCTTGAGGTTAACCGCGACCTCCCTCTGTTCCACCGCTGGATGAACGACCCGCGCGTGGACGCGATCTGGGAGGAGGCCGGCGCGCTGGAGGCCCATCGCAAGTCGCTGGAGGAGCGGGCGGCGGACCCGCATCTGCTCACCCTGATCGGCGAGTTCGACGGCGCGCCCTTCGGCTATTTCGAGCTCTACTGGGCCAAGGAAAACCGGCTCGGACCGTTCTATGACGCCGACGACCACGACCGCGGCTGGCATGTGCTGATCGGCGAAGACGCCTTTCGCGGCAAGGACTTCATCACCGCCTGGCTGCCCTCGCTGATGCACTACATGTTCCTGGACGACCCTCGGACCCGGCGCATCGTCGGCGAGCCAAGGGCCACCCACGCCCAGCAGATCCGCAACCTCGACAAGGCCGGCTTCGCCAAGGTCAAGCACTTCGATTTCCCGCACAAACGGGCGCTTCTGGTGATGCTCCTGCGCGAGCGCTTCTTCGGCGACCGGCTGTGGGCTCCGGAAAAAACAGCATGAGCGCCGGCCTGTTCTCCGCCGCCGACCTCGGCGCGCCGGACCTCAAGCGTCTGATCGTCCGGGTGGCGCTGCCGGCCGTCATCGGCCTCTCCGCCAACGCCGCCCACCACACCGCGAACGCGCTGTTCGTCGGGGCGATCGGCGTCGAGGCGATCGCGGCCGTCACCGTCGCGCTGCCGATCGTCATCCTGATCGCGGCCGTCGGCGAGGGCCTCGGCGTCGGCGCGGCGGCCACCATCGGGCGCCTGCTCGGCGCCCGCCGCAAGACGGAGGCCGGCGTCGTCGCCTCCACCGTGATCGCGGCGGCGATCCCTCTCGGCCTCCTGCTGACGGCCGTGACCCTCCTCGCCCGAAGGCCGCTGCTGGAGCTGTTCGGCGCGCCGGAGGCGACGCTGCCAATGGCGGAGAGCTACCTGATCGTGGCGGCGTTGGGGTCGACGCTGATCCTGCTGCAGATCATCTGCGACTTCGTCGCGATCTCCGAAGGCAACACCCGCTTCAGCATGTGGACGCTGATCGGCGGCTTCGGCCTCAACGTGGCGCTCGATCCCGTGCTGATCTTCGGGCTCGGCCTTGGGGTCGCGGGCGCGGCGCTCGCCACCTTGATCTCGCAAGTCGTGGTGCTTTTCGTCTACGCGCTCTACTTCCGCCGCCGCTGGGGCGTGCTGCGGGTCGCGCCCCGGCTCGCCCGCCTGCGCCGAAGGGTGCTCGGACCCGTCGTCGCCATCGGCCTTCCGATCGCGGCCTCCAGCGCGCTGACCGGCGCGGCCTTCGCCATCCTCTACCGCAGCGCCGGCGCTGAGGCGGGCGAGGCCGGCATCGCCGCGATCGGGATCGCGCTCAGGGTGATGACGCTCGGCACGCTGCCGGTGATCGGCTTCGCGCTCGGCGGACAGCCCGTGCTCGGCTACGCCTGGGGCGCGGGAAATCGCGCACGGGTCGCGGACGCGGCGTCCTTCATGGGCGCGGCCTCGTCCGGCTTCTGCGCGGCTTATGCGCTCGCCGTAATCGTGTTCGCGCGGCCGATCGCCGGCCTCTTCACCGCCGATCCGTCGACGCTCGATCTGGCGTCGCACGCGCTCGTCGCAGCCCATCTCGTCTTCCCGTTCCTCGGCCTCCGCTACGTGCTGCTGGTCCTCTTGCAGGCCGCCGGCAAGCCGCGGGCCGCGGCGGCGCTGAGCCTCGCCCCCAACGGCTATCTGCTGCTTCCGCTGCTGGCCGTGCTGCCGGGCTGGTTCGGCTTTGCGGGCGTGACGGGGAGCCTGACCGCCGCAGCCGGGCTGACGACGCTGCTCGCCGCCGCCCTCGGGCTCCGGCTCCTCGGCGACCTGCGCCGGCCGGCGCCCTCGAACCTGACGCCCAAGCCCCAGATCTCGTGAAGGCGACGCTCCCATGAACAAGCCGATCCTGCCCTCGGACCACGCGCTGATCGACGCCGCCACCCGGATCGCGGCGCCCCCAGCGAACAGTCCGTTCAACGCGGCCTCGCCCGCGATCTTCCAGACCTCGCTGTTCACCTTCGACGCCTACGCCGACCTCGAGGCGGTGTTCGCGGGGCGCTCGAAGCAGTTCATCTACTCGCGCGGCGACAACCCCACGGTGATGGAGTTGGAGAGCCTCGTGGCCGCGCTCGAAGGCGCCGAGGCCGCCCGCGCCTTCTCCAGCGGCACCGGCGCGATCGCCGCCACCCTCCTCGCCTTCCTGGAGCAGGGCGACCGCATCGTCGCCGTCCGGCACCTCTACAGCGACGCCTTCCGGATCTGCGAGAAGCTGCTGAAGAAGTTCGGCGTCGCGGTCGACTACGTCGACGGCTCCGACACCGAAGCGGTGATCGCGGCCCTGCCCGGCGCCCGGCTGCTCTACCTCGAAAGCCCGACCTCGCTGGTGTTCGACCTGCAGGACCTCCCCGCGATCGCGGCGGAAGCGCGACGGCGCGGCGTCCTCACCGTCATCGACAACTCCTGGGCGACGCCGCTCTACCAGAAGCCGATCGCGCACGGCGTCGACCTCGTGATCCATGCGGCCTCCAAATATCTTGGCGGGCACAGCGACACGGTGGGCGGCCTCGTGGTCGGCTCGGCCGAGCACCTCGCCCGCATCAACACCGGCTCCTACCCCTATCTCGGCGCTAAGCTCTCCCCCTTCGAGGCCTGGCTGCTGCTGCGCGGCATGCGCACGCTGCCGCTTCGCATGGAGCGCCACATGGCGAGTGGGCTCGCGCTGGCGGAGCGGCTCGCCGCCCATCCCGAGGTCGAGCGCGTGCGGCACCCGGCCTTCAGCGACCACCCCGGCAAGGCGACCCTGTCGGGCTTCGGCGGCCTGTTCGCCTTCGAAGTCACGGACGCGATCGACGTGCCGCGCTTCGCCGACGCGCTTGGCCACGTGCGGATCGGCGTCAGCTGGGGCGGGCCGGAATCCCTGGTGATGCCGGCGCTCGCGCCCTTGCAGATGCCGGGCGAGGCGAACTCTCTGCAGCGCTTCGGCGTCAGCCCGCGCGCGGTGCGCTTCGGCGTCGGCCTGGAAGACGCGGACGTCATCTGGAGCGACGTCGAACAGGCGCTCGCCCGCGCAAGGGGTTGAAGACCCCGATCGTCTGTTCCGGATGCCCCTGCTTCACCTCTCCCCATCGGGGAGAGGTCGGCCCGCAGGGCCGGGTGAGGGGGATCTGGCATATCCAAGAAAGGCTCAAGGCCCTCACCCGCTCGGCTTCGCCTCGCGACCTCTCCCCACCGGGGAGAGGTGAAGACGGGCCTGCGACGACCCAAGGCTGAAGCCTTGGCCGAGGAGACAGGAGACACCCCATGCACGCTTCCACTGGCCGGGATCAATCGATCGACGCCCTGCGCGCCTGCGCCCTGTTCGGCATTCTCGTGGTCAACCTGCCGTTCTTCGCGCTGTCCGGCGGCTTCGCCGGGACGGCCTGGGAGAAGACGGGTCCCTCCATCGCCGATCTCCTGGCGGCCGCCACTATCCAGGGCGTGTTCGAGAGCAAGTTCATCCTGATCTTCTCGGCCCTGCTCGGCTACGGCGCATGGCGGCAACTGTCGCGCTACGGCGTCGGACGCTACGGACGGCGGCTGCTGGCGCTCGGCGCCTTCGGCGTCGCCGACCTCGCGCTGCTGTTCGAGAGCGACATCCTGCTGCCCTACGCGGTCCTGGGATCGGCGCTGATCCTGTTCCGCAACCGCTCCTGCCGCTTCCTCGTGGGCGCCGCGATCGGCTTCTGGACGCTCGCCGTGCTGGGCATCGGGGCCTTCGGCCTGCGGTTCCTGCTGGCGCCGCCGGCGAGCGGCGGCTTCGCCGACAACACGGCCGTGCTCGCCTCGGGCGGCTTCCTCGAGATCATGGCCATCCGGCTTCAGAACTGGGCGTCGTTCCAGAGCTACTGCCTCTGGTCGAACTACCCGCTCTCGTTCGCCGCCATGCTGTTCGGCTTCGCGGCCGGCCGCTTCGCCGAGCGCGGGGGCGCCGAACGGCTGCCGAAGCTGGTGGCCTCGCTCGCGCTCTATGCGCTGGTTCCCGCGGTGCTTGGAAACATCGCCTACGGCGTGCTCGCCTCCGTGCCGAGCGGGGCCGGAAGCAGCAAGTTCTTCCTGCTGACGCTGGTGCTGCGCCCACTGTTCGCGCTGCCGCTCAGCCTCGTCCTGCTGGCGCTCGGGCTGCATGTCCTGCGGCGTCCGGCGGCGGAGCCCGCGGTGGCGGCGCTCGCGCCCGCGGGCAAGATGTCGATGACGATCTATCTCGGGTTCTCGGTCGTCGCCTCGCTGATCTTCTTCGGCTACGGCTTCGGGCTCTACGGCCTGCCGCGGCTGTGGGACACGCTGTGGATTTCGGCGGTGATCTTCCTCGGCTTCGTGCTGGCGGCGCGGCTGTGGGAGCGGCGGTTGGGGGCGGGGCCGGCCGAGCGCGTCATGGCGGCGGCGATGAACGCCGGCCCGGCCCGCGTTCCCCCGAGCGTGGCGCGGCCGTCCTGAGCGCCGTCGGCGTCGATCTCTGGCTCGCCGCGTCCGAGGTCCCGGATGAGGTCGTCGCCCAGTGCGCCGCTCTGATGGACGACGGCGAACGGCGCCGCGCCGAGGCTCTGCGGGCGCCAGGAAGCCGTCGCCTCCACGCGCTGGCGCGCGCGCTCGTGCGCATGACGCTTTCGTCCTACTGCGACGTCGCGCCGGACCGCTGGAGCTTCGCGCCGGGACCCGGCGGCAAGCCGCGCATCGCCGGTCCGCACGACCTCCGGAGCCTGCGGTTCAACCTGTCGCACACCGACGGGCTGCTCGCGCTCGCGGTGTCTCGGGACTGCGACGTCGGGGTCGACGTCGAGCGCCTGGACCCGCTCGCGGATTTCGAGGGTCTCGCGGAGGTCGCCTTCGCGCCGTGCGAGCGCGACGCGGTGCGCGCGGCGGCGACGGAGCAGCGGGCGGCGAGGTTTTTCCGGCTCTGGACGGCGAAGGAAGCCCTTCTGAAGGCTCAGGGCCTCGGCCTCGGGACCGTCGACCCCCGCGCGATCATCTTCGACGCCGAGGCCTCGCCCCCGCGTCTGGCGCGGCCTGGCGGCGCCGGGCCGTGGAGCTTCCGCGCCCTGCGCCCCACCGCCGCGCACGTCGCGACCCTGGCCGTTCCGGCGGCCTCGGTCGAGCTTCAGGTCGGTTGGGCGACGCCCGGCCGCCGGGTCACGCCGCCGAGCGGCTCTCGTCCGCTTCCAGGGCTTTCCGGCAGGACGCCGTCGCGTCGCGCATCATGAAGTTCACGAGCGTCGGGGAGACCTGAAGACGTGCGGCGATGGCGTTCTGCGGCTCGCCGCCCAGTCGGTGCGCGACGAAGGCCTGCCGGGTGCGGGACGGCAGCGCCTGCAGGGCGCGGGCGACAAGACAGAGCTCCTGGCAGGTCGCGATCCTGTCCTGGGGGCAGGCGCAGGGGGAGGCGAGCGCGTCCATGTCCACGGTCGACGTCATCTGCGCGCTCTCGCCCGCGCTGCGGCGCAGGCTGTCGATGGCGTGGTTGCGCACCATGCGCCGGAGATAGCTGCCCGGCTGGTGGACCTCGAGCTTCGGCGGGTCCTGGCACAGCTTCACGGCGACGTCCTGCACGACGTCCTCCGCTTTCAGGCGGCATTTCAGGATTTTCTGGGCCATTCCGACGAGCAGGTTTCGCTCGGCGAGCAAGGCCTCGAGAAGGACCGGCGCGCGGCGTTCGGCGATCTGGGCTGGCATGTCTCTCTCGCTGACGAAAGCCGGCGCCAAGCCGGCGGCACGTGGTCGAGCGCATACGTCGAGCGGGACAATTGGTGGATCGATCGATTGAGTCAATATAACGCGACAACAGGATAAATATTATAATTCCAATAAAGTGCTAACTCGTCTGATTTTCTCGGAAAGAAGGACGATTGAAGCAATACTGTTCCTTTAGACTGCGGTCGTTATCATTATTATTCCAATTTGGAGGTATCAATCTCGTGCGGAGAGCGGCGCCAACCGTCGTCGGGGACGACGCGGAGAGAAGGCGTCAGCGCTTTTGAGCGTGGCCGCTCACGACGCGCGCCGTCCACGAGCTCGGGGCGGAAGGTCTTGACACCCTCCTCGTTATTGGCATACCAAATACCACAAAGCGCACAAAAGTCTTCAAGGACAGCGCTCGAGAGCGGCGAAGCCGCCTCGACAAAGTGGAGGAACTGAACCCGTGACGCGCCGCATCCGCACCACCTGACGCACGACGTCGTCGCGCCGGACACGAACGCCTGACGCTGCTCGCCCGGAATCCGGGTCGTGGCCGCGTTCGCCATTCCTGTCGGCGCTTGTCCGAGGAATTCGACGAGACGCGGCTTCGCCGCAGGCCAGACATGTCCGCAGAGATCGACTTCGCCCAGATCGTCGAAACCGCCGGTGACGCTGTCGTCGTCTCCGACGCGGCCGGCTTGATCACGGTCTGGAACGGGGCCGCCGAGCGGATTTTCGGGTTCTCGGCCGACGAGGCGATCGGACAGTCGCTCGACCTGATCACGCCGGAGCGCCATCGCGCGCGCCATTGGGCGGGATACGAAAAGAGCATGCGGACGGGCGAGACGCGCTATGGCGCGGACACGCTCCGCGTGCCGGCTCTGCACAAGGACGGACGCCAGCTGTCGATCGCCTTCACGGTCGGCCTGTTGAGCGCGCCCGACGGCTCGGTCGCCGGAATCTCCGCGATCGTTCGCGACGAAACCACGCGCTGGAACGACGAACGCCAGATGCGCCGCCGCTTGGCGGAGCTCGAGGCGGCCGCACGTTCAGCGCCGGTCAGCTGACCGCGCCGGCGTCCAACGCCTGCGCGTCCAAAAGCCAACGCGTCAGATCGGCCAAGAGGGCCGGGTGGCGCCAAGAGGGAGTGACACTGCGATGACCCAGCCGCTTGAGGGAATCAAGATCATCGACTTCACGCACGTGCAGGCCGGTCCGGCGTGCACGCAGCTGCTCGCCTGGTTCGGCGCGGACGTCATCAAGGTCGAGCGCCCCGGCGCCGGCGACGTGACTCGCTCCCAGCTGCGCCACGTCGAAGGCGCGGACGCGCTGTACTTCACGATGCTGAACTCGAACAAGCGCTCCCTGACGCTCGACACCAAGACGGCGGAAGGCAAGGAGGTGCTCGAGAAGCTGATCGCGGAGTCCGACGTCATGGTCGAGAACTTCGGTCCCGGCGCGCTCGACCGCATGGGCTTCTCCTGGGCGCGCATCCAGGAGCTCAACCCCGGCATGATCCTCGCCTCGGTGAAGGGCTTCTCCGACGGTCACCACTACGAGGACCTGAAGGTCTACGAGAACGTGGCGCAGTGCGCCGGCGGCGCGGCCTCGACCACCGGCTTCTGGGACGGCCCCCCCACCGTGTCGGCCGCGGCGCTCGGCGACTCGAACACCGGCATGCATCTCGCGATTGGCATCCTCACGGCGCTGCATCAGAAGAACAAGACGGGCAAGGGCCAGAAGGTCGCCGTCTCCATGCAGGACGCCGTGCTCAACCTCTGCCGCGTCAAGCTGCGTGACCAGCAGCGCCTCGACGCTCTCGGCTTCCTTGAGGAGTACCCGCAGTACCCGCACGGCGAGTTCACGGACGTCGTGCCGCGCGGCGGCAACGCCGGCGGCGGCGGCCAGCCGGGCTGGGTGCTGAAGTGCAAGGGCTGGGAGACCGATCCCAACGCCTACATCTACTTCACCATCCAGGGCCACGCCTGGGCGCCGATCTGCAAGGCGATCGGCAAGGAGGAGTGGATCGACGATCCGGCCTACAACACCGCCCGCGCCCGCCAGGACAAGATCATGGACATCTTCGGCACCATCGAGGAGTGGCTGGCCGACAAGACCAAGTTCGAGGCGGTCGACATCCTGCGCAAGTTCGACATTCCGTGCTCGCCGGTGCTGTCGATGAAAGAGATCTCGGTGGATCCGAGCCTGCGCGCCAGCGGCACGGTGGTCGAGGTGCAGCACCCGCAGCTCGGCACGTACCTGACGGTCGGCAGCCCGATCAAGTTCTCGGACATGAAGGTCGACATCAAGGCCTCGCCGCTGCTCGGCGAGCACACCGACGCGGTGCTCAAGGATCTGGGCTACACCGAGCAGCAGATCGAGCGTCTGCACCAGGCCCGGGCGGTCTGAGGAAGGGCGCCCTCCGACTCTCTAAGCCCGTATGGGAGGCGGCGCCGTCGTGCGCCGCCTCTTGCCTTTCCGCTCGCCGTCATTCCACAGATCGGCCCAGAGTCCCGCGCCCGCCGCGCGGCGCGTTGGGCCGTGACGCCTGGACGGTCGCCCGCGCCGTAGCTCGCGGCCCCCGACGTCCAGGAGGCTGTCCGCCGATGCCCTTCCGCCTGCGCGATCTCATTCCCGAGATGGGTCCCATCAGCCTGCAGGAACGGACTCGCTCCGGGATCGGCGCGCTGATCGGGATTCTCGTCACCGGTCTCGTCAGCCGCGCCGCCGTCGGCGACAGCTCCGCGCTTCCCATTCTGATCGCGCCGATGGGCGCCTCCTCCGTGTTGCTGTTCGCGGTGCCGGCGAGCCCGCTGGCCCAGCCCTGGTCGATCCTCGGCGGAAACCTCGTCGCGGCCCTGGTGGGCGTCACCGCGGTCCTGCTCATCCCGAACGTCTACGTCGCGGCCGCCGTCGCGGCGGGCGTCGCGATCGCTCTCATGGCGTCGCTGAAGTGCCTGCATCCGCCGAGCGGCGCCGTGGCGCTGACCGCCGTGCTGGGCGGTTCCGCAATTCATGACCTCGGCTACGGCTTCGTGCTCTGGCCGGTGCTCGCAAACTCGATCCTGCTGCTCGCGACCGCGCTCGTCTTCAACAATCTGACCGGCCGGACCTATCCGCACCGGCCCACGCGCGCCGCGCCGGGCCGGGGGACCGCCGATCCGACGCCCGCCGCCCGGCTCGGGCTCTCCGCCTCCGACCTCGCCGCGGCGCTCGAGGATTACGGCCAGGTGCTGGACGTCTCCCCGGCCGATCTCGCGGCGAT
This sequence comes from Methylopila sp. 73B, assembly GCF_000526315.1. Lineage (NCBI taxonomy): Bacteria > Pseudomonadati > Pseudomonadota > Alphaproteobacteria > Hyphomicrobiales > Methylopilaceae > Methylopila > Methylopila sp. 73B. The sequence goes on along the minus strand of NZ_JAFV01000001.1, from coordinate 2,852,608 downwards.
CTTCCGGCGCGCGCAGGTCCACGCCTACCGGCCGGGTAGGGGTCCCGCCACCTGCGCCGAGATCATGTCCAAGGACGTCATCGGGATCGGCCCGGACGCCCCGATGAAGGAGGCGCTCGAGCTGATGCGCGGCCACCACGTGAAGATGCTGCCGGTGACCGACGAGGGCGCGCGGGTGCTGGGCGTCGTGACCCAGACGGACCTGCTCGACAAGACCACCTGGGGCGCGCGGGGGCCGAGGCTCGGCCTGCGCCAGCGCATCCGCGTCAGCCTCAGCGGCCTGCGCGCGCCGCACGGCGTGGTCGCCGACATCATGACGCGCGCGGTGACGGCGGTCCGGCCCGAGACCTCGATCGCCGAGGTGGTGCTGCGCATGACCGAGGCCGGGCTTCATCATCTGCCGGTCGTGGACGGCGACGGACGGCTGGCCGGCGTCGTGTCCCAGACCGACCTCGTGGTCGCGCTGCTGGCGCAGGCGACCGAAGGGCCGCCGTCCCCGGCGCCGGCCTGACCCGCGGCGCCCAAGCGAACGAGACCTCCGCATGCTCGATCCCCATCTCGCCGGCCGGCTCGACTTCATGCATCGCCTGCCGACGCGGGACCCGCTCGCCCCCGGTCTGAACCCGCTCGGCCTGTTCGAGGAACGCGACGCCGTCCTGTTCGTGCCCGAGAGCGTGAACCCGCGCCGCCCGACGCCCCTGATGACGCTATTTCACGGCGGCGGCGGCAGCGCCGAGAAGATCCTGCCGATGATGCGCGACCACGCCGAAGAGCGCGGCTTCCTTCTGCTCGCGCCGCAGTCGCTGTTCCCCACCTGGGACATCGTGATCGCCGGCAACGGTCCGGACCGGGAGCGGCTCGACATCGCGCTGGAGGCGGTCGCCTCGCGCTACATGATCGACCCGACGCGCTTCGCCTTCGCCGGCCACTCCGACGGCGGCAGCTACACGCTCTCGCTGGGGCCGACCAACGGCCATCTCGTGACGCACATGATCGTGTCCTCGGCCGGCTTCATGTCCGTTCACATGCAGGTCGGCGCGCCGCGCATCTTCATCTCGCACGGGCTCAAGGACGAGCAGATCCCGATCGAGCGCAGCGGCCGCCGGCACGCGGCCGCGCTGAAGGACGCCGGCTACGACGTCACCTATGTCGAGTACGACGGCCCGCACGCCTGGCGGCCGGCGGTCGCCGCCCGCGCGGTCGACTTCTTCCTCAGCTGACGTAAGTCGAGGGCGCCCGCGGGCGCGCGCCGGTCAGGTCGAGCGTCGCGGCGCCGGGGAGGCCGAGCTCGGCGTGGGTGGCGGCCACGATCAGGCCGCCCTTCGCGCGGTGGTCCGCCATCAGCTGCGCCAGCAGCCGCTGGCCGCCGGCGTCGAGCGCCGCGGTGGGCTCGTCCAGCAGCCACAGGGGACGCGGGGCGGCGAGGAGCCGGGCCAGCGCAAGGCGTCGCCGCTGGCCGGCGGAGAGCGCGGAGCCGGGCAGGTCGGCGATGTGAGCGAGGCCGACCGTCTCCAGCGCGGCGTCGAGATCGCCGCCGCCGCCGAGCACGTCGCGGGCGAAGGCCAAGTTGCGGCGCACGGCGAGGCCGCCTTTCACCGCGTCGAGATGGCCGAGCATATGGGTCTGCTCGCGCAGCGCGAGTTCGGCATCGCCGCCTTCGAGCGCGACGCGGCCCGCGGCCGGGGCGATCAGGCCCGCTATCGTCCTGAGAAGCGTGGATTTTCCGGCGCCGTTCGGGCCGAGGACCGCGAGCGCTTCTCCGGCTCCGAGGCTGAAGCCGAGATCGCGCAGCACGGGCCGGTCGCCGCGGTCGACCCCGAGCCCTTCGACCACCAGCTTCATGGCCGCCGTCCGCGGCGGGCCGTTGGAACGCTTCGACGCCCGCTCGATTTCGCGTGCGAGCCAAGAACTTTCGCGCCGGCGGGATGCCGCTTCAACCGCGTTTCGACTTCCCCTATAACCGCGCAGGAACTACTAGTTGTGCAGCGCACGCGTCACTCCGGCCGCTCGCCCGCGCATCCCGCGCAGGCGTTCATGGCCCCCTTCACCGAGGAGCCCGCCCCCGTGTCCCATCCCGACAGCTTCAAATCCGCCAAGACCCTGTCGGTGAACGGCAAGGACTACCGCTACTACAGCATCGCGGAGGCGGAGGCGAACGGGCTCGAAGGCGTGGCGCGGCTGCCGCATTCCATGAAGGTGCTGCTCGAGAACCTGCTGCGCTTCGAGGACGGTCGCACCGTCAAAAAGGACGACATCGCCGCCGTCAAGGGCTGGCTCGAGAACCGCGGCAAGGGCGAGTACGAGATCGCCTACCGGCCCTCGCGCGTGCTGATGCAGGATTTCACCGGCGTGCCCGCGGTCGTCGACCTCGCGGCGATGCGCGACGCGATGAAACACCTCGGCGGCGACCCCAAGAAGATCAATCCGCTTGTGCCGGTCGACCTCGTCATCGACCACTCGGTGATCGTCAACTTCTTCGGCGACGACGCCGCCTTCGGGAAGAACGTCGACGAGGAGTACAAGCAGAACCAGGAGCGCTACCGCTTCCTCAAGTGGGGCCAGGACGCGTTCGACAACTTCCGCGTGGTCCCGCCCGGAACCGGCATCTGCCATCAGGTCAATCTCGAGTACCTCGCCCAGACCGTGTGGACGAAGGACGAGGACGGCGTGACCGTGGCCTATCCCGACACCTGCGTCGGCACCGACAGCCACACCACGATGGTGAACGGCCTCGGCGTGCTGGGCTGGGGCGTCGGCGGCATCGAGGCGGAGGCGGCCATGCTCGGCCAGCCGGTCTCGATGCTTATCCCCGAGGTGATCGGCTTCAAGCTGGTCGGCCAGCTGAAGGAAGGCATCACCGCGACCGATCTGGTGCTCACCGTCACCCAGATGCTGCGCAAGCGCGGCGTGGTCGGCAAGTTCGTCGAGTTCTTCGGCGACGGCCTCGACCATCTCTCGCTCGCCGACCGCGCGACGATCGGCAACATGGCGCCGGAGTATGGCGCGACCTGCGGCTTCTTCCCCGTGGACAGCGAGACCATCGCCTACCTCGAGGAGACCGGCCGCGATCCGCAGCGCGTCGCGCTCGTCGAGGCCTACGCAAAGGCGCAAGGGATGTGGCGCGAGGCGGGGTCGCCCGACCCGGTGTTCACCGACTTGCTGGAGCTCGACATCGGCACGGTCGAGCCCTCGCTCGCAGGCCCTAAGCGCCCGCAGGACCGCGTGCTGCTGAAGGACACCAAGGCCGGCTTCCTCGCTTCGCTCGAAGGCGAGTTCAAGAAGCCGGGCGAGGCCGGCAAGCGCGTGCCCGTCGCCGGCACGGACTACGATCTCGGCCATGGCGACGTGACGATCGCCGCCATCACCTCCTGCACCAACACCTCGAACCCGAGCGTGCTGATCGCGGCGGGCCTGCTCGCCCGCAACGCGGTGGCGAAGGGCCTGACCACCAAGCCCTGGGTGAAGACCTCGCTCGCGCCCGGCTCCCAGGTCGTCGAGGGCTATCTCGCCTCCGCGGGCCTGCAGAAGGAGCTCGACGCGCTGGGCTTCAACCTCGTGGGCTTCGGCTGCACCACCTGCATCGGCAACTCCGGCCCGCTGCCGGAGCCGATCTCCGAGGCGATCAACGCCCATGACCTCGTGGCGGGCGCCGTGATCTCCGGCAACCGCAACTTCGAAGGCCGCGTGAACCCGGACGTGAAGGCGAACTACCTCGCCTCGCCGCCGCTGGTCGTGGCCTACGCGCTGGCGGGCTCGCTCCAGGTCGACCTCGCCACCGAGCCGCTCGGCCAGGGGACGGACGGCCCGGTCTATCTCAAGGACGTCTGGCCCTCGAACAAGGAAGTGGCCCAGTTCATCCGCGAGAACGTCACCAAGGCGATGTTCCAGGAGAAGTACGCCGACGTGTTCAAGGGCGACGTCAACTGGCAGAAGATCACCGTGCCGCAGGGCGAGACCTACGCCTGGGACGACCGCTCGACCTACGTCCAGAACCCGCCGTACTTCGAGGGCATGGACCGCGAGCCGAAGCCGGTGACGGACATCGAGAACGCCCGCATCCTCGGCCTGTTCCTCGACTCGATCACCACCGACCACATCTCGCCGGCGGGCTCGATCAAGCAGGCGAGCCCGGCGGGCGAATACCTGCGCGACCATCAGGTGCGCCCGGCGGACTTCAACCAGTACGGCACCCGTCGCGGCAACCATCAGGTCATGATGCGCGGCACCTTCGCCAACATCCGCATCAAGAACCAGATGCTGGCGGGCGTCGAAGGCGGCATGACCAAGCATTATCCGGACGGCGAGCAGCTGCCGATCTACGACGCGGCCATGAAGTACAAGGCCGAGGGCGTGCCGCTCGTCGTGTTCGCGGGCAAGGAGTACGGCACCGGCTCCTCCCGCGACTGGGCGGCGAAGGGCACCAACCTGCTCGGCGTCCGCGCCGTCATCGCGCAGTCCTTCGAGCGCATCCATCGCTCGAACCTCGTCGGCATGGGCGTCGTGCCATTGACCTTCGAGGAAGGGACGAGCTGGCAGTCGCTCGGCCTCAAGGGCGACGAGACCGTCACGCTCAAGGGCCTCGCGGAGGGGCTTCGCCCGCGCATGACCATGAACGCGGAGATCGTCTCCGCCGATGGCGCCACGCAGACGGTGCCTCTGCTCTGCCGCATCGATACGCTAGACGAGCTCGACTACTTCAAGAACGGCGGCATCCTGCATTACGTCCTGCGGAGCCTTGCCGCGTAAGCGGCGAGCCGCCATCTTTCGGCGTCCGGCGGCTTCCACGCCGCCGGACGCGCCGTTCCGGGGCCCGCGCCCGATCACGAGGCCGCGCGTCACCGCCATGTGAGTGGTCTCGCACGGGCGTCGCGACCTACTCTCCGACTCCCGAATGCGTCCCACGTCCGGCTGTTCCCCATGCGTCTCGCCGCTCTTGCCTTCGCCTCATCGCTTGCGGCCGTCCCGGTCGCGCAGGCGGGCGAAACCGCGCCTCGCGGCGTGATCGAGCTGTTCACCAGCCAGGGCTGTTCGGCCTGCCCGCCGGCCGACCGCCTGGCGAGCGAACTCGCGCGCGACGGTCAAAACCTCGTGCTGACGCTGCCCGTGGACTATTGGGACTATCTCGGCTGGCGCGACACGCTGGCGAGCCCGGCCAACAGCGCGCGGCAGCGGGCCTATGCGGCGACCCGCGGCGACCGCAAGATCTACACGCCGCAGATCGTCGTGAACGGCCGCGAGGCCGCCGTCGGCGGCGACGGCGCCGCCGTGGCGGGGGTCGTGACCCGCGCCGAGGCCGGCGACAACGCCCTGACGCTTCCGGTCGCGGTCACCGCGGCGGACGGCCGCGTGTCGGTCGCGGTCGCCGGGTCGCGGACCGAAGGCGAACTCCGCCATGGCGAGGTCTGGGCCTTTTCGGTCGAGCGCTCGCGCACGGTCCAGATCGGCCGCGGCGAAAACGCGGGACGGACGGTCACCTACGCCAACGTGGTGCGGAAGATGACCCGACTGGGCGTCTGGAACGGGGACGCCGCCAAGTTCGACGTGCCCGCCGACGAACTCAGCCACCCCGACAGCGACGCCGTCGCGATCGTCGTTCAGGCGGGCAGCGGCGGCCAGCCGGGACCGATCCTCGGCGCGGCGCAGGTGGATCAGCCGAAGATCGCGCCCACGCTGCAGTCGCGCCTTCGAGATCCCTTGTGATCCGCCGCCTGGCGGCTGTCGCCGCAGCGCTGCTGGCCTCCGCCGCCGGCGCGGAGACGGCCGCCTATGGCGAGCGTCTGGAAGGCTTCGCCTACCCCTATCAGGTCTCGACCTTCGCCTTCGTCTCGCAGGGCGAGCCGGTCGAGATGGCCTACATGGACATCGCGCCGATCGGCCCCGCGAACGGCCGGACCGTCGTGACGCTCCACGGCAAGAACTTCTGCGCCGCGACCTTCGAGAGCGCGATCGGCGCGCTTACGCGGGCGGGCTACCGCGTGATCGCGCCGGACCAGATCGGCTTCTGCAAATCCTCGAAGCCGGCCGCCTACCAGTACTCGTTCAACCAGCTGGCTGCGAACACCCACGCGCTCCTGCAGAGCCTCAAGATCTCGCGCGCGACGATCCTCGGCCATTCCATGGGCGGCATGCTCGCGGCCCGCTACGCGCTCAGCTACCCGGCCGAGGTCGAGCGGCTGGTGATGGTGAACCCGATCGGGCTCGAGGACTGGAAGGCGAAGGGCGTGCCCTACGCGCCGATCGACCAGCTTCTCGCCGCCGAGCGCAAGACCTCCTTCGACAGCGTGAAGGCCTACCAGCTCAAGTATTATTACTCTGGCGAATGGCGCGCGCCCTACGACCGCTGGGTCGACATGTACGCCGGGATGTACGCGGGCGACGGCAAGGACCAGGTCGAACGCGCCTCCGCGCGGACGAGCGACATGATCTACACCCAGCCGGTCGTGTACGAATTTCCGCAGATCGCGGTCCCCACCACGCTGATGATCGGTCAGCTCGACCGCACCGCGCCGGGCGCGAACCGCGCGGCCCCCGAGATCGCGAAGACCCTTGGCGACTACCCGGCGCTCGGCCGCGCCGCGGCGGAGGCGGTCCCCGGCGCGACGCTCGTCGCCTTCGACAAGCTCGGCCATTCGCCGCAGGTGCAGGCGCCCGCCGAGTTCGAGGCCGCGCTCCTCAAGGTCCTCAGCGCGCCCGCGCCCTGATCGCCCCCGCGTCGCCGCGCCGCTTGCGCTCCCCCGCCCGGGGCGCGACTATGACGGCGCGATGAAGGAGGCGCCATGAGCGATCAGGAGCCCATACGTTTTACGCCGCGCCCGGCGCCCAGCGCCCCGCCCCCGGCGTCCGTCCCGCAATCCATTCCCGTCCAGGTCTCGTTCGACCGTCGCGAGCTTCAGGCCATTCTGGGGCTCTACGGTCGCATGGTGGCGGCCGGCGAGTGGCGCGACTACGCCATCGACTTCCTCAAGGAACAGGCGGTGTTCTCGGTGTTCCGGCGCGCCAGCGAAGCGCCGCTCTACCGCATTGAGAAGACGCCCAGGCTCGCCCGCCGGCAGGGAACCTATGCGGTGGTTACGACCACCGGGCTGATCCTCAAGCGCGGGCATGATCTCGCCCGCGTGCTCGACGTGCTGGACCGGAAGCTCCGCCTCGTCACGACCTGACGCGGGCGGTCACCTCGATCTCGATCTTCATCTCGGGCTTGATCAGAGCGCAGATCACCGTGGTGTTCGCCGGGCGGATCTCGCCGAAGATCTCGCCGGTGACGGTGAACAGCTCGCCCGCGGCCGCGGGGTCGGTCAGGTAGTAGCGGGTCTGCACGACGTCGGCGAAGCCCGCGCCGGCCTCCTTCAACGCCTTCTCGATGGTCGCGAAGGCGTTGCGCGCCTGCTGCTCGACGCTCTCGGGCATCGTCATCGTGGCGTAGTCGTAGCCGGTGGTGCCGGAGACGAACACGAGGTCGCCGTCGACCACGGCGCGGCTGTAGCCCGCCGTCTTCTCGAAGGGCGAACCGGTGGAGATCAGACGGCGGGTCATGGTCGGGCTCTGTCGTGGGAACGCGTGAGACGTCATGGTCCGGCTTGGCCGGACCATCCCTCTGCGGCGTCGAGATCGACGCCGGCGGTGGGTCCTCCGGTCGAGCCGGAGGACGACGGCGGTGAGTTACGCCCAGGGGCGGTCGGCGGCGAGCTTCTGCTCGAAGCCGGAGATGCGGTCGACCTTCTCCATCGTCAGCCCGATGTCGTCGAGGCCCTCGAGCAGGCAGCGCTTGCGGAACGGGTCGATCTCGAAGGTCACCGTGCCGCCGTCGGGGCCGGAGATGGTCTGCGCGGCGAGGTCGACGGTAAGCCGCGCGTTGGCGCCGCGCTCCGCGTCGTCCATCAGCTTGGCGTGGTCTTCCGGGGAGACGACGATCGGCAGAATGCCGTTCTTGAAGCAGTTGTTGTAGAAGATGTCCGCGAACGAGGTCGAGATCACGCAGCGGATGCCCTTGTCGAGCAGCGCCCACGGCGCGTGCTCGCGGGACGATCCGCAGCCGAAGTTGTCGCCGGCGACCAGGATCTCCGCATTCTTATAGGCCGGCTGGTTCAGCACGAAGTCCGGGTTCTCCGAACCGTCGGCGTTGTAGCGCAGCTCCGAGAACAGTCCCGCGCCGAGACCGGTCCGCTTGATCGTCTTGAGGTACTGCTTCGGGATGATCATGTCGGTGTCGATGTTGATCATCGGCAGGGGGGCGGCGACGCCCGTCAGCGTGGTGAACTTCTGCATGGGTCTTCTCCTCGCGCGCTGTCATGCTCCGGCGCCGGCGGCCGGTCAACCCGTTCCGAAGCGCGCGCGCTCCTGGCCTGATATAGGAGGCCGCTCTCTCATCTCAGCGGGTAGGCCGCCTCGACCACATAGGGGCCGCCGCCGACGGAATCCCGCGACGAGTAGATCACGAACTGCTCGGCCCGGAACGACAGCCGGGCCGGCCCGCCGCGGAGGCCCAGATAGTCCGCGACCGCACGGGGCGAGGCGTCGCGCAGCCGCGCGAGCGTCACGTGCGGCGTGAACTTGCGCGACTCCGCCGGCAGCCCCGCCCGGCGCATCAACCGTTCGTGCTCGGCCTGCAGTTCGAGAATGGCGGGGGAGGGCGCGACCTTGGCGATCAGCGCCCGCGGCCGCGCGCCGCCGAAGGCGTCGAGCCCCTCGATCACCACGTCGAACGGCTGACGGCGGATCTTGCCGAGCAGAAGGGCCGCCTCCTGCGCGACGTCCTCGTCCACGTCGCCGAGGAAGCGCAGGGTGACGTGGTAGTTCTCGACGTCGATCCAGCGCGCGCCGGACAGGCCGCCGCGGTAGCCGGAGAGCGCGAGTCCGATGTCCTCGGGCACCTCGATCGCGGTGAACAGCCGCGGCATGGCGCGCCTCCTCGCAACACGCGTCCCGCGGCGGTCAGGCCGTCACGGACAAGGATTCGCGCGGACCTTGTGGATGGCGTCGACGCGGGCCTCGATCTCCTCCGACCACGGCTGGTCGAAGGCCGCAAGGTCGTGGTCGAGCTGCTCCAGGGTGGTCGCGCCGATGATCACGGAGGTCATGAAGGACCGCGTGGCCGCGAACTTCAAGGCGAGATGCGCGGGGCTCCAGCCGATCTCCCCAGCTAGATCGCAATAGGCCTCGATCGCGCCTTCGGCGCCCGGCGTCTCGTAGCGCTGCAGGCGATCGAACAGCGTCTTGCGGGCGCCGGCCGGCAGCGCGCCGTCGCGGTACTTGCCTGTAAGATAACCCTGGCCGAGCGACGAATAGGCCAGCAGCCCGACGTCCTCGCGCAGGGCGATCTCGGCCAGATTGGTCTCGAAGGTCCGGTTCAGAAGGCTGTAGGCGTTCTGGATCGAGGCCACGCGAGGCAGGCCGCGGGCCTCGGATTCGCCGAGGAAACGCATGGTCCCCCAGGCGCTTTCGTTCGAGAGCCCGACGTGGCGGATCTTGCCCTCGCGGACCAGCTCGCTCAGGATCTCCAACGTCTCGTGGATCGGATGTTCGCCGGGCGCCGGCTCCACCGGGCGGAACACGACCGGGTTCGAGCCGAACTGCGTCACTTCCCGGTCCGGCCAATGCAGCTGGTAGAGATCGATGTAGTCGGTGCGGAGCCGCCTCAGGCTGCCGTCGACCGCCTCGCGGATCTGGTCGCGGGACAGCTCGCCCTTTGAACCGTCCTTCCGGAACCACTCCATCACGGTGCGCCCGACCACTTTGGTCGCGACGATCGTCTTGTCGCGGCCGCCGCGGGCGGCGAGCCAGGAGCCGATGATCTCCTCGGTCTTCCCCTGCGTCTCCGGCTTCGGCGGGATCGGGTAGAGTTCGGCGGCGTCGAGGAAGTTCACGCCGGCGTCCCGGGCGCGGTCCATCTGCGCATGGCCCTCGGCCTCGGTGTTCTGCTCGCCGAAGGTCATGGTGCCGAGGCAGACAACGCTGACGTCGAGCCCCGTCCGCCCGAGCTTGCGATACTCCATCGAAATGGCCTTTGCGTTGAGGTCAGGAGGGCGCCCGCCGCCGTTGAGCGCGGGGCGGGACGCAATGCGGAAGGGTTGGCGGCTTACGATCGCCGGGCGGCGATCTGGGCGAGGAATTTTTCGACCGTCGGCGTGATGTTTTCGACCACCACGTCCACCCCCTTGGCCGTCGGGTGCAGGCCGTCGGGGAGATTGAGCGAGCGGTTTCCGACCACGCCGTCGAGGAAGAACGGGTAGAGCACCAAGCCGCGCTCCGTCGCAAGGTCGGGATAGATGCTCTCGAACCGCCTGACGTAGTCCGCCCCAAGGTTCGGCGAGGCGCGCATGCCGGCCAGCATGGCGGGGATTTTTCGCGCCGCCAGACGGTCCAGGATGCGCGTGATGGCCGCGCGGGTCACCTTCGGGTCGACGCCGCGCAGCATGTCGTTCGCGCCGAGCTCGACGATCACGCCGTCGGTCCCGTCCGGCACCGACCAGTCCAGCCGGTCGGCGCCGCCGCTCGCGGTGTCGCCGGAGACGCCGGCGTTCGCGACCGACACGTTGTGCCCGCGGCTCTTGAGCGCCGCCTCCAGACGCGGCGCGAAGCCTTCGCGGGGGCCGAGGCCGTAGCCGGCCGTCAGGCTATCCCCGAAGGCGACAAGTTTGATCGGAGCTTGGGCGCGCGCCGTACGCAGGGGCATCACGCTTGCGAGAGCGGCGGCCCCGAGGGCGAGTAAGCTGCGGCGGGACGGCTGGCGCGCCGCGTTCCCGTCGTTATCTGACGTGATGCTGCGCCGCACAGGCGCGTTCCGCGCCGAGACCAGAGGCTTCATGTCTGCGATCGAACTCCGAAACGTCAATCTGTCGCTGGGCCAGGGTCCCGCGCGCGTCCACATTCTCAAGGACGTGAGCCTCGTTATAGGGCGCGGGGAGGTGGTCGGATTGGTCGGCCCGTCCGGATCCGGCAAGTCCACCCTCCTCATGACGCTCGCAGGGCTGGAGCGCCCGGACGGGGGAACGGTCTCGATCCTCGGACAGGATCTCGGCGCGCTGGACGAGGACGGCCTCGCCCGCTTCCGCGGTCGCAACGTAGGCGTCGTGTTCCAGTCTTTCCACCTCATCCCCACCATGACCGCGCTCGAAAACGTCGCGGTGCCGCTGGAGCTCGCGGGCGTCGACGACGCGATCGAGCGCGCCCAGGCCGAGCTTCACGCGGTCGGGCTCGGCCATCGGCTCGATCATCATCCGGCGGAGCTCTCGGGCGGCGAGCAGCAGCGCGTGGCCCTTGCGCGCGCTCTCAGCTCGCGGCCGGAGCTGCTGGTCGCCGACGAGCCCACCGGCAATCTCGACGAGACGACCGGCCGGCAGATCGCCGACCTGCTGTTCGCCAAGACCGCCGAGCGCGGCGCGACGCTGGTGCTCGTGACCCACGACGTGGCGCTCGCTGCCCGCTGCGGCCGCACCGTCCGCCTGCGCTCCGGCCGCGTCGAAGGTCTGGCGGAGGCCGCGGCGTGAGCGACGTCGCCGCAGATCGCCCCGCCGAACGCCGCTCCGCGTTTCGCCTGCCCATCCCGTTCCGGCTCGCCGCCCGCGATCTGCGCGGCGGGGTGCAGGGCTTCATCGTCTTCCTGGGCTGCCTGGCGCTCGGGGTCGCGGCGATTGCGGGCGTCGGTTCGCTGTCGCGCGGGCTGACCGAGGGCCTGCAGCGCGAGGGCCGCGCGATCCTCGGCGGCGACGCCGCCTTCGCGCTGATCCACCGCGAGGCCACGCCCGCCGAGCGCGCGCTGCTGGAGACCAAAGGCCGGATCGCGACCGTGGCCACCATGCGCTCCATGGGTCGCGCCGCCTCGGGCGACTCCACGCTGATCGAACTCAAGGCCGTCGACGGCGCTTGGCCCATGGTCGGCCGCGCCACGACGGAGCCCGCGGCGCCGCTGCCGGACCTGCTGGCGGAGAAGGACGGCGCGTTCGGCGCGGCGGTCGACCCGGCGCTGCTGGCCCGGCTCGACGTCAAGGTCGGCGATCGCATCGAGATCGGCTCCTCCCGCTTCGACATTCGCGCGACCCTGACGCAGGAGCCGGACAAGCTGTCGGACGGCATCGGCTTTGGCCCGCGCGTGCTGGTGTCCGAGCCCGCGCTCAAGGCCTCCGGCCTGCTGCAGCCCGGCAGCCTCGTGCGCTGGTCCTACCGGGTCGCGATGCCCGGCGAGCCGAGCGACGACGCGGTGCGGGCGCTGCTCGCCGACGTCGAGCGCGAGGCCAAGGGCTCCGGCTTCGAGGCCCGCTCGCGCCTCAACGCCGCGCCGCAGCTGCAGCGCAACGTCGACCGCTTCACCCAGTTTCTCACGATCGTCGGCCTCGCCGCGCTGGTGGTCGGCGGGGTTGGCGTCGCCAACGCGATCTCCGCCTTCGTCGACCGCAAGCGCAACACCATCGCCATCCTGAAGAGCGTCGGCGCCTCGGGGCGGACCGTCTTCCTCGTCCATCTGATCGAGGTGGCGGCGCTCGGCGCGCTCGGCGTCGCGATCGGGCTGATCCTCGGCGCGGCGATCCCGTTCGCGGCGGCTTACGCGCTGAAAGGCCTGCTGCCGCTGCCGCTCGCGCCGTCGATCTTCCCGCGGGAGCTCGCGCTCGCGGCGGCCTACGGCGGCCTGACCGCGCTCGCCTTCGCGTTCTGGCCGCTCGGCCGCGCGCATGACGTGCCCGTCGCGGCGCTGTTCCGCGACGCCATCGCGCCGGACAGGCGCTTCCCCCGCCTCGGCTACATGATCGCGACGGGCCTGGCCGCGGCGGCGCTGGCAGCCCTTGCGGTGTTCGCGGCCTACGACCGGCGCATCGCGACCGCCTTCGTCGTCGCGACGATCGGCGCTTTCATCGCGTTGCGGCTGATCTCCTGGGGCATCATGGCGGTCGCCGCCCGGCTGCCGCGGCCGAAGCGGGTGGAGCTGAAGCTCGCGCTCGCCAACGTCCACCGGCCGGGCGCGCTGACGCCGTCCGTCGTTATGTCGCTCGGCCTCGGGCTCGTGCTGCTGGTGGCGCTGACGCTGATCGATTCTTCGATCCGCCGGCAGCTGTCCAACGAGCTGCCGCAGAAGGCGCCGGCGTTCTTCTTCCTCGACATCCCCTCCACCGAACGCGACCGCTTCGGCGAGGTGGTCAAGGCGAAGGCGCCGGAGGCGGATTTCAACAGCACCCCCATGCTGCGTGGCTCGATCGTGTCGCTGAAGGGCGAACCCTCCGAGGACGCGGCGGTCGATCCCGAGTCCCGCTGGGCGCTGCGCGGCGACCGCGGCGTCACCTTCTCCGCCACGGCGCCCGAAGGCTCGACGGTGATCTCGGGCGAATGGTGGCCGGCGGACTACGCTGGGCCGCCGCTGGTCTCGTTCGACCGCCGGCTGGCCGAAGGCCTTCGGCTCAAGGTCGGCGACGAGATCGGCGTCAACGTGCTCGGCCGGACGATCACCGCCAAGGTCGCGAACCTGCGCGAGATCCACTGGGAGACCATGGGGATCAACTTCTTCATGGTGTTCTCGCCGAACGCCTTCGCTGGCGCGCCGTATATGACGCTTGCGACCGTCGGCTTCCCGAAAGGCGCCGGCGACGCGAAGGAGCTCGGATTGCTCCGGGAGCTGACGCGCGACTTCCCCACCATGACGGCGATCCGGGTGAAGGACGCGCTGACCGCGATCGAGGCCATCGTCGGCAACCTCGCGCTCGCCATCCGCGCGGCGAGCGGCGTGACGCTGGTGGCGAGCATCCTGGTGCTCGCGGGCGCGCTCGCCGCGGGCCACAGACGCCGGGTCTACGAGGCGGTCGTGCTGAAGACGCTGGGGGCCACCCGCGGCCGCCTGCTCGCGGCCTTCGCGGCGGAGTATGCGCTGCTTGGTCTCGTGACGGCCGTGTTTGGCCTCGTCGTGGGCTCGCTCGCGGCCTGGGCCGTCGCGACCGAGATCATGCGGATCGACTTCTGGTTCGACCCCGTAGGCGCGGGCGGCGCTGCGCTGGTCGCGCTGGTGCTGACCATCGTGCTCGGCCTCGTCGGCACTTGGCGCATCCTCGGAGAGACGCCCGCGCGGCACCTGCGCAACCTGTAACGGACGATCGCCAACCAAAAAGGCCCCGGAGAGCGATCTCCGGGGCCTTTTTGGTGATCAGCTGAGGTAGCCGAGGAACCAGAGGATGAGAATGATCGGCAACGGAATGCCGATCAGCCAAAGCAGTCCACCCTTCATCATGGTCGTCGCCTCCCTGTGTGTGCGACGAACAAACTCCGGGACCTAGGACTCGGTTCCGCGTCGTGCGCGAACGCTCTGTTCCAAGCTCAAGAGCGCCGCCTCAGATCGCGCGTCATGCCCCGGTTTATCCGGGGCATCCAGTCGTCCGCCCCGCTTGACGATCTCGCCTGGGTTCCCCGGATAAACCGGGGAATGACGACGGCGCGGCGAAGCGGGGTTGGACTGCGGGACCCTCAGATCTGGTCCTTCTGGTCGGTGATCAGCCGCGCGCCGCGCTGGAACGTCATGAAGTCCCAGACCCACTTGAAGGCGACGGCGATGCGGTGCCGCACGCCGATCAGGAAGAACACGTGGATGACGGACCAGAACAGCCAGGCGACGAAGCCCGTCAGGTTCATGTAGGGCAGCTTCACCACCGCCGATTTCCGCCCGATGGTCGCGAGGTCGCCCTGGTGCTTGTAGCGGAAGGGCGGCGGCGGCACGGCGTCGCGCGCCCGCGAGGCGATCACGTCCGCGACGTAGACGCCCATCTGCTTCGCCGCCGGCGCGACGCCCGGCACCGGGGACCCGTCCTCGCGGGACACGGCGGAGGTGTCGCCGATGACGAAGATCTCGGGATGGCCGGGAACGGTGAGATCCTTCTCCACCTGCACGCGTCCGGCCCGGTCGCGCGCGGCGGCGATCCATTCGCCGGCCGGCGAGGCCACGACGCCCGCGGCCCAGATGATGGTCGCGGCGTCCAGCCGGCCGCCTTCCAGGTCGACGCCGGTGGCGTCGCAGTTCGTCACCCTCGTGCTGACCCGGACGTCCACGCCCATCCGCTCCAGCGAGGCCTGGGTGTAGGCCGACAGGGCTTCCGGGAAGGCCGGCAGCACGCGCGGGCCGGCCTCGATGAGGATGACGCGCGCGGTGCGCGGGTCGATGCGGCGGAAGTCCGACGGCATGACGTGCTTCGCCACCTCGACGATGGCGCCCGCCATCTCGACGCCGGTGGGACCGGCGCCGACGATCGCGAAGGTCAGCAGCTGCTCGCGCACCGCCGGGTCGTCGGCGAGTTCGGCCCGCTCGAACGCGATCAGCAGCTTGCGGCGGATGACGGTGGCGTCTTCGATCCGCTTCAGGCCGGGGGCGACCGCCGCCCACTCGTCGCGGCCGAAGTAGGAGTGCGTGGCGCCGGTCGCGAGCACCAGCTGGTCGTAGGGCAGGGTGACCGTGTCGGCGACGACGCGCTTGTTCGCGACGTCGACGCCGGTGACGTTCGCCAGCAGCACCTTGGCGTTGGCCTGGTACTTCAGCACGTGCCGGATCGGCCAGGCGATGTCCGCGGGCGACAGCTCGGCGGTCGCGACCTGGTAGAGCAGCGGCTGGAAACAGTGGTAGTTGTGCCGGTCGAGCACGGTCACGTCGACGTCCGCCTTGGCGAGGCCCCGCGCCACGGAAAGGCCCGCGAAGCCCGCGCCCACCACGACGACCTTGCGGCGGGCCTTTGGGGTGTCAGCCAGGGACGTGTCGGTCATGGGCGGCGGTGTCCTTTGCGGATCGTGTGGGGCGCGCGCTCACAATGCCTCGGAACGGGGGCCGGTTGCCACCCCGCGCTCCGCGACCAACTGCCCTCAAGGCGCGGCGCGACCCATTTGCATTCGCGCTCCGGTTCCCCCATCTGTCTCGCCAACGGAAGCTGCGGATCGCTGCGTCCGCCGCCCTCAGTCAGGAGACCGCGCATGACGCTCGCCGATGGCGCCACGCCCCCCGCCGGAGCCGCCGACGGCCTCATCGTCGAGACCACCACCCGGACCTTCATGGCCGACGTGGTCCAGGCGTCTCAGTCCGTCCCGGTGCTTGTCGACTTCTGGGCGCCCTGGTGCGGCCCCTGCAAGCAGCTCACCCCCGTGCTCGAAAAGGTGGTCAAGGCGGCGGGCGGCAAGGTGAAGCTCGCGAAGATGAACATCGACCAGTACCCGGAGATCGCGGGCCAGCTCGGCGTGCAGTCCATCCCGGCGGTGTTCGCCTTCACCCGCGGCCAGCCTGTCGACGGCTTCATGGGCGCGCTCCCGGAGGCTCAGGTCCAGGCGTTCGTGGAGCGGCTGCTGGGCGAGCCGGTCGGCGGCGGCGGGATCGCCGAGGCGCTGGCGGACGCCGAGGCGGCGCTGGCGGAGGGCGACGCGGTGAACGCCGCCGCCATCTTCGCCGACATTCTCGCCGAGGAGCCGGAGGAGATCGCGGCGATCGGCGGCCTCGCCCGCGCGCTCATCGCCCAGGGCGACCTCGCGGCCGCGAAGGCGACGCTCGACGCCGCCCCCGAGGCGAAGGCGGGCGACCCCGCGATCGCCGCCGCGCGGGCGCAGATCGATCTCGCCGAGAAGGCCGCGGCCGTGGGCGACCTCGCCCCGCTCGAGGCCAAGGTCGCGGCGGACCCGGCCGACCACCAGGCGCGCTTCGATCTCGCCGTCGGGCTCGCGGCGGCCGGCTTGCGGAAAGAGGCGCTCGCCCATCTGCTCGAGATCGTCAAGCGCGACCGCTCGTGGAACGAGGACGGCGCCCGCAAGGAGCTCGTGACGCTGTTCGAGGCCTGGGGGCCGAAGGACGAGCACACGATCGCGGGCCGGAAGCGGCTGTCCTCGCTGCTGTTCTCGTGAGAGGGTGACGGATGGCCTCCAACATCGTCTACCACAAGCTCGACGAGCTTCCGGCCGTCCTTCCGCTGTTCCCGCTGCGCGCCGCCTTGCTGCTCCCGCGGGGGGAGATGCCGCTCAACATCTTCGAGCCGCGCTATCTCGCGATGATCGATGATTCGATCCGGTCCCATCGTCTGATCGGGCTGATCCAGCCGACGCCGGAAGCGTCCGACGAGGAGGAGCGGCCCGCGCTCGTCCGCGTCGGCTGCGCGGGGCGCCTGACGGCCTTCGCGGAGACCGGGGACGGCCGCTATCTCGTCACCCTGACCGGCGTCGCCCGCTTCGAGCTGGCCGAGGAGCTGACGGCCGCCACGCCGTACCGGCAGGCGCGCGTCGCGTTCGAGGAGTTCGCGCTCGACCTCGCCCCCGGCGAAGGCCAGGACGACGTCGACCGCGAGGCGCTGCTCAAGACGCTCAAGGATTATCTCGCCGCCAACGACCTCGAGGCGGACTGGGACGGCATCCGGCGCGCGCCCAATGAAGCGCTCGTCAACGCGCTCGCCATGATGAGCCCCTTCGGCGCCCGCGAGAAGCAGGCGCTGCTCGAAGCTCCGGATCTCAAGTCGCGCGCTGAGATCCTCGTCGCCGTCACGGAGATGGAGCTGGCCCGCGCGCGCGGCGACGCGAGTTCCTCCCTGCAATGACCGACGCGACCGACCTCCCGACCCGCGGCAGCGGCGTCGACCCCAAGCTGCTCGAGATCCTCGTCTGCCCGCTCACCAAGGCGACGCTGACCTACGACGCGGCGCGCCAGGAGCTGATCTCGAAGCCGGCGAAGCTGGCCTATCCCATTCGCGACGGCATCCCGATCATGCTGCCCGACGAGGCCCGCCCGATCGAGGATTGAGGCCGGCGCTCACTCGCCCGCCGCGATCTCGACGATCTTGCGCTTGAGCGCGGGCGTGCGGTCGACGAGCCCCATGCCGACGTCGCGCGCAAAGCGGGCCGCGTCGGCGCGGAACAGCCGATAGAGCGCGTCGGTCGCCGCGCCGAGCGCCGCGACGTCGAACCGTCGCGCCCGCTCGTAACGATCGAGCGTCTGCGGAGCGCCCCAGTCCTCGCCCGAACGGACCGCCTCCGCCACGATGCGCGCGAGCGCCATCACGTCGCGCAAGCCGACGTTCAGCCCCTGGCCGGCGAGGGGATGCACCACGTGGCCGGCGTCGGCGACGAGCGCGACGCGGTCTCCCACGAAGCTCCGGGCAAGCAGCAGCCGCAGCGGAAAGAAGCCGCGGCGTCCCGCCAGCGTGATCGCGCCGAACTCCGGCCCGGCGCGGCGCTCGACGTCGGCCAGGAACGCGGCGTCGTCGGAGGCGATCACGGCCTCCGCCGCCGACCGCCGTTCGCTCCAGACCAGCGCCGATCTGTTCCCGTCCAGCGGCAGCATCGCGAAGGGGCCGCCGGGCAGGAAGTGCTGGGTCGCGATCCCGCCATGCGGCCGCTCATGGGCGAGCGTCGCCGTCAGCGCGATCTGGTCGTAGGCCATCACGTGGGTCGCGATCTTCGCGCGCTCCCGCACGCTCGACCGCGCGCCGTCGGCCGCGACAAGCAGGCGCGCGGTCGCCTCCGCTCCTGAGGCGAGCGACAGCGCAAGGCCCCCGCTTGCCGGCCGATGCCCGACCACGCCGTCCGCCGCCAGGCCGACGCCCAGCGCTTCGGCGCGCGCGCGCAGCGCCGCCCTGAGGTCGGCGTCGAACGCCATATGGGCGAAGGGCTCGCCCGCGACCTCGGCTCCCAGCTCAAGAAAGATCGGGCGAAAGACGTCGTCGAGCCGGCTGTCGGTGATCCGAAGCCCGGCGACCGGGGAGGCCGCCTCCGGCCAGCCGCCGAGATCGCGGAGGAAACGCCTGACATCGGCCGCGAGCATGGAGGCGCGGCCGTCGTCGCGGGGATCGCTCCCGAGCGCAGGGTCGAACGCCGTGATCTTCAAACCGGGTCCGAGCGCCTGTTTCAGCGCCACCGCGAAGGTGAGACCCGCGACGCCTGCGCCGGCGACGGCGACGTCGAGAAGGGCGGAGGAAGCGGCGGGATCGGTCATGGGGCGTGTGATAGCACGGCCTAGCGCGGCCGGCATTTCCAGGATTTCACCGTCCACTCGGGATGGCGGTCGGTCCAGTCGACGACGACCGGCTGGGCGCTGACGATGCAGCCCATCGCCGGACCCTCGAATTCGACGCGCTCCTCATGGCAGGCGCTGGGATCGCTCGCGCGGCAGATGGTCATCAGGATGGCGAACAGCATCGGCGGGTCCTCCGCGCGGCCGGCCGGCGCGCTTGGCTTCGTTCGCGCCCGGACGCGGTTCGGATCAGCCCGCGCCGCGCCTTGACGTTGGACGCGCCGCGTCCATGCTCGCACAACGCACGATTCAGGAAATCCGCATGTCCGCCGTCGCCGATCTGTTGAAGATTCTCGACCTCGAGCCGCTGGAGAAAAACCTGTTCCGGGGCCTGAGCCCGCAGACCGGATGGCAGCGGGTGTTCGGCGGACAGGTGGTCGGCCAGGCGCTGGTGGCGGCCACCCGCACCGTCGACGGCCGGCCGCCGCACTCGCTCCATGGCTATTTCATGCGCCCGGGCGATCCCAAGACGCCGATCATCTACGAGGTCGACCCGATCCGCGACGGCCGCAGCTTCGTCACGCGCCGCGTCGTGGCGATCCAGCACGGCGAGGCGATCTTCTCGATGTCCGCCTCCTATCACCTCGACGAGGAGGGCTACGAGCACCAGCTCGACATGCCCGAGGTCCCCCGGCCCGAAGACCTGCCCGACGAGCGCACGCTCAAGGAGCAGCTGATGCCGACCATGCCCGAGGCGATCCGCAACTACTTCGAGCGCGAGCGGCCGATCGAGATCCGGCACGTGGACCCGATGCGCTATCTCGACGGCAAGCCGCGCCCGCCGCACCAGAGCGTGTGGATCCGGACCACCGCCGCGCTGCCGGACGACCCGGCGATCCATCAGTGCGTGCTCGCCTACGCCTCCGACATGACGCTGCTGGACACCGCGCTCGTGGCGCACGGCAGCTCGGTGTTCTCGGGCGAGATCCAGGCGGCGAGCCTCGACCACGCCCTCTGGTTCCACCGGCCGTTCCGGGCGGACCAATGGCTGCTCTACACCCAGGACAGCCCCTTCGCCGGCGGCGCCCGCGGCTTCACGCGCGGTCGGATCTACACGGAATCAGGCGAGCTCGTGGCCTCGGTCGCGCAGGAGGGTTTGATCCGCCGCCGCCGGGCTGACGCATAAAGCGGCGGCCAAACTGCTCACTTCCTAAGCGCCGCCATGCGGCCGCCTAATTTGACGGCTGAATAAATAGGCGTTCTGCCTATCTTTTAGTCGTTTGGCAGGTTTGATGTGGCGATAGCCGGCCTCGCGGGGGCAGGAAGCTGTCGGAATCAACGCTTTCGCAACCGTTCCGGCAGTTGGCACGACCCTTGAATTCAACGCGCCGGCGAGACCCGACGACGCAGCCGCGTCGTGCTGTCGTCTCGGACCACGCAACTGTCTCCCGGCGCCGCGCGCGACACTGCGCCGGCCCGGCGGGCCAACGGGGAAGCGACGCATGAAACTCGTGATGGCCATCATCAAGCCATTCAAGCTGGACGAGGTCCGCGACGCCCTGACCGGGATCGGCGTTCACGGGCTGACCGTCACCGAGGTCAAGGGATACGGGCGGCAGAAGGGGCACACCGAAATCTACCGCGGCGCGGAATACGCCGTGAGCTTCCTGCCGAAGCTGAAGATCGAGGTCGCGGTCGCGGCCGGGTCGGTCGAGAAGGTGGTGGAGGCGATCGCCGCCGCCGCCAAGACCGGCCAGATCGGCGACGGCAAGATCTTCGTCCATTCGATCGACCAGGCGGTGCGCATCCGCACCGGCGAGACCGACAACGACGCGCTCTGACGAGCCGCGGTCGACGCCCCAACCCTATCCGACGTCTTCGGGAGTTCACTCGATGAAACTGAGTTCCGTGCTCCGCTGGGGAGCCCCGGCTTTGACGGCCGGCCTGATGCTCGCGACCGCGGTCTACGCGCAGGACGCCGCCGCGCCGGCGGTCGAGGCCGCGCCGACGGTCAACAAGGGCGACACGACCTGGATGATGGTCTCCACCGTCCTCGTGCTGCTCATGACCATCCCGGGCTTGGCCCTGTTCTACGGCGGCCTCGTCCGCGCCAAGAACATGCTGTCCGTCCTGATGCAGGTCTCGGCCATCGCCTGCCTCATGATGATCATCTGGGTCGTCTACGGCTACAGCCTCGCCTTCGGCGACGGCGGCGCCTTCATCGGCGACTTCTCCAAGGTCTTCCTCTCGGGCGTGACCCCGGACTCCACCTCGGCCACCTTCACCAAGGGCGTCGTGATCCCCGAGTTCGTGTTCATCTGCTTCCAGATGACCTTCGCCGCGATCACGCCCGGCCTGATCATCGGCGGCTTCGCCGAGCGCATCAAGTTCCCGGCGGCTCTGCTGTTCGCCGCGCTGTGGGGCACCTTCGTGTACTTCCCCGTGGCGCACATGGTGTGGTCAGCCAACGGCATGATCTTCGGCTGGGGCGCGCTTGACTTCGCCGGCGGCACGGTCGTGCACATCAACTCCGGCGTCGCGGCCCTCGTGGGCGCGCTGCTGCTCGGCAAGCGCACGGGCTACGGCAAGGACATCATCGCTCCGCACAACCTGCCGATGACGCTCATCGGCGCCGGCCTGCTCTGGGTCGGCTGGTTCGGCTTCAACGCCGGCTCCAATCTCGAAGCGAACGGCGTCACCACGCTGGCGCTGCTCAACACCTTCGTCGCGACCGCCGCGGCGGGTCTCGCCTGGATGTTCGTGGAGTGGATCTCCAAGGGCAAGCCGAGCATGCTCGGCCTCGCGTCGGGCATCGTCGCCGGCCTCGTGGCCGTCACCCCGGCCGCCGGCGTCTCGGGTCCGATGGGCGCGCTGGTTCTCGGCGCCGTCGCCGCGACCGTCTGCTTCATCTTCTGCACCGCGGTGAAGAACGCTCTCGGCTACGACGACAGCCTGGACGTGTTCGGCATCCACGGCGTGGGCGGCATCATCGGCGCGATCGGCACCGGCATCGTCGTGAGCCCGTCTCTCGGCGGCGTCGGCGTCGCCGACTACTCGATGGCCGGTCAGGTCATCACGCAGATCAAGGCGGTCGGCGTCACCATCCTGTGGACCGGCATCGGCAGCTTCATCATCTTCAAGATCGTGGACGTGCTGGTCGGCCTCCGCGTGACGGTCGACGAGGAGCGCGAAGGTCTCGACCTCATCTCGCACGGCGAGCGCGCCTACCACAGCAGCTGATCCTCGGCGTCAGCCAGGTTTGAGCGGAAGGCCCCGGCGTAAGCCGGGGCCTTTTTGCGTCTCTAACCCTCGGAATGACGGGCGAGAGAGGTGTCGTGGCGCCGTCCGACAGCGCGGGGTAAGGCCCTCTTAACCGTCTCGGACTAAGAATCTGAGAAACGATCGACCACATGTCGGTCAAGCGTTCAGAAGGGTCGCGTCGTTCATGCAGGTGCGTTGCAAGGACGAAATCGTGGGCGGCGAAGCCGCCCGCAGGGGCATGTCGCGTCGGATGTCCGGCCGCGCGGCCGAGGCGTCCTGAGATGCGGGTCGCCCGCTCCCGCTCGCGCGGCTTCCAGTCGGTCGCTCTCCTGCCGGACAGCCTGCGCGACACGCTGCTGAGGCGCGCGACGGAGCTCGGCGGGCTGGCCCTGGTCGCGCTCGGCGCGCTCGCCGCCGTCGCCCTCGCCACCTGGTCGGTGCAGGACCCGAGCTTCAGCCACGCCACCAACGGTCCGGTCCACAACGCGCTGGGACCTCTCGGCGCGGTGGTCGCCGACCTGCTGACACAGACCTTCGGCCTCGCCGCCGCGGTCTTCGTG
The DNA here is from genome assembly GCF_000526315.1 of Methylopila sp. 73B. Classification (NCBI taxonomy): domain Bacteria; kingdom Pseudomonadati; phylum Pseudomonadota; class Alphaproteobacteria; order Hyphomicrobiales; family Methylopilaceae; genus Methylopila; species Methylopila sp. 73B. The sequence continues at coordinate 2,829,850 of NZ_JAFV01000001.1, read as the reverse complement.
CTCCCCGTCGCCATCTGGGGCTGGCGGCTGCTGACGCACCGCGCCGTCGAGCGCGAGAAGATCAAGCTGCTCGCCTGGCCGCTCGCCGCGACGCTGCTCGCGGGCGGCGCCGGGCTGTTGCCGGCGACGCCGTCCTGGCCCCTGCCGACCGGTCTCGGCGGCGTGCTGGGCGATCTCGTCCTCATGACGGCGGACGCCATGGGCCTCGCCAGCGGCGCCGTCCGCGCCGGCGTGGCCGCGGCGCTCGCCGGCGGCGGCGCGGTCGCCTTCGCGCTCGCCATCGGAGCCACGCCGACCTTCCGCCGCGCCGAGGCCGACGAGCCGGCCCGCGCCGCGCCGCCGCTGTCGGCCGCCCGGACCGAGCCGCGCATGGCGCCGGAGCGGGCTTCGGCCGCCCCCGAGCCCGACGCCGATCTTTATGATGACGAGGATGATCGTCGCCTGATCTCGCTCGGCCTGCTCACCCACTGGGCGCTGTCGGCGAAGGCCGCCGCCGGGCGCGCCTTCTCCCGCCGGGGCGGCGAGCGCGAGGATGACCGCGCGCTGTCCCGCATCCTCGAGCGCGCCTCGCGCGACGACGAGGACCTCGGCGCGCCGCTCAGGCGCGAGCCCGGCTTCGGCGCGGCTGAAGAGCGCCGCGAGCCGCCGCTGCGCCGCGAAACCCCGTCCGTTCTGGGCGGCGCGCCGCTGCAGCTTGCGGCCGGAGATCGTCCGGTCGGCCGGGTCGCCGCGCCGCCGGCCGCGCCCAAGCCCGGACGTCGCCTGGCGCGGGAGGCCCAGCCCTCGCTGCTCGACCGCGACGGCTACGAGCTGCCGCCGCTCTCGCTGCTGGCCGAGCCGAAGCGCACGGTCGCGCCCCAGGTCAGCCATGAGGCGCTGGAGCAGAACGCGCGCATGCTGGAGGCGGTGCTGCAGGACTACGGCGTCCGCGGCGCCATCATCAACGTCAAGCCCGGTCCCGTGGTCACGCTCTACGAGCTGGAGCCGGCGCCCGGCGTGAAGTCGAGCCGCGTCATCAGCCTCGCCGAGGACATCGCCCGCTCCATGAGCGCGGTCGCGGCCCGCGTCGCCGTCATTCCCGGCCGCAACGCCATCGGCATCGAGCTGCCGAACGCGCGGCGCGAGACCGTGTACCTCCGCGAACTGCTGGCCTCGGCCGACTTCGAGAAGGCCAAGATGCGGCTGCCGCTCTGCCTCGGCAAGACGATCGGCGGCGAGCCGGTGATCGCCGAACTCGCGCGCATGCCGCACCTGCTGATCGCCGGCACCACCGGCTCCGGCAAGTCGGTCGCCATCAACACCATGATCCTGTCGCTGCTCTACCGGCTGAAGCCGGAGGAGTGCCGCCTGATCATGATCGACCCCAAGATGCTCGAGCTGTCGATCTACGACGGCATCCCCCACCTGCTGACGCCGGTCGTCACCGACCCGAAGAAGGCGGTGGTGGCGCTGAAATGGGCGGTCCGGGAGATGGAGGACCGCTACCGCAAGATGTCGAAGCTCGGCGTCCGCAACATCGACGGCTTCAACGCCCGCGTGGCGCAGGCGCTGGAGAAGGGCGAGGCGATCACCCGCACGGTGCAGACCGGCTTCGACAAGGAGACCGGCGAGGCGGTCTACGAGCAGGAGATCATGGAGCTCGGCAAGCTCCCCTACATCGTCGTCATCGTGGACGAGATGGCCGACCTCATGATGGTCGCCGGCAAGGAGATCGAGGGCGCGATCCAGCGACTGGCGCAGATGGCGCGCGCCGCCGGCATCCACATCGTGATGGCGACGCAGCGTCCCTCGGTGGACGTCATCACCGGCACGATCAAGGCGAACTTCCCGACCCGGATCTCCTTCCAGGTCACCTCCAAGATCGACAGCCGCACGATCCTCGGCGAGATGGGCGCGGAGCAGCTGCTGGGGCAGGGCGACATGCTGCACATGGCCGGCGGCGGCCGCATCTCCCGCGTCCACGGGCCGTTCTGCTCGGACGAGGAGGTCGAGGACATCGTCGCGCATCTGAAGGCGCAGGGGCAGCCCGACTACCTCGACGCCGTCATCACCGAGGACGACGAGCCGGGCGAGGACGGCGACGACGGCGCGGTGTTCGACAAGGGCGGCTTCGGCGACGAGGGCGCGGACGTCTACGACCAGGCGGTGGCCGTGGTGCTGCGCGACAAGAAGTGCTCGACCTCGTACATCCAGCGTCGCCTGCAGATCGGCTACAACCGCGCGGCCTCGCTGGTCGAGCGGATGGAGAAGGAAGGCGTCGTCGGCCCGGCCAACCACGCCGGCAAGCGCGAAATTCTCCTCGAAGGCGCCGACCGCGACGACGACGCGGCCTGACGGCCAGTCAGTCCTCGACCAGCCGCGCCACGACGCTCGCGGGATCGGCCAGGAAGCGCTTGTAGAGCCGGGCGTGGCCGAGGTCGTCATAGGCGCGGCGCTCGAGGCCGCGCTCGGTAAGCTCGTAGAGGGTCGCGCCGGGAAGCGCCATCAGCAACGGCGAATGCGTCGCAAGCACGAACTGCGCCCCGCGGTGGGCGAGGTCGATGATCGCGGCGATCGCTTCGAACTGGGTCTCGGGCGCGAGCGCGGCCTCCGGCTCGTCCATCACGTAGATCCCGCGCGGCGAGAACCGTTGGCGCAGCAGCCGGATGACGGCCTGTCCGTGCGAAAGGTCGTGAAGGTGGGTTCCGCCATAAGAGCTGACGACAGGCGGTCCGAACGACGCCTCGCCGTCCAGCCGGCGCATCTCGGTCGCGACGTTGAAATAGGTGTCGGCGCGGTAGAAGAACGCGTCCTTGTGGATCGGCGCGCCCGTGATCAGCCGCATCGAGCGATGCAGCGGGGAGAGCGTGTTCTCCGTCGAGAACGCGAAGTTGCGGGACCCGCCCTCCGGGTTGCAGCGGAGCTGCGTCGCGATCGCCTCCAGCAGCGTCGATTTGCCGGACCCGTTCGCGCCGACGAGGATCGTGATCGACGCGCTGAGGTCGAGCTCCTCGATCTGCGCGATCGCGGGAATGTCATAGGGGTAGCCGCCGCGGTCCTCGACCTTGCTCCACTCGATCCGCAGGCCCTGCAGCATGCCGTCTCCTCACCCGCTTCGGCGGAGGATGCCCGCGGGCCGCGCGGCGCGAAACCTCAAAACGCCATGAACGCGCCCTAGGTGAGCGTCGACCGACCGACCGTCGCGCCCTAGTCTCCGGGCGCCGTCCCCCATGACGAGGCCCTTCCTGCCGATGACTCGCCTTCTCGCCGCAGCTCTCCTCGCCAGCGCCGTCGCCGCCGGCCCCGCCTTCGCCCAGCAGCAGGCGGCGCCGATGGACGTCTCGCCTCCGCCCGGCGTCGCCGACGCCCAGCCGGCGGCGGCGAACCGCGGCGTGCCGGTGGCGAAGCTCGATCCGACGCAGCGCGCGACGCTCTCCCGCGTGAACACCTATTTCAACGCCCTGCAGCAGATGACGGCGAAGTTCGTGCAGGTCGGCCCGGACGGCCAGCGCACCACCGGCACGCTGTGGATGGACCGGCCGGGCAAGATCCGCTTCCAGTACGACTCTCCGAGCCCGCTCGAGATCATCGCGGACGGCAACTCGGTGGTGGTCCGCAACCGCCGGCTCAACACCCAGGACATGTACCCCCTGAGCCAGACCCCCCTGCGCTTCCTGCTCCAGAGCAAGGTCGACCTGCTCGGCGACGCGAACGTGCTTGGCGTGTTCCAGGAGCCGGAACTCGTCTCCGTGATCCTCGAGGAAAAGCGCTCGATCGGCGGCAGGGCCCAGCTGCAGCTGATGTTCGGCGGCGCCGACTACCAGCTCCAGCAATGGACGGTTACGGACGCCCAGGGGATGGAGACCTCGGTCGCCCTTTCGAACGTGGACACCTCCGCCAAGCCTGATCCGCGGATCTTCCGCATCAACCGCCAGGGCGTGGCGCGTCCGCCGAAGTAGGTCTGCGCGCTACGTAGATTTACGCATTCGGGCTCTTGACGCGGGGGCGCGGCGGGCCCATCTCGGATCTTGAGCGAGGCGAACGAGCCGCAGACAGCGTCCCCCCGTCGCGTCTGCAGCCGCACCCCGCGTCGTCGGTCTCCCCCCGATGCCGACGAGAGCGCTTCAAGCGCGAGACGCCCAGCCTTCCCCCCGAGGCTGGGCGTCTTTCTTTTTGGCGAGGTCGCTGGCGCCGGCGGGCGCGATGGCCTAAAGCCGGCGAACCCCTCCGACCGGTCGCCCCTCTCCGCCCATGCCGCTCCGCCTCGCCACTTGGAACATCAACTCGGTGCGCCTGCGCATCGGGCTCGTCGAAAAGCTCGTGCGCGAGCATCGGATCGACGTGCTGTGCCTGCAGGAGACCAAGTGCCCCGACGACAAGTTTCCGATGTCGGACGTGCGCAAGCTCGGCTTCGAGCACGTCGCGCTGCACGGCCAGAAGGGCTATCACGGGGTCGCGACCTTCTCGCGCTTCCCGTTCGTCACCACAGCCCGTGAGCGCTTCGCCGACAAGGACGACGCCCGGCATCTCGCCACCACCTTCGCGGCCGGTCCGCTCGAAGGCGTCACGGTGCACAACTTCTATGTGCCGGCCGGCGGCGACGAGCCGGACCCGATCGTCAACCCGAAGTTCGCCCACAAGTTGCAGTTCCTCTCCGAGCTGACCGACTGGTCGACGCGGATCGCGGACACCGGCCGGCGCATCATGGTCGGCGACCTCAACATCGCGCCGGACCCGAGCGACGTCTGGAACCACAAGCAACTGCTCAAGATCGTCAGCCACACGCCGATCGAGACGCAAGGCCTCGACGCCATGCGCGAGGCCGGCCGCTGGGTGGACGCGGTGCGGACCCACGTGCCGCATCCCGAGAAGCTCTATTCGTGGTGGAGCTACCGCGCCGCGGACTGGGAGGCCGTCGACCGCGGCCGCAGGCTCGACCACATCTGGGCGAGCGCCGACGTCGCCGCCCGCACCACCGGCGTCGAGACCCTGCGCTTCGCCCGCAGCTGGGAACGGCCGTCCGACCACGTGCCGGTGATCGTGAACATAGGGTGAGGGAATTCGTACCGGCTCCGCGCCTTCAAAATTGAAGCGCGGGCGATCCCTCCCCCGGGAGGGGAGGGTGGACGGGCGAAGCCCGGCCGGGTGGGGTGGTTTCGGACGTGGTGCTGGGTTTCGGTCGCGCTCGACGCCCAAGACCCCACCCGACCTCGGCTGACGCCGAGGCCACCCTCCCCACGCCTTCGGCGCGAGGAGGGATCTCCCGCGTTTCGTTTTGGACCGCGCAGCCGCAAGCCTACTCCGCGGCGTCCTGGCCGGCCGCGCTCTGTCCGGCGCCGCCGAAGCGGCGGTCGACGTAGGCCTCGACCATCTCCTTGAAGTCCTGCACCAGGTTCGGCCCTCGCAGCGTCGCGACCTTCTTGCCGTCGACGAACACCGGCGCGGTCGGGGCCTCGCCGGTGCCGGGCAGCGAGATGCCGATGTCGGCGTGCTTGGACTCGCCCGGCCCGTTCACGATGCAGCCCATCACGGCGACGTTCAGCGCCTCCGCGCCGGGGTAGCGCGCCTTCCACTCCGGCATGCGATCGACGATGTAGGTCTGGACGTCGCGCGCGAGCTCCTGGAACACGGTCGAGGTGGTCCGCCCGCAGCCGGGGCAGGCCGCGACCAGCGGCACGAAGGTCCGGAACCCCATGGTCTGCAGGATTTCCTGCGCGACCTTGACCTCGACCGTGCGATCTCCGCCGGGCTCGGGCGTCAGCGAGACGCGGATGGTGTCGCCGACCCCCTGCTGCAGCAGCACGCCGAGCGCCGCCGACGAGGCCACGATGCCCTTCGAGCCCATTCCGGCTTCGGTCAGTCCGAGATGAAGCGCGTAGTCCGCGCGGCGGGCGAGCTCCAGATAGACCGCGATGAGGTCCTGCACGGCGGAAACCTTAGCCGACAGAATGATCTTCTCGCGGGGCAGGCCGAGCTCCTCGGCGCGCGCGGCCGAGAGCAGAACGGAGCGGATCAGCGCCTCGCGCGTCACCTCGCGGGCGTCCTTCGGAGCGGGCGCGGCGGCGTTCTCGTCCATCAACCGGGTCAGCAGCTCGCCGTCGAGCGAGCCCCAGTTGCCGCCGATCCGAACCGGCTTGTCGTTCCGCGCGGCGATCTCGACGATCTGCGCGAAGTGCCGGTCCTTCTTGGCGCCGAAGCCGACGTTGCCGGGGTTGATCCGGTACTTCGCGAGCGCCTCCGCGCAGGCGGGGTGCTCCGCCAGCAGCGTGTGGCCGATGTAGTGGAAGTCGCCCACCATCGGCACGCTCACCCCGCGGGCCGCCAGCCGGTCGCGGATGTGGGGGACGGCGGCGGCGGCTTCCGCCCGGTCGACGGTGATGCGGACCAGTTCGGAGCCTGCGCGCGCGAGCGCCGCGACCTGGCGCACGGTGCCCTCGATGTCCGCCGTGTCGGTGTTTGTCATCGACTGCACGACGATGGGCGCGCCGCCGCCGACGGTCACGTCGCCCACGTGGACCGCCCGCGCCGTCCGGCGGGGAGACAGGGCGGAAGGACAGGAGGCGGGCTCGGGAAGGCACGGCTCGGAGCGAGCGAGTTCGGACAGCAGCGTCATCGCTTAATCCTCGTGCGCCCCTTCGGCGGCGCGGCAGTGGGCGCAGTCGCCGGCGATCTCGATCACCGGCGCGCGGGGGCGGAAGCCCGCGGCCCTGGTCAGCTCGTCAAGCGCGGCCCAGAGCTTCGGCGTCGCCGCCTCGCCGACCGCGCCGCACCGCTCGCAGATGAGAAACACCACCGGCTGCCGGGCGTCCGGCCCGTGGTCGTGGCTGCAGGCGACGAAGGCGTTGCGGCTTTCGATGCGGTGGGCGAAGCCGTGGGCCAGCAGGAAGTCGAGCGCCCGGTAGACGGTGATCGGGGCCGGCCGTCGCTCCCCGTCCTTGGCGAGCCGCTCGATCACCTCGTAGGCGCCGGCGGGCGCGTGGTCGGCGGCGAGCGCCTCCAGCACGCGGCGGCGGATCTCGGTGAGACGCGCCCCGCGGGCCGCGCACAGCGCCTCGGCCCGGGCGATCACGTCGCGCGCGCAGGCGTGGTGGTCGTGGCCGGGACCCGCGAAGGCGTGGGCATGGTCGTGTGTGGCGTGAGCCTGCGTCATCGGTCGGTTCATAGCATGGTTCGTGTGACGGCGCGTTGCGAAGGCCGGAACTGCGCTCCAGATTGTCGCCGTCCAGGGAAGGCTCGTCCGAGCCGCGAACGCATCAGGAGCGCGCCATGCTAAAGGGCAAGACGGCCGTCGTCACGGGTTCCACCAGCGGCATCGGGCTTGCGGTCGCCCGGGGGCTGGCGCAGGCCGGAGCGAACGTCGTGATCAACGGCTTCGGCGACAAGGGGGAGATCGAGTCGATCCGCTCCGCGATCGAGCAGGAGTTCGGCGTGACCGCGGTCTACGACGGCGCCGACATGAGCGACCCGAAGGCGATCGCCGCCATGGTCAAGGCCGCGGACGAGCGCTTCGGCGGGGTCGATATCCTCGTCAACAACGCCGGCGTGCAGTTCGTCGCTGCGGTGGACGAGTTCCCGGAGGACAAGTGGGACCAGATCATCGCGATCAACCTGTCCTCGGCGTTCCACGCCACCAAGGCGGCGCTTCCGGGCATGAAGCGCAAGGGCTGGGGGCGGATCGTCAACACCGGCTCGGCCCACGCGCTGGTGGCCTCGCCCTACAAGTCGGCTTACGTCGCTGCGAAGCACGGGATCGCCGGCTTCACCAAGTCGGTCGCGCTCGAGGTGGCGCAGCAGGGGATCACGGCCAACACCATCTGCCCGGGCTACGTCTGGACGCCGCTGGTCGAGCGCCAGATCCCGGACACGATGAGGGCCCGCGGGCTGACGGAGGAGCAGGTGAAGACCGACGTGCTGCTCGCGGCGCAGCCGACGAAGCAGTTCGTCACCGTCGAGCAGGTCGCGGCCTTCGTGGTGTTCCTGTGCTCGGACGCCGCCTCCCAGATCACCGGCGCGACGCTGCCGATCGACGGCGGCTGGACGGCGGCCTGAGGCGGCTGGCCGCCAGGGACGACATTGAAAACGCAGCGAGGCGGCGTCGCAGAACGACGCCGCCTCGCACGCTTGCTTCGACCGGGAATGGCGTGGCCGAAGCAATTAGGGTGATGATCGTCTGAAAAGTGCGGTCCGGGTCCGCCATCTCTTCGTCGCTTCATCTTGAAATCACAATTACGGCAACGGCCGCAGGGCATCAATCAAATTCATCTCGAATTTTAGTTGTTCGAGCGCGGTTTGTTGCTTGTGGTTAACGAAGGTTAAGCCGGTATTTACCGGCGGGTTAACGGCCGTTGACCATCTTCCGGCGGCGGCGTCAGGCGGCGAGATCGGACGTGGCGGCGGCGGCGCAGCCGATCAGGCCGGCGATCTCGCTCGTGACGACCACCGTGGCCGTCTTGCGCATCAGCGCGTCGTGGGGGCGCTTCGCCTCGAACGCGGCGCGAAAGGCCGCGACGTCGAGCAGGCCGAGCAGCTTGGGCGCGACCCCGCCGCAGAGATAGACGCCGCCCTGCGCGCCGAAGGTCAGCGCCACGTCGCCGGCGAAGCGCGCGAGCAGGCGCAGGAACAGCGCCACGGCCTCCGCCGCATGGGCGTCGCCCGCCTCCGCCTGCGCGACGATCTCCGCCGGCTCGAGGCCGGGCGCCGGGGCGCCTTCGACGGCGGCGAGCGCCTCGTGCAGCCGGCGGAATCCGGGGCCGGACAGCACGTGCTCCGCCGAGATGCGGCCGAAGCCCTGACGAATGCGCTCGAAGATCGCGAACTCGCGGGCGTCGACCGCCGCGAGCTCGATGTGCCCGCCCTCGCTCGGAACCGGGAGCCACGCGCCGCCGGCGCGGAGCAGCCCCGCGACCCCGAGCCCGGTGCCGGGGCCGAGCGCGGCCTTCGACGCCGCGTCGGAGGGGGGCGCGGCGCCGATCGGCGTGGTTTCGCCGACCCGGAAATGAGGAAGCGCGGAGGCCTGGGCGACGAAGTCGTTGAGGAGCGCGACGTGGTCCAGTCCGAGACGCGTTTCGAGCGCGTCGGCGTCGATCGGCCAATCGCGGTTGGTGAGCTTCGACACCCGCCCGACCACCGGTCCCGCCAGCGCGAAGGCGGCCCGCGCCGGGCGCTCCGCCGCGGCGTCGAGATAGGCGACCACGGCTTCTTCGAACGAGGAATGATCGTCGTTCCTTAGGGTTTGAACGCCGTAGGGTCGAAGCTCGCCTCGGGCCACGAGCCCGAAGCGCGAGTTGGTGCCGCCGATGTCGCCGACGAGAAGGGTCACGAAGCCTCCGGAGCCAGGAACGGAGCGGGCGTCTTAGCCGAGATCGAACAGCCGCACGCGCTTCAACTTGACGAAGGGCCGCACGGCCTCCTCGAATGCGCGGCCGGCGGCGGTTCGGTCATGCGCGGCGGCCGCCTGGTCGTCGGCGTAGAGCGCGGAGGTGAGGAAAAAGCCCGGCGCCTCAGGGTCCTCGGCGATCGCCACCCCGCGGCACGCGGGGTCGGCGCGCTCGACCTCGTTCGCGCTCGCGAACACCGCGGCGCGAAAGGCCGCTATGTGTTCGGGGTCGACTTCGAAGACGGTGGCGACAAGCTTCATCTGCGCCGACATAGTGCGGCCTGGCCCGTCGCCCATACCGATCCGAGACCCAGCTCTTCGCAAATGCGTCACATCAACGACTTCACGCCGGACGACCTCGCCGCCCGCGTCCTGCACCGGGACGGGCTGATGCTCGTCGTCGATAAGCCGGCTGGCCTGCCCGTGCACGCCGGTCCGAAGGGCGGCGCGAATCTCGAGCAGATGTTCGACGCCCTGCGGTTCGGCCTCCCGCGGAACCCCGCGCTCGCCCACCGGCTCGACAAGGACACCAGCGGCTGCCTCGTCCTCGGCCGCCACCGCAAGGCGCTCGCGAGGCTCGGCAAGCTGTTTTCGAACGGGCGGGTGGCGAAGACCTACTGGGCGGTAGTGCGCGGCGCCCCCGAGGCCGACGAGGGCCGGATCGACGCGGCGCTCGCCAAGCGCAGTCCCGAGCGGGGCTGGTGGATGGCGGTCGATCCCGCGGGGCAGCCCTCCGTCACCGAATGGAAGGTGATGGAGCGCGGCGCCGGCCTGGCCTGGATCGCCTTCTCCCCGCTCACCGGCCGCACCCATCAGATCCGCGTGCACGCCGCCCACATCGGCCTGCCGCTGCTCGGCGACCCGATCTACGGCGCGGAGGCGGCCGGCGGCGCGGCGCTCCATCTTCACGCCCGCGCGCTGTCGATCCCGATGCGCGAGAAGCTGCCGCCGGTGGTGGTGGAGGCGCCGCTGCCGCCGCACATGGCGGCGACCTTCGCCGCGCTTGGCTGGGAGGCGCCGGCGCCCATATCCACGGGAGACGTCGCGCCTATATAGCGCGGAGATTTCGCCGCCTCATCGAAGGATCGACGCCGATGGCCCGCTGCCTCGTGCTGCTCAACCCGCGCGCGGGAACGCTGAAGGACCTCGCGGGCGACGGCGACGGCGCGGACGCCGCGGAGCGGGTGCGCAAGGCCTTCGCCGCCGCCGGCAAGGATGTCGACGTCCGGCTGGTCCCGCCGCGGGACCTCGGCGGGGTGCTCGACGAGCTGAACGCCGCCGACGCTCACGATGAGATCATCGTCGGCGGCGGCGACGGCTCGCTGTCCCGATCGCTGCGGAAGCTGGTCTCGTCGGGCAAGACCTTCGGCGTGCTGCCGTTCGGCACGATGAACCTGCTGGCCCGCGACCTCGGCGTGCCGCAGCAGGTGGAGGAGGCGATCTCCGCGCTTGCGCGCTCCGAGCCCCAGATGATCGACCTCGGGTCCATCAACGGGCGGCCGTTCCACTCGATCTCGGGTCTCGGGTTCTTCGCGCAGATGGCCCGGGCGCGGGAGGCGGCGCGGGGGCTGAAGGGCTTCGGGCGCTACGCCGGGTTCAGCTTCGCCGCGCTGCGGGCGTTCTTCCGCTCGGGCCGCTCGCGCTACACGCTGGTCATCGACGGCGCGCCGATCAAGGTGGACGCGACCGCGGTGCTCGTCACCAACAACGCGTTCGGCGACGGCGCCTGGCGGCGACCGCGGCTGGACGCGGCCGAGTTGGAGATCATCGTGGCCCACGCCGGAACGATGAAGGAGCGCCTGCGGCTCGGCCTCGACGTCGTGGCGGGCGGATGGCGGACGAACCCGCTGATCGAGTCGTTCCGCGCCAGCAAGGTGGAGGTGACGAAGTCGTGGCGCCGCCGCGCCTGGGTCGCGACCGACGGGGAGCTCACCCGGGAAACCATGCCGGTGGTCTACGAGACGCTGCCCAAGGTCGCGCGGATGATGGTTCCGCTGCGTTCGGCGGCGATTCTGGCGGACCCCGCTCCGTCCGGGGGCGAAGCGGGCGCCGAAACGCCTGCGCCGGCGCGCTCGGTCGCCGGCTGAGGCCTTACGCGGCCGCCTGGGTCTCGTCGGCCGCGGGCAGGCTCCGCGCGTCCTGCGCGCCGACGTCGTGCAGCTTGTGAAGCACTTCGCGGATGCCGGCGTCATGGGTCTCCGCGACCTGGCGGATCTCTTCCGCGTCCGACAGCACGCGCTGAGCGTGGAACACGTGCTCGCGCACGCGGATCATCACCATGGCGTTGTGGAACGAGAGCATCAGGGCGCGCTCGCCCTCGAGCATGGGCCGCTTCGCCAGCGACGGCAGGCCTTCCTCGCGGCGCCATTCGTCCAGCATCGCGGTCCAGATCGGCCAGCAGCGGTTGGCGCTGGCGAAGATGGGGCCGGGGTAGTTGTCGAGGCCGGCGCGGAACAACAGGCGGGTGGCGGTGCAGGTCATGCGCGACACCATGCCTTCGTAGACCGCGGACGTGCGCTCCACCATGGGCAGGTTCGCCGTCGACTTGAGCGTCTCGATCGCGCCTTCGGCCCAATGGTCGCGGAACACCTCGGCGAACACGGCGTCGATCAGGTCGGTCTTGCGGTCGAAGTAGCGATAGAGCAGCGCCTGAGTCACGCCGATCGAGGCGGCGAGATCCCGGGTGGGGCCGCTGAAGCCGTTGTCGGCGAAGAAGGTGCACGCGGCGGCGACGATCTGCGCGCGCCGGGCGTCGCCCGCGAGACGAGGCGCGCGGCGGCGCGGCTGGGCGGGGAGGGCTGCTGCCATGGGAGAGGACGACATCTGGAGCATCCCAACGTTCGCGACCGCAAAACGAGCGGCTGATCTTTCGAACACAATGCGCGCTTGACCGCCTCCCCGACCAGACAGGTAAAACACTTAGCGGCGTTATGTCGCATGGTTCTTCCGTCTAAGCGAGTGGGCGTCTTTCTGAAGTGGTTGGAATCGTTGAAAATCAGAGGGTTGTCGTCCGCGGCGGCGCACGTCGCGCCGGCGGCCCGCGCCATCGAACGTGGCGCTTCCTGCGGCCAGCTCCGTGATCGACGCGTCTCAGATATTCGTCTCAGAGGGGGGTCTGCGACATTGCGCTGCAGCGCAGCGTCCGCTAACCCCATCCGGCGCATACTTCGAAGAGGTCCAAAAAGCGATGGCGTCGTCGAAGGCCGGTTCGAACCGGCCGCTGTCCCCGCACCTCCAGATCTACCGTCCGATGCTGTCGATGATGATGTCGATCGTGCATCGCATAACGGGGGCGGCCTTGTACGTCGGATCCATCCTGCTGGTGATCTGGCTGGTCGCCGCCGCGTCTGGGCCCTCGGCCTTCGAGACCGTCCAGTCGATCTACGGCTCGATCCTCGGCCAGCTCGTGCTCTTCGGCTACACTTGGGCCCTCATCCATCACGGCCTCGGCGGCGTCCGGCACCTGATCTGGGACACCGGCCGCGGCTTCGATCACCAGAGCCGCGAGCGCCTGATCAAGGGCGGCCTGATCGGCTCGATCGCGCTCACCGTCCTGATCTGGATCGTGGTCTACGCGACCCACGGCGCGACCGGCTGAAGGAGGCACCCATGCGCACCCCCCTCGGCCAGGTCCGCGGACTGGGCGCCGCCCGCTCCGGCACCGACCATTTCTGGCTGCAGCGGCTGACCGCGGTCTCCAATCTCGTGCTGTCGACCGTCTTCGTCGGCGTGCTGGTGTCGCTCGCCGGCGACAGCCATGCGAGCGTGGTCGCGACCCTGTCGAACCCGATCGTCGCGATCCTGATGCTGCTGTTCGTGATCTCCGTCGTGGTCCACATGCGTATCGGCATGCAGGTGATCATCGAGGATTACGTCCACGCGGAGCTGCCCAAGCTGCTTCTGCTGATGGGCAACACCTTTTTTGCGATCATCGTCGGTCTGTCGGCGGTCTTCGCGCTTCTGAAGATCAGTTTCGGAGTCTGACGCCATGGCCGACGCCGCGAAGCCGAACGGCGCTCCCGGTCTCAACGGCCGGGCCTATCCCTTCATCGACCACGCCTTCGACGTCGTCGTCGTCGGCGCCGGCGGCGCGGGCCTGCGCGCCGTGGTCGGCTGCTCGGAAGCCGGCCTGAAGACCGCCTGCATCACCAAGGTGTTCCCGACCCGCAGCCACACCGTCGCGGCGCAGGGCGGCATCTCGGCCGCGCTCGGCAACATGGGCGAGGACGACTGGCGCTTCCACATGTACGACACCGTCAAGGGCTCCGACTGGCTCGGCGACCAGGACGCGATCGAGTACCTCGTGCGCAACGCGCCGGCCGCGGTCTACGAGCTCGAGCATTGGGGCGTGCCGTTCTCCCGCACGGAGGAGGGCAAGATCTACCAGCGTCCCTTCGGCGGCATGACCACCCACTACGGCAAGGGCACCGCCCAGCGCACCTGCGCCGCGGCCGACCGCACCGGCCACGCCATCCTGCACACGCTCTACGGCGCGGCGCTGAAGGCCAAGGCCGAGTTCTTCATCGAGTACTTCGCCCTCGACCTGATGATGGACGAGGAGGGCGCCTGCGTCGGCGTCGTCGCGCTCAAGATGGACGACGGCACGCTGCACCGCTTCCGCAGCCACAAGACCATCCTCGCGACCGGCGGCTACGGCCGGGCCTATTTCTCCGCGACCTCCGCCCACACCTGCACCGGCGACGGCAACGCCATGGTGCTGCGCGCCGGCCTGCCGCTGCAGGACATGGAGTTCGTGCAGTTCCACCCGACCGGGATCTACGGCGCGGGCTGCCTGATCACCGAAGGCGCCCGCGGCGAGGGCGGCTACCTCACCAATTCCGAGGGCGAGCGCTTCATGGAGCGCTACGCGCCCTCCGCGAAGGACCTCGCCTCCCGCGACGTGGTCTCCCGTTCGATGACGGTGGAGATCCGCGAGGGCCGCGGCGTCGGCAAGAACAAGGACCACATCTACCTGCACCTCGACCATCTCGATCCGAAGATCCTGCACGAGCGTCTGCCGGGCATCTCCGAGAGCGCCAAGGTGTTCGCGGGCGTCGACCTCACCAAGGAGCCGATCCCGGTGCTGCCGACCGTGCACTACAACATGGGCGGCATCCCCACGAACTTTCACGGCGAGGTGCTGACCAAGGCGAACGGCGACCCCGACACCGTGGTGCGCGGCCTGATGGCGCTGGGCGAGGCCGCCTGCGTGTCGGTGCACGGCGCCAACCGCCTGGGCTCGAACTCGCTGATCGACCTCGTGGTGTTCGGCCGCGCCGCCGCCGACCGCTGCGCCGCGACCATGGAGCCCAACGCGACCCATCGCGAGCCCCAGGCCGCCTATTCCGAGCCCGCGATCGCGCGGCTCGACCGCCTGCGCAACGCCTCCGGCGGCACGTCGACGGCGGAGCTTCGCCTCCAGATGCAGAAGGTCATGCAATCGAACTGCGCGGTGTTCCGCACCGGCGAGGTGCTGCAGGAGGGCCACGGCCTGATCCACGAGGTCTGGTCCGGCGCGGAGGACGTGCGGATCGCCGACCGTTCGCTGGTCTGGAACTCGGACCTGATCGAGACGCTCGAGTTCGACAACCTGATCGCCCAGGCCGTCGTCACCATGGACAGCGCGGTCAACCGCAAGGAAAGCCGCGGCGCCCACGCCCGCGAGGACTTCCCGGACCGCGACGACAAGGAATGGATGAAGCACACGCTCGCCTGGGCGGACGTGGCGAAGCGGCAGGTCTCGCTCGACTACCGGCCAGTCCACACCTACACGATGACCAACGACATCCAGTACATCGAGCCCAAGGCGCGGGTGTATTGATGGAGAAACGAGGGTCAGGCGGAGAGCAGGGCGGATCATGCGCGCACCGGCTTTGCAGGTCGCAAGGGTTGGGCACAACTCGCGGGCACGGCCGCCTGTGACCTACGCGATTTCGTTCGATCTCGACACCAAGGCCCTGCAGGAAGGGTATCCAACGCCGTCCTGGCAGAACGCCTATGCCGACATCGCCCGTTTTCTGCGAAGCAAAGGCTTCGATCGCCAGCAGGGCAGCGTCTACTTCGGCGACAACAGCGTCGACGTCGTGATCTGCCAGATCGCCGTGCAGGAACTGACCTTCGAATACCCGTGGTTCGCGCCGTCGGTGCGCGACATCCGCATGCTGCGGATCGAAGACAATAACGACCTCATGCCGGCAATCGAACTCGCGCTCCGCATGGGACGGAAGTAGGCACATGGTCCAGCTCAACCTCCCCAAGAACTCCCGCATCGTCGGCGGCAAGGCCTGGCCGAAGCCGGCCGGCGCGAAGACCACGACCGAATTCAAGGTCTACCGCTGGAACCCGGAGGACGGGCAGAACCCGCGGGTCGACACCTTCTACGTCGACCGCGAGGACTGCGGGCCGATGGTCCTCGACGGGCTGATCTACATCAAGTCGAAGATCGACTCGACGCTGACCTTCCGCCGCTCGTGCCGCGAGGGCATCTGCGGCTCCTGCGCGATGAACATCGACGGCACCAATACGCTCGCCTGCACCAAGGGCATGGACGACTGCGCCTCGGGCGGCACGGTCAAGATCTACCCGCTGCCCCACATGCCGGTGGTGAAGGACCTCGTTCCGGACCTCACCCAGTTCTACGCCCAGCATGCGTCCGTGGAGCCCTGGCTCAAGACCGACACCCGCGCGCCGGGCGATGAGTGGAAGCAGTCCCGCGACGACCGCGAGAAGCTCGACGGCCTCTACGAGTGCATCCTCTGCGCCTGCTGCTCGACCTCGTGCCCGAGCTACTGGTGGAACGGCGACCGCTACCTCGGCCCCGCCGCCCTGCTGCAGGCCTACCGTTGGCTGATCGACAGCCGCGACGAGGCGACCGGCGAACGGCTGGACGACCTCGAAGACCCGTTCAAGCTCTATCGCTGCCACACCATCATGAACTGCGCCAAGGCCTGCCCCAAGGGGCTGAACCCCGCAAAGGCGATCGCCGAGATCAAGGGCATGATGGTCGCGCGGCAGTTCTGAGGCCGGCGCGGGGCGGGCCGTGGCTTCCGACGCGCTGGTCACCGTGGCCGTCTGTTACGGCTACCCCGCCGCCGCGACCGTGCAGTCGGCTTTGGAGGCCGAAGGGGTCCCTGTCACCGTCGTCGGCGGCGGGTTCGCCTCGCTCGACTGGCATATGCTTCCCGCCCTGGGCGGGATCGAGATCCGGACGTCCGCAGGCGACGCCGAACGCGCCCGAGCGCGCCTCGCGGGCGAGACTCCGCCGTTGCGGGAGTCGCGCGCGTTCTGGGCCGCGCCGATCCGCAACGCCTTGGCGTTTTCCTTGGTGCTCTACATCGCCGGGGTAGTGGTCCCCTTCTAGATTCGCCGATCGGCGGCGCCGGACATTGTGGAATCCGCCTGAATTTTAGGCGTGCCTAGCGCTCGAAAGGCGTTCCCCTCCGACCCACGTCGATCGAACGATCAACGCGTGTCAGGGAGGTTGCGATGAACGACGTGGTCGACCAGGACCGTCCGTGGACGGTGGAGAATGTGCAGGACCTTCAGGCGCTCGCCCGCGAGAAGGTGCCCGCAAGCGTGATCGCCATGCGGCTGCGTCGCTCGCAGGGCGACGTCCACGCCAAGGCGTCCGAGCTCGGCCTCACGCTGATCGCCGAGTAGTTCAGCTCCACGCGGGCGACGTGAACAGCGCGACGGTCGCGAAAAAGCCGAGGCTCCACGCGCCCGAACGCAGGGTCGGGCGGTCCGCGAGATAGCAGGCGACGTAGGCGACCCGCAGCAGGATGAAGGCGACCGCGAGCGCGTTCGCCGTGGCGAGATTCGCGCCCTGCGTGACCGCGACCAGCGCCGCCGCCGCGAACAGCGTGAAGACCTCGAAGCCGTTCTGCTGGGCGGCGACGGCCCGCTTGCGCCAGCCGCTCAGGCCTTCCGCCCAGCCACGTGGGTTGGCGTTGTCGAAGCCGCGGTCGCTCCATTTCGCGAGACCGACGGTCAGGATCGGCAGAAGACCTGCGATCAGCACGCACCAGAGCGTCAGGGGCATCGCAGGTCTCCAAACGGGGCGACGGAAGCGCGGCGCTTCCCTCGCGTCAGATACGAGCTCTCGCGCCGGTGGACCACCGCCGAGCGTCGAGTTGCGATCCTGAGCGCAGGGCGGAATGGTCGGCGGCGCGATTTGTAGGAGACCGCAATGTCCGATCCCCGTCCTCTGCTCCCGCTTGTGTCCGACGCCGAAGCCGACCCCCGCGTGCGCGCCGTGTTCGACGACATCCGGGCGGTGCGCAAGACCGACCTCGTCAACAACTTCTGGCGGGCGCTCGCGAACGACCCGGCGGCGCTGGAGCGCACCTGGGGCGAGGTGAAGGCGGTGATGGGCGACGGCGCGCTCGACCCGCTCACCAAGGAGCTCGTCTACATCGCGGTCTCGGTCACGAACGGCTGCGAGTATTGCATCCGCTCCCACACCGCCGGCGCCCGCGCCAAGGGCCTCGACGACGCCGGCCTTGCCGAGCTGCTGTCGGTGATCGCTCTCGCGAACAAGACCAACGCCCTGGTCAACGGCCTGCGGCCGACGGTGGACGAGGCGTTCCGCTGAGGAGCGCGCGCCCGGCAGGACGCGCGCTCCCAGCCGTCGGGCTTATCGCCCGCGCATCACTTCGACGGCGCGGCCTCGATCTGAGCCAGCAGCGCCTTCATCTCCGCGATCTCGCGCTCCTGCGCGGCGACGATCCGCTCGGCCAGCCCCCGCGCCGCGGCGTTCCTGCCGTGCTCGAGTTCGATCCGCGCCATCTCGAGCGCTCCCTCGTGGTGGGGGATCATGGCGCGCAGGAAGTCCGCGTCGGCGTCGCCGCTGAGCGGCAGCGTCATCGCCTCGTGCATCTTGCTGTTCGCGGCGCGAAAGGCGGCGGACGCCGGGCTTTCTCCGGCGGTCGCGCCGCCATGGCCCTGATGGCCGGACGCGTCGTGCTGGTCCGCCGCCGCGGGCGTCGTGAGGGCGAGGGTCGCGGCGCAGAGAAGGGCCGCCTTGAAGGACGTCATGGGAGTGCTCCATCTGAGTGTTGAGGTGAGGGCGCGCTCAGGCGCCGAGGCGTCAGACGGAGCGTGGCGGCGGGCTCGCCATGTCGGGACTATGACTCTTCCCCACGGCGAGCGCCCGCCAGAGGTCGGCGGTCTCGCCTTCGGACCGCGGGGCGAGCGCCGCGGCCAACACCGCGGGCAGGGCGGCGCAGACGGACAGGCAGTGGTACGCGCGGTCGACGGGATGGGCGGCGGCATGATCGTCCTGCGCCGAGGCGACGGCCGCAGGCGCGTGGTCGCCGGGCGCGCAGACGACGTACGGCGTCATCCCTCCGCACAACGCGAGAACCGCCACGCACAGGGCGATCGTCAGGATCTTCAGCCGGGTCACGGGGCTAGGATTAGGCGCGCCGGACACGTTCCACAAGCCGCGAGCGATCCCTCAGCCCGCGCAGCCGCGGATCAGTTGCGCCACCAATACTCCCGCATGTTGCCGCGCTTGCCCGTGGAGAAGTCGTACATCGACTGCTGCTCCTGCTCCTGGGTCTGGTAGCGCGGGCCGTAGGGCGTGTCCGGCGCGTACGCTCGCCGCTCCCGATAGCCGCCGAAGGGCAGCCAGGCGTCGTCTGGAACGCGGTCGTAGACGCGCGCCTCGCGTCGGGCGTGGGTCTTCGTCTGGCCGGCGTCGGCTGTGGCGACGCCGGCTGCGAGGAGGCCGAGGGCGAGACAGAGTGCGGTGCGCACGCGACTTATCCTTCCCATCAAGGGCACGGACAGCGACGGCTGGGGCCGCGCCGAGCGTAGAAAAACGCCGCCGCCGCCGGCCGCGTTCCTCGCCCCCGCAGATGTGATGCGCGCACGACGAAGGTCTGTCCCACGATCGGCCCGCATGACGGGTCTCCGATCGTCTGGTAAGCGACGGTCGTCCCTCCCGGATCGCGGCCCGTCTCCGCGCTCCGCCACCCTGCGAGGCGTCGCGTCCCTGCGATGACCGAAACCACCACCCAGCGCTACGAAGCGCTCGTCCGATCGGGCGCGCTCGATCGCGATCCCGCGCAGGAGGCGGTGGTGCGTCGCCTCGGCGAGCTCGACCAGGCGCTGCGCGACCGCGGACGCGGCAAATCGGGGGCGCTCGGCTGGCTCTTCGCCAAACGCGCCGCAGACCCTCTCCGGGGCCTTTACGTCTGGGGCGACGTCGGCCGCGGCAAGACGCGGCTGATGGACCTGTTCTTCGAGTCCGTCCCGGTCGCGAAGAAGCGCCGCGCGCATTTCCACGACTTCATGATCGACGTCCACGCCCGCATCCATGCGGCCCGCGCGGACGCGAAGTTCGGCAAGGGCCCCACGGGCGACGTGATCCCGCCGGTCGGCGAGGCGCTCGCGGCGGAAGCGACGCTGCTGTGCTTTGACGAGTTCCACGTCACCGACATCGCCGACGCCATGATCCTCGCGCGGCTGTTCGAGCGGCTGTTCGCCGCCGGGGTCACGGTGGTCGCGACCTCCAACGTGCCGCCGCAGGAGCTCTACAAGGACGGCCTCAACCGCTCGCTGTTCACGCCCTTCATCAAGATGCTCGAGCAGCGCATGGAGGTGGTGAAGCTGGCCTCGCCCACCGACTTCCGCCGCGAGAAGCTCGGCGACACCGGCGTGTGGCACACGCCGGCGGACGCCGGCGCGGAAGCGGCTCTGGACCAGGCGTTCCGCGCGCTTGCGGGTTCCGACGGCGAGCCGGGCGCGCTCGACGTGCAGGGCCGCCACGTCGCGCTGCCGCGGGTGTCGAACGGCGTCGCGCGCGCGAGCTTCGACGATCTCTGCGCGAGGCCGCTCGGCGCCGCCGACTACATCGCGATCGCACGCCGCTATCACACGCTTGTGCTCGACCGGGTGCCGACATTGGACGAGGGCCGCCGCAACGAGGCGCGCCGCTTCATGACGCTGGTCGACGCGCTCTACGAGCATCACGTCAAGCTGGTCGCATCGGCCGAAGCGGAGCCGGACGATCTCTGGCGCGGCACGGAGGGCTACGAGACCTTCGGCTTCGCCCGGACCGCCTCGCGCCTGGTCGAAATGCGCTCCGACGCCTGGCTCGATCGCCCCCATGGACGGCCCGACAGCGCGGCGAGCGGAAGCGCTGCGGGGCTGGTCGAAACGTGAGCCCGCCTTACTCTTTGCTCAACCTCGCAATGCGAGATCGCAGCGCACAATTCACAGGTCCGATCACTTGAACGGATTGCTCAATCGCGATAGTCGAAGGGCCGCCGCCCACAAGCGGCAAAATGCCTCGCCCCTTCGGCAGGTCGTACGACCAAAGAGGAACTGACAGACATGGCGCGCAGCAAGATCGCACTCGTGGGTTCTGGCCAGATCGGCGGCACGCTCGCCCATCTCGTGGGTCTCAAGGAACTCGGCGACGTGGTGCTGTTCGACATCGTCGACGGCGTTCCCCAGGGCAAGGCGCTCGACATCGCCCAGAGCTCTCCGGTCGACGGCTTCGACAGCGCGCTGTCCGGCGTGTCGTCCTACGAAGGGATTTCAGGCGCCGAGGTCGTGATCGTCACCGCCGGCGTGCCGCGCAAGCCCGGCATGAGCCGCGACGACCTGATCGGCATCAACCTCAAGGTCATGGAGCAGGTCGGCGCCGGCATCGCGAAGTACGCGCCGGACGCCTTCGTGATCTGCATCACCAATCCGCTCGACGCCATGGTGTGGGCGCTGCAGCAGGCGTCCGGCCTGCCGCCGGAGAAGGTCGTCGGCATGGCCGGCGTGCTGGACAGCTCGCGTTTCCGCTACTTCCTGGCCGACGAGTTCAAGGTCTCGGTCGAGGACGTCACCGCCTTCGTGCTGGGCGGCCACGGCGACACCATGGTGCCGCTGGCGCGCTACTCCACGGTCGCCGGCATTCCGCTGCCGGACCTCGTGGCGATGGGCTGGACGACGCAGGAGCGTCTCGACGAGATCATCCAGCGCACCCGCGACGGCGGCGCCGAGATCGTCGGCCTGCTGAAGACCGGCTCGGCCTTCTACGCGCCGGCGGCGTCCGCCATCGCGATGGCCGAGAGCTACCTCAAGGACAAGAAGCGCGTGCTGCCCTGCGCCGCCTACCTCACGGGGCAGTATGGGGTGGACGGCATCTATGTCGGCGTCCCCGTCGTGATCGGCGCGGGCGGCGTGGAGAGGATCGTCGAGATCGAGCTTCAGGGCGACGAGAAGGCGGGCTTCGACAAGTCGGTCGGGGCCGTGAAGGGCCTGATCGACGCCTGCAAGCAGATCGCGCCGAACCTCGGCAAGTAAGCGGGCCGGGGCTTAAGCCGACACGGGAGCGGACGTCATGCGGCCGGAAGGCGCCGACGGGAGCTGCGATGGACGACCTGGACCTGTCCGACGTGGCCGACGGCCTGAAGGACTGGCCGGACGGACCGAACCCCGGCAGGGGGCCGGTCCGTCGCGGGGTCGACTGGGCGGCGGCGCTCGCGGGCGGTCTTCTCGGGCCGCTGTTTGCGTTGGCCGCGCTCGTCTCCGGGTTCGGGCCGGGCGGCCCGTCCGACCGCTTTGTGAACGGCGTCCTGCCCCCGATCGTCATGGGCGCGTCGCTGACCGCGTTTCTTCTTCTGGCGCACGCCATCCTGGCCTCCGTGGCCAACGGCGTGGACCGCTTGATCGCCCAGCGTCGCCGCAAGGCCGTGCGCGGGCGACGTCGAGCGGCCTCCCCCTCCGGCGGGGCGCCCTCACTCAGGCCTCAGGGACATTTCGATGAACATCCATGAGTACCAGGCCAAGGCGCTGCTGAAGACCTTCGGCGCGCCGGTCCCGATCGGCTACCCGATCCTGACCGCGGCGGACGCCGACGCGGCGATCGCCGGCCTCGACGGTCCCGTGTGGGTGGTGAAGTCGCAGATCCACGCCGGCGGCCGCGGCAAGGGGAAGTTCAACGAGGCCGAGGCCGGCGAGAAGGGCGGCGTCCGCCTCGCCAAGTCGCCGGAAGAGGCGAAGGAATTCGTCGGCCAGATGCTTGGCAAGACGCTGGTGACGCTGCAGACCGGCCCCGCCGGCAAGCAGGTAAATCGCCTCTACGTCGAGGAAGGCTCCGACATCGCCAAGGAGTTCTATCTGTCGGCCCTCGTCGATCGCGACTCCGGCCATGTGGCCTTCGTCGTCTCGACCGAAGGCGGCATGAACATCGAGGACGTGGCGCACGACACGCCCGAGAAGATCCACACCGTGACCGTCGATCCCGCGACCGGCGTGCAGCCGCATCACGGGCGCACCATCGCCAAGGCGCTGGGTCTGTCCGGCGACCTCGCCAAGCAGGCCGGAAAGCTCGTCGACCAGCTCTACGAGGCCTTCGTCAGCCTCGACATGGCGATGCTCGAGATCAACCCTCTCATCGTCACCAAAGACGACAAGATCAGGGTGCTCGACGCCAAGGTGACGTTCGATTCGAACGCGCTCTACCGTCATCCGGAGCTCGCCGAGCTGCGCGACCTGACGGAGGAGGACGCGAAGGAGATCGAGGCGTCGAAGCACGACCTCGCCTACATCGCGCTCGACGGCACCATCGGCTGCATGGTGAACGGGGCGGGTCTGGCGATGGCGACGCTCGACATCATCAAGCTCTACGGCGAGGAGCCGGCGAACTTCCTGGACGTCGGCGGCGGCGCGACGGAGGAGAAGGTGACGGCGGCGTTCAAGATCATCACCGCCGATCCGCAGGTGAAGGGGATCCTCGTCAACATCTTCGGCGGGATCATGAAGTGCGACGTGATCGCGCGCGGCGTGATCGCGGCGGTGAAGACGGTGGGGCTTCAGGTCCCGCTGGTCGTTCGGCTCGAGGGCACGAACGTCGAGGAAGGCAAGCGAATCATCGCCGAGAGCGGGCTGAACGTGCTGCCGGCGGACGACCTGGACGACGCCGCGCAGAAGATCGTGGCCGCCGTGAAGAAGGGGGCCTGAGCCATGTCGATCCTGATCGACGCGACCACCAAAGTCATCTGCCAGGGCTTCACCGGCAAGAACGGCACGTTCCACTCCGAGCAGGCGATCGCCTACGGGACCAGGATGGTCGGCGGCGTGGCGCCGGGGAAGGGCGGGCAGACGCACCTGAACCTTCCGGTGTTCGACACGGTGCGGGAGGCCCGCGAGGCGACCGGCGCGGACGCCTCGGTGGTCTACGTGCCGCCGGCGGGGGCGGCGGACGCGATCCTCGAGGCGATCGCGGCGGAGATCCCGCTTGTGGTGTGCATCACCGAGGGCGTGCCGGTGCTCGACATGGTGCGGGTGAAGCGGGCGCTCGTGGGCTCGAAGACCAGGCTCATAGGCCCGAACTGCCCGGGCGTGGTGACGGCGGGCGAGTCGAAGATCGGCATCATGCCGGGCAACATCTTCAGCCGCGGCACGGTGGGCGTGGTGTCGCGCTCGGGCACGCTGACCTACGAGGCGGTGTTCCAGACGACGCGTGAGGGCCTCGGCCAGACCACGGCGGTGGGCATCGGCGGCGACCCTGTGAAGGGGACCGAGTTCATCGACATGCTGGAGATGTTCCTGGCCGACCCGAAGACCGAGCAGATCGTGATGATCGGCGAGATCGGGGGCTCGGCGGAGGAGGACGCGGCGCAGTTCCTGGCCGACGAGGCGAAGCGCGGCCGCAAGAAACCGACGGTCGGCTTCATCGCGGGCCGCACGGCGCCTCCGGGCCGGCGGATGGGGCATGCGGGCGCGATCATCTCGGGCGGCAAGGGCGGCGCGGACGACAAGATCGCCGCCATGGAAGCCGCCGGCGTCCGGGTCTCGCCCAGCCCCGCACGGCTGGGGAAAACGCTCGTGGAATTGCTGAAGGGGTGAGGACGGCGGCGCCGTTCTTGCTCGTCGTAGCCGGCGTCGGAATGACGCCACGATCAGAGTGCAATCGCGTTCCGGACGTTCAAAACTGAACCGTCGCCCCCATATGGACGCAAGGGGCGAGCTCCGAAATCAACGCAAGGTCTAATCCGATGTCACGCCAGGCGGCGAACGAGGCTTTCAACCGCACCTCCTTCCTCTGGGGCGGGAACGCCGCCTATATCGAGGACCTTCAGGCGCGCTACCAGAAGGACCCGTCCTCGGTCGACCCGCAGTGGCGGGCGTTCTTCGAGGATCTGGGCGACCCGTCGGACGCGGTGGAGAAGACCGCGGACGGCCCGTCCTGGGAGAAGCCGAACTGGCCGGTGCCGGCGAACGGCGAGCTGGTCTCGGCGCTCGACGGCGACTGGGGCGCCGCCGAGATCGTCATCGGCGACAAGATCAAGGCGAAGTCCGAGGCCAAGAGCCAGGGGCTGACGCCGGAGCAGATCCGCGCCGCGACCCGCGACAGCACCCGCGCGCTGATGATGATCCGCGCCTACCGCATCCGCGGCCATCTCGCGGCCGACCTCGATCCGCTGAAGCTGGAGCCCCGTCCTGACCGCGAGGAGCTCGACCCCGCGTCCTACGGCTTCTCCGAGGGCGACCTCGACCGCAAGATCTTCATCGACTACGTGCTCGGGCTCGAGTTCGCGACCGTGCGCGAGATGCTCGCGATCCTGAAGCGCACCTATTGCTCGACGCTCGGCGTCGAGTTCATGCACATCTCGGAGCCGGCTGAGAAGGCCTGGATCCAGGAGCGCATCGAGGGGCCGGACAAGGGCGTCGCCTTCACCCCCGAGGGCAAGCGCGCGATCCTGACCAAGCTGGTCGAGGCCGAGGGCTTCGAGAAGTTCCTCGACGTCAAGTACACCGGAACCAAGCGCTTCGGCCTTGACGGCGGCGAGTCCATCGTCCCGGCGCTGGAGCAGATCATCAAGCGCGGCGGCGCGCTCGGCGTGCGCGAGATCGTGTTCGGCATGGCCCACCGCGGCCGCCTGAACATCCTCGCCCAGGTCCTCGGCAAGCCGCACCGCGCGATCTTCCACGAGTTCAAGGGCGGCTCCTGGACGCCCGAGGAGGTCGAGGGCTCCGGCGACGTCAAGTACCACCTCGGCGCCTCGTCCGACCGTGAGTTCGACGGCAACTCCGTCCACCTGTCGTTGACCGCCAACCCCTCGCATCTCGAGATCGTCGATCCGGTGGTGCTCGGAAAGGTGCGCGCCAAGCAGGACCAGTGGAAGGACGGCGACCGGACCAAGGTGCTGCCGCTGCTGATCCACGGCGACGCCGCCTTCGCCGGCCAGGGCGTGGTCGCGGAGTGCTTCGGCCTGTCGGGGCTGAAGGGTCACCGCACCGGCGGTTCGATCCACGTCATCATCAACAACCAGATCGGCTTCACCACGAGCCCGCGCTACGCGCGCTCGTCGCCCTATCCCTCGGACGTCGCGAAGACCATCGAGGCGCCGATCTTCCACGTGAACGGCGACGACCCGGAGGCGGTGACTTTCGCGGCCAAGATCGCGACCGAGTTCCGGCAGAAATTCCACAAGCCGGTCGTCATCGACATCTTCTGCTACCGCCGCTTCGGCCATAACGAGGGCGACGAGCCGGCCTTCACGCAGCCGCGGATGTACAAGGTCATCCGCAGCCACCCGACCTCGCTCGAGATCTACTCCAGGCGGCTGGAGCAGGAGGGCGTGATCAAGGCCGGCGAGGTGGACGAGATCCGCGCCGCCTTCCGCGCGCGCCTTGAGGGCGAGTACGAGTCCGGGCAGGCCTACAAGCCGAACAAGGCGGACTGGCTCGACGGCCGCTGGTCCGGCATCAAGGCCTCGCGCGACGTCGACGACGCGCGCCGCGGCAAGACCGGCGTGGAGATCGACCGGCTGAAGGAGCTCGGCCAGAAGCTCACGACGCTGCCGGAGGGCTTCAAGGCCCACCGCACGATTCTGCGCCTGCTCGAAAACCGCCGGAAGATGACGGAGACCGGCGAGGGCGTCGACTGGTCCATGGGCGAGGCGCTCGCCTTCGCCTCGCTGCTGGCCGATGGCAAGCCGGTGCGGCTCTCCGGCCAGGACGTGGAGCGCGGCACCTTCAGCCAGCGCCACTGCGTGCTGGTCGATCAGGAGACTGAGGACCGGGCCGTTCCGCTCAACGCGCTGTCGGACAACCAGGGCCGGTTCGAGGTCATCAACTCGATGCTCTCGGAAGAGGCGGTGCTCGGCTTCGAGTACGGCTACACGCTGGCCGAGCCGAACGCCTTGACGCTCTGGGAGGCGCAGTTCGGCGACTTCGCCAACGGCGCGCAGGTCGTCGTCGACCAGTTCCTGTCGTCGGGCGAGCGCAAGTGGCTGCGCATGTCGGGCCTCGTGATGCTTTTGCCCCACGGCTACGAAGGCCAGGGCCCGGAGCACTCCTCGGCCCGACTCGAGCGCTACCTGCAGATGTGCGCCGAGGACAACATGCAGGTCGCGAACTGCACCACGCCGGCGAACTACTTCCACATCCTGCGCCGCCAGCTCGTCCGCGACTTCCGCAAGCCGCTGATCCTGATGACGCCGAAGTCGCTGCTTCGCCACAAGCGGGCGGTGTCGCCGCTGTCGATGATGGAGGCGGGCACCTCGTTCCACCGCCTGCTGTGGGACGACGCGCAGATGAACCCCGGCTCCACGCTGGAGCTGAAGCCGGACGCCGAGATCCGCCGCGTCGTGCTGTGCTCCGGCAAGGTCTATTACGACCTGCTGGAGGAGCGCGAGAAGCGCGGGGTGGACGACGTCTACCTCCTGCGCGTGGAGCAGCTCTACCCGTTCCCGGCCAAGGCGCTCGTCAACGAGCTGTCGCGCTTCAAGCAGGCCGAGGTGGTGTGGTGCCAGGAAGAGCCCAAGAACATGGGCTCCTGGTTCTTCGTCGAGACCTACATCGAATGGGCGCTGAACACCGTCGGCGCGGCGCACCGCCGTCCGCGCTACGCCGGGCGTCCGGCCTCCGCCGCGACGGCGACCGGCCTGATGTCGAAGCATCTGGCCCAGCTGCAGGCTTTCCTGAACGAGGCGCTGGGCGACTGACCGGCCGCCCCGCCAATTCTGACTGAACGACCGACCGAACTGACCGCTGACTGAACGTTGAGAGCTGAAGCGGGACGGCGACGAGCGCCGGCCCCATGGGAGACTTCGATGGCGACCGAAATCCGCGTGCCGACGCTTGGCGAATCCGTGACCGAGGCCACCATCGGCCGGTGGTTCAAGAAGCCGGGCGAGGCGGTCGCCGTCGACGAGCCGATCGTCGAGCTCGAGACCGACAAGGTGACGCTGGAGGTGCCGGCGCCCGCCGCCGGCGTCCTCGGCGCGATCGAGGCGAACGAGGGCGACACCGTCGGCGTCGACGCGCTGCTGGGCTCGATCGAGGCCGGCGAGGGCGCCGCGCCCGCGCCCAAGGCTGCGGCCAAGACCGAGGCGAAGCCGGCGGAGCCGGCCAAGGCCGCCGAGCCCGCGATCAAGGACGACGCCAACGAGACCAAGCCGCGCGAGGCCTCCAAGGAAGCCCTGAAGGCGAACGGCGGCCAGGCGCCCGCCGACGCCGGTCAGGCGCCGTCCGTGCGCCGCATCGGCGCCGAGAGCGGCGTCGATCCCGCGGGCGTGCAGGGCACCGGCAAGGACGGCCGCGTGACCAAGGGCGACATGCTGGTCGCGGTCGAGAGCGGCGCCAAGACGCCGGCGCCCCAGCCCGCCGTCCAGGCCCGCGCCCCCTCCGCGCCGGACGACGCCTCTCGCGAGGAGCGGGTCAAGCTGACCAAGCTCCGCCAGACCATCGCCCGCCGCCTCAAGGACGCGCAGAACACCGCGGCCATGCTGACGACCTTCAACGAGGTCGACATGACCGAGGTCATGGCGCTGCGCGCGAAGTACAAGGACGTGTTCGAGAAGAAGCACGGCGTGAAGCTCGGCTTCATGGGCTTCTTCGTAAAGGCCGTGATCCAGGCGCTGAAGGATCTGCCGGCGGTCAACGCCGAGATCGACGGCGCCGAGCTCGTCTACAAGAACTACTACCACGTCGGCATCGCGGTCGGCACCGAGAAGGGCCTTGTGGTTCCCGTCGTGCGCGACGCCGACGCGCTCGGCCTCGCGGGCATCGAGAAGAAGATCACCGACTTCGGCCGCCGCGCCCGTGACGGCAAGCTCGGCATCGAGGAGATGCAGGGCGGCACCTTCACCATCACCAACGGCGGCATCTACGGCTCGCTGATGTCGACCCCGATCCTGAACGCGCCGCAGTCCGGCATTCTCGGCATGCACAAGATCCAGGAGCGGCCGATGGCGGTCGGCGGCAAGATCGAGATCCGGCCGATGATGTATCTCGCGCTCAGCTACGACCACCGCGTGGTCGACGGCAAAGAGGCGGTCACCTTCCTCGTCCGCGTGAAGGAGAGCCTGGAAGACCCGTCGCGGCTGGTGATGGATCTGTGACGCAGGCGGCTCGTACCGAGGACGCTGCCCTCATCGCGGCGCGAAGGCAGACGGCGGATCGTCAATCCGTGATGGCGATCGTCGGCATGATCGCGATCGCCGGGTTTCTGACGATCCACCCCGGCGACCTCGACAAGACGATCGCCGCCCTGCTGCCGATTCTGCCGTGGCTGGTGGGCTTGTCGGCGCTAATCGTCGTGATCAACCGCGGGACGTTGGCGTTTCTGGCGCGGTCGTCGAAGACGGCCGGCGGCGCCCGGAAAGACTGAGGCTGGACGGGGAGAGTGCGCGGATGCGACGTCGATCCGTTACGGCGCCTCGAATGTCAGACTATCGCCGAGGCCGCCGGGCGACGTTCGCCCGGCCGCCTCGCGTCGCGTCAGCTCAGATGCGCGTTCAGGAACTTGTTCATCTCGAACATAGTCGCCTTCTTTTTCCCGAAGATCTTTTCAAGATTGGCGTCGGCCAGGATTTCGCGGCCGTCATCGGGGTTCTGAAGCTTATGCTTCTTGATGTAGTCCCAGGTCTTGCTGACGACCTCGCTGCGGGGCAGCGGCTTCTCGCCGACGATGGCGGCGAGGTCGGCCGAGGGCTTCACCTCGACGCTGAGAGCGTTGGGCTTCTTCGCGCCGGACGCCTTGGGCGTGGCGGCGGACTTGGGCTTGTCCGCGGACTTCGCCTTGGCCGGAGCCTTCGGCTTCGCCGGGCTCTTGGTCTCGGCCTTCGTCGCCGTGGTCTTGGCTGCAGTCGTCTTGGCTTCGGTCTTGGTCTCGGTCTTCTTGGCGGCCGCCATGTCGATCGTTCCTTCTCGAGGGGGAGGGCCCAGCGGCCGCGTGGTCGCCGCTTCGTGCGACTCAACCGCGGCCGGCCCGAAGTCGTTCCCTTTTTGAGGCGTGTCTTCGCGGCGCGCCGTTCTTCTTACGACGCGCCGCCTCGCGCGGCCTGACCCACGACCGCAAGCGAAAGAGACAGATGGCTTACGACCTCATCGTCATCGGCACCGGCCCCGGCGGCTATGTCTGCGCGATCCGCGCCGCGCAGCTCGGCCTCAAGGTGGCGGTGGTGGAGAAGCGCGCCACCCATGGCGGCACCTGCCTGAACGTGGGCTGCATCCCCTCCAAGGCGCTGCTCCACGCCTCCGAGCTGTTCGAGGAGGCGGGCCACAAGTTCGGCAAGATGGGCATCAAGGTCCCGGCGCCTGAACTGGACCTGCCGGCGATGATGGCCTTCAAGGACGAGGGCGTGGACGGCAACACCAAGGGCGTCGCTTTCCTGCTGAAGAAGAACAAGGTCGACGCCTTCCACGGGACCGGCAAGATTCTCGGGGCCGGCAAGGTCGAGGTGACGTCCGAGGAGGGCGCCGCGCAGACGCTGGAGACCAAGGCGATCGTGATCGCCACCGGATCGGACGTCGCGAAGCTGCGCGGCCTCGACATCGACGAAGAGACCATCGTGTCCTCGACCGGCGCGCTGACGCTGAAGAAGGTCCCCGCCAAGATGATCGTCGTCGGCGGCGGCGTGATCGGTCTGGAGCTCGGCTCCGTGTGGCGGCGCCTCGGCGCCGAGGTCACCGTCGTCGAGTTTCTCGACCGCATTCTGCCCGGCATGGATTCCGACGTCGCCAAGCAGTTCCAGCGCCTGCTGGAGAAGCAGGGCGTGGCGTTCAAGCTCGGCTCCAAGGTTACGGGCGCCGAGAAGGCGGGCGAGCGCCTGAAGGTCAC
The DNA here is from genome assembly GCF_000526315.1 of Methylopila sp. 73B. Taxonomy (NCBI): domain Bacteria; kingdom Pseudomonadati; phylum Pseudomonadota; class Alphaproteobacteria; order Hyphomicrobiales; family Methylopilaceae; genus Methylopila; species Methylopila sp. 73B. The sequence goes on along the minus strand of NZ_JAFV01000001.1, from coordinate 2,799,419 downwards.
GGTCGAGCCGGCCAAGGGCGGCGAGGCCGCGACGCTGGAGGCGGACGTGGTGCTGGTCGCCATCGGCCGCGTTCCCTACACCGCGGGCCTCGGCCTGGAGGAGGCCGGCGTCGCGCTCGACGAGCGCGGCCGCGTGAAGACCGACGGCCACTTCAAGTCCAGCGTCGACGGGATCTACGCCATCGGCGACGTCATCGTCGGCCCGATGCTCGCCCACAAGGCCGAGGACGAGGGCATGGCGATCGCGGAGATCCTGGCGGGCAAGGCCGGCCACGTGAACTACGATGTGATCCCGAGCGTGGTCTACACCTACCCCGAGGTCGCCTCGGTGGGTAAGACCGAGGAGGAGCTGAAGGCCGCCGGCGTCGGTTACAAAGCCGGCAAGTTCCCCTTCACCGCCAACGGCCGCGCCAAGGCGAACGCCACCACCGAGGGCTTCGTGAAGGTGCTGGCCGACGCCAAGACCGACCGGGTGCTGGGCGTCCACATCGTCGGCCCCCGCGCCGGCGACCTGATCGCGGAGGCCGCGATCGCGATGGAGTTCGGCGCCTCGTCGGAAGACATCGCCCGCACCTGCCACGCGCACCCGACGCTGGCCGAAGCGGTGAAGGAAGCGGCGCTCGCCGTCGAAGGCCGCGCCATCCACATGTAAGGGGGAGGGGGCGCTCCGGCGCCTCGTCGCTTGGTTTCAGAATGAACGCGGGGCGATCCCTCCCCTGGCACAGGGGAGGGTGGCCTCGGCGCAGCCGAGGTCGGGTAGGGTGGGCTCTCGCAGGAGCCGTTGTCGCGGCCGCTCGCCCGACGCCCAAGACCCCACCCGACCCCGGCCTCCCGGCCGGGGCCACCCTCCCCACGCTGGCGCGTGAGGAGGGATCCGCGCGCTTGATCGGTGGGCGTCGCGGTCCGCTCGCCCGGTCAGGCGCGATCAGGATTGGCGCGGGGCGATCCCTCCCCTGGGACCGGGGAGGGTGGCCTCGGCGGAGCCGAGGTCGGGTGGGGTGGACTTCCGCAGAAGCCGCCGGCGGGCCCGCCGGTCAAGCCGGAGGACGCCGGAGCGCTCAGCCCGCGATGCGGTCGAAGTCGGCGACGGCGCGGACGGCGCGGCGCAGCCGGGCCAGCAGCTTGAGGCGGTTGGCGCGAAGCCCCGCCTCCGGGGCGTTGACCATGATCTGATCGAAGAACGCGTCCACCTGGGGGCGCAGTTTCGCAAGCGCCGTGGTCGCGGCGGTGAAGTCCTCCCGCGCCAGCGCCTCGGTGGCCGCAGGCTCCGCGACGTCCAGCGCCGCCGACAGGTCGCTCTCGGCGGGCTCAGTCAGCAGCCCGGCCTCGGGCGCCGCCTCGAACGCGCCGGCGCCGTCCTTCTTCTCCTCGGCCTTCAGGATGTTCGCCGCGCGGCGATACCCCGCGAGCAGGTTCTTGCCGTCCTCGGTCGCGAGCAAAGTCTCAAGCGCTTCGACCCGGCGGACGACCAGCACGAGGTCGTCGTTCCTTCCTTCACCTCTCCCCTGCGGGGAGATGTCGGCCTGCAGGGCCGGGTGAGGGGGCTCGCCGGCGTCCGGAGAGCGTTCAAGCCCCCTCACCCGCCCGGCTTCGCCGGTCGACCTCTCCCCGCCGGGGAGAGGTGATCCCGCGCCCGCCGCGAACACCGCGTCGACGAGATCGTGCCGCTTGCCCTGCTCGCGGAGCTGGACTTTCAGGCGGTCGGCGAGGAAGGCGAGGAGATCGTCGCCGATCCCCTCGTGCGAGGCTCCGCCAACCAAAGCGAGAAGATTCAGCCGCAGCCCGTTCTCCAGAATGATCCGCACGACTCCAAGCGCCGCGCGCCGCAGCGCATAGGGGTCCTTGCTGCCCGTGGGCTTCTCGTCGATCGCCCAGAAACCGACCAGCGTGTCGATCTTGTCGGCGAGCGCGACAGCGATCGACACGGGCGCCGCCGGGATGCGGTCCGACGGGCCCTGGGGCTTGTAGTGCTCCTCCAGCGCGGCGGCGATCTCGGGATCGAGCCCCTCGGCGGCTGCGTAGTAGCGCCCCATCAGGCCTTGCAGCTCGGGGAATTCCCCCACCATCTCAGTGACGAGGTCGGCCTTGGCGAGGCGGGCGGCGGTCTCAGCCTTCGCGGGGTCGGCGCCCACCAGCGGGGCGAGCTCCTTGGCCAGCCTGGCGATACGCTCCACCCGCTCGTACTGCGTTCCGAGCTTGGCGTGGAAGGTGATGCTTTTCAGCTTCTCCAGCCGGTCCTCGAGCCGGACCTTCTTGTCCGTCTCCCAGAAGAAGCGCGCGTCGGAGAGGCGGGCGCGCACCACGCGCTCGTTGCCGTGGACGATGGCGTTGCCGCCGTCGCTGGCGTCGAGGTTCGCAACCAGGATGAAGCGGTTCGTCAGCCGCCCCGTCGCCGGGTCCTTCAGCACGAAGCACTTCTGGTTGGCGCGGATGGTGGCGCGGATCACCTCGTCCGGCACCTCGAGGAACTCCGGCTCGAACTGGCCCATCAGGACGACGGGCCACTCCACAAGCCCCGCGACCTCGTCGACCAGGCCCTCGTCCTCGACCAGCTCGAGGTTCTGCGCTTGCGCCAGCGTACGCGCGTCGGCGCGGATGATGTCGCGGCGGCGCTCGGCGTCGAGCACGACGTGGGCCTTTTCCAGGCTCGCGACGTAGTCGTCGAACCGGCGCACGCGGATCTCGCCGGGCGCATGGACGCGGTGGCCGCGGGTGACGTCGCCGGAGACGATCCCGTCGATCTCGAAGCGGATGACCTCGGGCTCCTCCTGCGGCACGCCGAAGGTCGCGACGATCGAGTGCAGCGGCCGCACCCAGCGCAGCATTCCGGTCCCCCAGCGCATGGACTTCGGCCAGGGGAAGGAGCGCACGATCTCGGGCACGATCGCCGCGATCACGTCCGTCGTGGCGGCGCCATGCTTGTGGATGCGGGCGACGTAGAAATCGCCCTTGGGGTCGGCCTGCACCGTCGCCTGGTCGATGGAGGCGAGGCCGGCGGCCTTGAGGAAGCCCTCCAGCGCCTTCTCCGGCGCGCCGACGCGAGGACCCTTGCGCTCCTCGTGCCGGTCCGGCTGGCGGGCGGCGAGGCCGCCGACGACCAGCGTCAGCCGCCGCGGCGTCGCGAAGGCCTTGGCGCCCTCGTAGGTGAGGCCGCGCTCCACCAGCGCGTTGGTCACCAGCGCCTTCAGGTCGTCGGCCGCGCGGGCCTGCATGCGGGCGGGGATCTCTTCCGAGAACAGCTCAAGCAGAAGGTCGGGCATCTCGTCTCCGGGAGGAGGAGAGGGCAGGAGAAGGCGTCGCGCCGTCGATAGTCGAAAGCCGACCGCTGCGCCAGAGACGAGGGGCTCGCAGGGCGCATCCCCGGCGTAAAGCGGGCATGACGACCGGCGTGACCTGGCCCGCCTCCACGCGCGAAAGCGTGAACCGGGCGCCTGCCCTTTGGGCTTGGCGCGTCGCTGACCAGTGGTAGCCTGATCGGGCTGCGGGCGATCCCGCCCGCTGTCTGACGAGGAGAGCGACGATGAAGACGTTGACCGCCACGCTGCTCGCCGTAGCACTCGGCGTCGCCGTCGCGGCGCCGGCTTCGGCCGAGCCCTGCGCCCGCAAGAACACGACCGCGTCGACCCAGTCCAACCACACCGGCACCTGACGCGCTCGACGCTTCGTCGCCCCAACCCCTGCTCGAACGGCCCGGGTCCTCCGCCCGGGCCGTTTACGTGTGCGGCGCCCGAACAGGGCAGCCTTGCGCGCTCCGGCGTTTGCCGCCTCGCGTCCGCGTGATACCCGCGGGCGAGAGGTCCCGCGATGCCCACGACAACCCCCGCCGATCCCGAAGTCCTCACGACGCCGACGCGCGTCCGCGCCGCGGCGCCCTGGGGCGGATACGCGCTCGCCGCGGCCGGCGCGATCCTGTTTTCCAGCAAGGGCGTCCTGATCAAGTTCGCCTATGCCGAGGGCGTCGACACCGAGACGCTGCTCGCGCTGCGCATGGGACTGTCGGTTCCGGTCTATCTGGCGATCGGGCTGATGGCGGTGGCGCGGGCGGGGAAGCCCGCGGCGCTCGACGGGCGGACCCTCGCGGCCTCGCTCGCGGTCGGTCTGCTCGGATACTGGTTCGCGAGCTACGCCGACTTCCTCGGCCTCGCCTATATCTCCGCGCCGTTCGAGCGGCTGATCCTGTTCACCTATCCGCTGTTCACGGTGCTGATCGGCGCGGCGTTCTTCGGCCAGCCGTTTCGCCTGAAGGCGCTGTTCGCCTTCGCGCTGAGCTACGCCGGCCTCGCGCTCGTCTTCACCAAGGACATGGAGGCTGCGGGCTTCGACGCCACGCGCGACGGCGCGGCGCTCGTGCTCGCCTCCGCGCTCGCCTTCGCGCTCTACCAGCTGTTCGCAAAGGGGCAGATCGCCAAGCTCGGCCCCAAGCTCTTCACCTGCATCGCGATGACCGGCGCCGCGGCTGCGGCGATCCTGCAGTTCTTCGTGGTCCGGGACCTCGGCGTGCTGGCGGAGCTGACGGCGAGGGCGTGGGTCTACGCCGCCATGATCGCGGTGCTGAGCACCATCCTGCCGAGCTTCCTGCTTTCGGCCGCGCTGCACCGGATTTCGGCGCAGGCTAACGCCGCCATCGGCACGGTGAGCCCGATCGCGACGCTGGTGCTCGCGGCGCTGTTCCTCGGCGAGCGGGTGACCGTGATCGATCTCGCGGGCGCCGCGCTGGTGCTCGCGGGCGTCGGCTGGTTCACCTGGGCGGAGCGGCGCTGACCGAAGACCGGCGCCCCCGCGGAGTCGACGGCGCGGCCGTAGCGCCCTACCTCCGTTTCCGTGGAGGCGGCCGCGGGCCGCTCCAAAGAGGGGGCGTGATGTCGACTTTTCGAAACTTCGCCGTCGCGGCCTGTGTCGCGTCGGCCGTCGCATTGGCGCCCGCCGCCGGTCGGGCGCAGAGCGATCCCGAAGCGCTCGACCTCGCCCGGCGACTGATGCAGGTGACGCTGGTCGACCAGCTTCAGCGGCAGATGGTCGACCAGAGCTGGGTGCAGATCGAGGCGTTGATTCATCAGTCCGCGCCGGAGGTGACGTCCGATCAGTTCGTCGAGCTGAAGAGCGAGTTCGCGGCCATAGCCGACAAGGACATCGCAACCAGCGTCGCCTCGGCGCCGGCGGTGTACGCGAAGCACTTCAGCGCGCAGGAGCTGAAGGACATACTGGCCTTCTACGAGAGCCCGACGGGCAAGAAGACGATCACGGTCATGCCGGCGTTGATGGGCGAGTTGATGCAGTCGCTCACCCCGCAGATGCTGGAGTCGGCGAAGCGCATGCAGGCGGCGTTCGTGCTTGTGCTCGAGAGGAAGGGCATCAATCTGAAGCCCGCGCCACGCTGACGTTCGCGATGGCGGAGCCATAGCGCCCTTACATGTGCCGGTCGGGCTCGATCGTCACCGGCACCCGCGACAGCACGAAGCGCGAGACCTTGCGGGGCAAAAGGTTCGACAGGCGGATCAGCGCGACCATCGCCCAGGGGAAGGCGATCATCTCCCGGCGTTTCGCGACCCTCCCCCGGATCAGCTCCGCCGCGGCGTCGGCGGACATTTCGAGCGGCTTCGGGCCGAGGTAGCGCTGGCTCATGTCGCTCGTCACGAAGCCCGGGCACACCACCGACACGCCGACGCCGGACGGGGCGAGGTAGTCCGCAAGGGCGCGGCCCCAGACCAGCACGCCGGCTTTGGAAGCGGAGTAGGCCGCGGTGTCGCCGATCGGCTGCAGCGCGGCGAGCGAACTCATCAGCACGATCTGGCCCGAGCGGCGGCTGCGCATGGGGTCGATCAGCGGCGTCACGGTGGCGACCGCGCCCTCGAGGTTGACGCGGATCTGGCGCTGGGCGGTCTCGAACGGCTCGGCGGAGCGGTTCGGCCCCAGCCCGCCGGAGACGCCCGCGTTGGCGATGACGAGATCGACCGGCCGGCGGGCGTCGAAGGCGAGAAGCGCGGCCGCGAGGGCTCCGGCGTCCGACACGTCCAGCGCCGCGATCTCCACCTCGGCGCCCTTCGCCCGCGCCTCCGTGGCCGTGCGCTCGAGCGTCGCCGCGGTCCGGCCGATCAGCAGCAGCGTGGCGCCGGGCCGCGCGTAGGCCCGGGCGAGGGCGGCGCCGATGCCGCGGCCTGCGCCCGTGACGACGATGGAGTTCGGAAACGGAGCGCTCACTCGCCGGGCAGGGCCGCGCCCGCCTCGCCATAGCCGCCCGCCGGACGCCACCCCGACGCGAAGGGCGCGAAACGCGAGGGCGCGGTCTCGATCAGACGCTCCGCCGCGTGGGCGACGCCGATCTCGATCGCCTGTTCGGCGTAAAACCCGCCGTTCAGCAGGGTGCGTGCGAAGACGACCCGGCGGAAGGCCTCGACGAGGGACATGTCGGGGCGAGGCAGCTCGGTCCAGAAGGCGTCGAGGTCGCCCTGATGGCTGAGGCCTTCCATGCCGTAGATCGCCTGTCCCAGGGCCATCAGCGGCTTGCCCTGGATCAGGGCTTCGGTGCCGATGGTGCTGTTCACGACGACGACGCCGGAGGAGGCGGCGATGAGGTCTCGTCCGTCGCCGCCGTCGATGAAGATCAGCCGGTCGCCAAGGCCCAACCGGTCGGCCGTGGCCTGGGTGAGCTTGCGGCGGTTCACGAGCCCGTTGTCGAGCGGGTGCAGCTTCACCACCAGCTTGGCGTCGGACGGCGCATGGGCCGCGAAGGACTCGGCGACGAGATCGACCACCTCCGTCATGAGCGTGAAGCGGGAATGCAGCCGGATCTGGTAGTCGCTGTCGAGCTGCAGCGGCAGCAGGAAGAACGGCGCGCCGTCCGCCTTCAGCGCGGCCACAACGGCGTTCGCGGCGGCGGTCTCGGTCTTGCGGCGCGCAAGCCGGCGGATCCAGCTGGCGTATTCGACCACCGGGTGGTGCGGCCGGTAGCGCCGGTAGCCGGGGTAGAGATAGGGGAAGAACACGTGGGCGAAGTTGTAGGTCACGTCCCAGACCGTGCGGGCGCCCATGTCGCCAAAGATCGGCTGCGGCTTCGAGGGCTCAGGCAGGCCGCGCGCGAGGTCGCGCACGACGTCCGGATCGCGCGGCAGGGTGGAGTAGCCGTTGACGCCGTTAGCCTCGACCGTGATCCAGTCCGGGCGGAAGTAGCCTTCCTCAAACACATGCGCCTGCACCCCGCGCAATTGCGCGACCCCGATGGCGATGCGGTGATAGGGCCGGCCGTCGCCGAACAGCACGAGGTCGGTGACGCCGCGCTCCTCGATGAAGGCCGCGAGAAAGCGCCGCCAGTTCTGGAAGCTGCCGCGGTAGTCGGTGGCGCCTGGAAGGTTCCAGAACAGCCGGTCGCCCAGATTGAGATTGATGCGTTCGACGCCGTAGCCCTGCCGCTTCAGCGTGCGCCCGAGGCGACGGAAAAATGGAGAGGCCAGGCCCTGAAGAAACAAAAACGTCCGGGTCGGCCGGCTGGACCGGTCGCCTTTTCCGTCGTTCATCGTGCGCCAACCGGCGCGCCCCGCCTTCACGGATCGCGCCGTCCCTGTCATGCCCCCGTCCGGACGATGCTGCAGCTGCGAAGCAGCGGCATCGACGTGGCGTCTTCTTTGGGCATTGCGCCGCGCGCGGCAGGCCGTTAGCGCTGACGTAAAGCTCGACCCAAGAAAGCCTCGGACACCTTTAGTTGAACCACACGCCCGGCTGCGTCGCAATCATTTCCAACCGTTTGCGGTCGCGCGTCCGTGATGTGGAGGCCGTGACGGGTCTCGCTGTCTCATTGGGGAACACGGAAAAAGCGCCGCTTACGGCGGTGGTGACGACCTTGGGCGACCCCCTTGAGGAGGCGGCGGAAACGCTCGCAAATGCGAGACGGCTGAGGCTTTTGCGTCTTGCGCCGCACCCGCTGGCCCTGGCCGCGCTCGACGCCGCGCGCCGTCCACTCGGCTACCGGCTGATCGACGCCGCTGCGGCCAAACAGCCCGCCGTCGAGCGTGAGCCCGACCACGCGCTCCTCGCCGCAATGTCGGAACTGCTCGCGCTCGCCGGCCCCGGAGAGCTGCGACTCGCGGCGGGCTTCGATCCCGCGGACCCCGAAGTGGTCTGGCTCTGTCCCTACGACCGAAGCCGGATCACGCCGGCGCGCGGGCTCGAAATCGCGGCGGACGTGCTGCGCCACAGGGCGCGGACGGCGCGGCGCTCGTTCGGGGTGGGGATCACGCGCTGGAAGCGGCCGACCGTCGCAGGCTTCCTCGCCGGGCCCAACGGCGCGCCAGTGTTCGCCGGCTCGGCGGCGGAGGCCGCCCGCGGCGCGGCCCGCGGGCATGGCCGCGTCGTCGCCTGGGCCTCGCGCCGGACGGACGCCGCGGAGGCGGCCGCACGGGCCGTCGGCGCCCCCTTCGCCCGGCTGGAGGACGGCTTCCTGCGTTCGGTCGGGCTCGGCTCCGCCTTCGTCGCGGCGCTGTCGCTCGTGCTCGACGAAAGCGGCGTCTACTACGACCCCTCCGCCCCGAGCGACCTCGAGACCTTGCTGCGCAAGGCCGACATTCCCGCTGGGACGATCGCCCGCGCCGCGCGGCTCCGGGCGCGGCTCGTGGCGGAGGAGGTGACCAAGTACAACGTCGGCGTGGAGTCGCACCGCGTCGTGCCGGAGGGCCGGTTCGGCGTGCTCGTGCCGGGGCAGGTCGAGGACGACGCCTCGATCGTGAAGGGCGCCGGCGCCGTGCGCACCAACCTGGGCCTGCTCCAGGCGGCCCGCGCCCGCAGGCCCGACGCCTTCCTCATCTACAAGCCGCATCCCGACGTGGTCGCGGGCTACCGGGTTGGCGCGGTGGCGGAGCGTGACCTTGCAGGCCTCGCCGACGCGGTCGTGACCGACGGCTCGATCGCCGCGCTCTACCCGCAGTGCCGGGCGGTCGAGACCATGACCTCGCTCTCCGGCTTCGAGGCGCTGCTGCGGGGCCTCGAGGTCACCACCCATGGCCAGCCGTTCTACGCCGGCTGGAGCCTCACCGAAGATCTCGCGCGGCACCCCCGGCGAGCCCGCGCCCGAAGCCTCGACGAGCTCGTGGCGGCGACGCTGATCCTCTATCCGCTCTACCGCGACCCCGGCTCCGGGCTTCCCTGCGGGCCGGAGCGGGCGCTCGACGTCATCGCGCGGCGCCGGGCCGTCGCCGCCACCCCGGCTGGACGGCGGGCGGCGAAGCTCCGTCACCTCTATGCGATGACCCGGCATGTCGTGCTGGGACCTATCGGGCGGTGGCTCAGATGATCGCCACGGTCGCCGCCTTCGCGCTGTCCTTCCTCGTGTCGCTCGCGCTCGAGACGCTTCCGCCGTCCACCCAGGCGATGCGGGCGCCGTGGCGGGTTGTTACCCTCAGGTTAACCTTGCATGTCGTTGCGTTCGCACTCGCGTTCGCTCTGTCGTGGCGGCCGTGGCACGCGGCGCTCGTGGTCTGCGTCGCCACCTTCCTCGCCGCCGCCGGCAGCGGCATGAAGCGCAACATCCTCGGCGACCCCCTGACCTTCTCGGACGGGGCGCTGGTGCGGAACGCGATCCGGCACCCGCGGCTTTACTACGCCGAGAAGTTGGCCGAGCCCCGGGCGCTCGCGGTGTTCGCCGTGCTGATCGTGGCGACCACGCTCTGGTTCTCGGTCGAACCCTCCGTGTTTCCATCAGGCGGATCGTTCATTCTCTTGGGGCTCCCACCCGCGATCGCGCTTTGCGCCTTCGCTTTCCTGCGCCTCGATGCGGCGGGCCGCTTCGCCCAGGAGGTCGTCGAACTGCCGCCCGATCCGAACCGCGACGTCGCCCGCTTCGGCCTCGTTTCGACCTTGATCCTGCACGCGCTCGCCTGGCGCTCCGTGGCGCGTCCAAGCCCGGCGGCGGCGGCCGCTGCGGCCGCCCTGCCGACGCCGCGGCACCCGAAGGCGGGGCCGGCCGTCATTGTCGCGATCCAGATCGAGAGCTTCGTCGACCTCGCCGCCCGCGGCGTCGCCGGGCCAAGACTGCCCGCCTTCGAACGCCTGAAAAATGAGGCGCTTTGCTGGGGTCGCTGTCGCGTCCCGGCCGAGGGCGCCTACACCATGCGGAGCGAGTTCGGCTTCCTCACGGGGCTTCCCTCCGACGTCTTGGGCCTCGACGCCTTCGACCCCTATCTCACCGTCGCGCCTTACGCCGCCCGCGCGATCCCGCGCCTGTTCCTGGCGTCCGGCCGCCGCACGACGTTCCTGCACCCCTACGACCGCCGTTTCTTCGACCGCGAAACGCTGGTCCCGCAGCTCGGCTTCCAGCGCTTCATCGACGGCGAGGCCTTCGCAAACGCCGAGCGCTGCGGTCCCTACGTCGGCGACGTCGCGGTGGCCGAAGCCATCGCGGCGGAGGCCGCCGCCGCGCGGGAGCCGCTGTTTCTGTTCGTTGTGACGATCGAGAACCACGGCCCCTGGGGGCCGGGACGGCTGCCGGAAACCGACGATCCGGCGAAGCAATACGCCCGCCACCTCGTTAACGCCGACCGCATGATCGCGCGGGTGGCGGAAGCCCTCGCCGACGTTCCCGGCGGCGCCGCGCTCTGCGTCTACGGCGATCACGCTCCCGCCCGCACCCTGCATCCGGGCCTGCCCGACCGCGGAGCGACGGACTACCTGCTGTGGAGCACGCGGGAGAAGCCGGAGGCGCGCAGAGCGCGCGAGGACATCGCGGTCGACGAGCTTGGGCGCAGGCTGCTCACGCTCGGGTGAGTCTGCGTGAGGGCGCGAGCCCCGTGCGTGCTTCGAGACGCGCCTTCGGCGCTCCTCAGCATGAGGAGGTCTTTGGGGCTCAAACCTCTTCATGCTGAGGAGCCTTGGGCGAAGCCCGAGGCGCCTCGAAGCACACGCTTGCATCGAGCGGCGCCTTCTAAGTCCTCAGCACGAGCGCCCCGCCGGAAAGCCCTGCGCCGGCCGCCGGCAGCAGCAGGGTCTCGCCGGGCGAGATCGGGCGCGCCTCGTGGGCGAGGGCGAGCGACAGGGGGATGGTCGCGGCCGAGGAGTTGCCGAAGGCGGCGATGGTCGAGACCATGGCGGCGTCGCGAATCCCAAGCTTCGCCCCCACCGCCGAAAAGATGCGGGCGTTGGCCTGGTGCGGCACGAAGCGGTCGATCGTCTCGGCGGCGAGGCCCGCCTCCGCCAGCGCTTCACCTGAGCAGGCCGTCATCAGCCGCACCGCGTCCGCGAACAGGCCGCGGCCGTCGGCGATGGTCATTCGCGTGTCTTCGATCGGCATCCCCTCGGCGTAAGGGGCGCTGCTGCCGCCGGCGGGGATGCCCACGAGCCCGTAGCCTCCGCCGTCGGAGGCGAGCGACAGGCCCAGCACGCCTTGGTCCGGATTGTCGGAGGGCGCGACCACGACCGCGCCGGCGGCGTCTGCGAACAGCACGGCGCTGCCGCGCTCTGCAAAATTGATGCGCCGGCTGAGCAGGTTGGCGGCGATGACGAGGGCCGGCCGGGCATGGGCGCGGACGTGGGACTCCGCCAGCGCCAGCGCATAGAGGAAGCCGGCGCAGGCGCCCGCGAGATCGACCGCGCCGGAGCGGGTCAGTCCCAGCCGATGCGCGACCAGCGGTCCGGTCGGCGGCAGCAGCTGGTCGGGCGTGGAGGTCGCGAGCAGGGTGAGCCCGATCGCCGCGCGGTCGATCCCGGAGCCCGCCAACGCCCGCTCGCCGGCCTGGACCGCAAGCCCCGAGAGCGTCTCGCCCCCGACCGCCCAGCGCCGCTCCCGGATGCCGGTGCGGCGCTCGATCCAGCCGGCGTCGAGGCCGAGCGTCGCCTCGATCTCGGCGTTCGCCACCCGCCGCGCCGGCGCGGCCCAGCCGAAGCCGGCGAGGCGGGTTCCTTTGGCTCTCATGAAAAGCGTTCACCCGAAATGCGTGCTTCGAGACGCGACCCTTCGGGCCGCTCCTCAGCATGAGGAGGTTTGATCCACGTCATATTTGATCTCGACTTAAACCGCCTTCAGGCTCGCCGGCCCTCATGCTGGAGGAGCCGACCGCCGGTCGGCGTCTCGAAGCACGCACTATGTCCGCCGCCCCAACAAACCCGCGGCCTCTTCGAAAGCGTCGTATACCCGGTCGAGCTCGGCCTCCGTCACGCAATAGGGCGGCATCAGGTAGAGCACCTCGCCGAGCGGCCGCACCAGCAGGCCCCGCTCGAGGAAGAAGCTGCGAAGCGTCAGCCCGATCTCCGCGAGATAGCCCGTGTCCGGCGCCACGAGGTCGACCGCGGCGATCGTGCCGCAGGCCCTCGGGTTCGCAAAGCGCGGATCGCCCTCGAACCGCGCGATCCTCTTCGCCTGCGCCGCCGATAGCGTTGCGACGCGCTCGCGGACGGGTTCGTCGCGCCAGACCTCGAGATTGGCGACCGCCGCCGCGCAGGCGATCGGATTCGCGGTGTAGGACGAGGAGTGGAAAAAGGTCTTGGAGCGGTCCGTCGACAGATGCGCGTCGAAGATCTCGGCCGTGGCGAGCGTCGCCGCGAGCGGCACCGCGCCGCCGGTCAGTCCCTTGGAGGTGCAGAGGATGTCAGGGGACAGCCCGGCCTGCCCGCAGGCGAACAGCGAGCCGGTGCGGCCCCAGCCCGTCATCACCTCGTCGGCGATCACCAGCGCGCCGGCCTCGCGGGCGATGCGCGCGAGCTCCGCCAGCACCGAGGGCGGGTACATCCGCATGCCGCCGGCGCCGAGCACCAGCGGCTCGACGATCAGCGCCGCGACGCCGTCGTCGCGGGCGAACTGCTCCAGCCGGTCGAGCGTCGCCTGCTCGCGGCCGGGCGCGGGGAACGGCAGACGGGCGACGTCGAACAGCAGCGGCTCGTAGGCCGCGTTGAACACGCCGCGCTCGCCCACGCTCATCGTGCCGATGGTGTCGCCGTGGTAGGCGCCCTCCAGCGCGACGATGGTCGTGCGCTTCTCGCCGCGGTTGGCGAAGGCGCCGAGCGCCATCTTGAGCGCGACCTCGACCGCGGTGGAGCCGGAGTCGGAATAGAACACATGGGCGAGCCCGGCGGGGGCGATCGCCGTCAGTTCGCGCGCGAGCCGCTCCGCGGGCTCATGCGTCACGGTGGCGAAGATCATCTGGTCGAGGCTGTCCGTCGCCTCGCGGATCGCCGCCATGATGTGAGGGTGGCGGTGGCCGTGGGTCGTCACCCACCACGACGAGATCGCGTCCAGCAGCGCCCGGCCGTCGGAGGTGTGGAGATAGGCGCCCTCGGCGCGGACCACGACGGGCGGATCAGGCTCGACCGCATGCTGGAAGAACGGACGCCAGACGGGTGAGGTCATGAGGGGAACGCCTGAGCGCGGCGGTCGTAGCAGGCACGAGTATCCCTCCTCGCGCCGAAGGCGTGGGGAGGGTGGCCTGCCGCGGAGCGGCGGGTCGGGTGGGGTCTTGGGCGTGGGGCGCGCCATCTGCGAACGCCTACCCCACCCGACCTCGCGAGCCGCGAGGCCACCCTCCCCTGTCCCAGGGGAGGGATTTTTGCGTCCCGCCTTTTGTCATGGAGCGCTTTGCTCACGACGTGAAATCCTCGACGTCGAACGCCGCCGCGAAGGCCGCGGCCAGCGTCTCCGGCGTCAGCGGATCGAGCCGCGGCAGCCGTCCCAGGACCTTCACGCCGGAGAAGGCGGCGATCGTCGCGATCGAGTCCGGCTGGGCGTCGCCCACGAAGGCGACGCCCAGCGCGGAGATGCGCCGGCCCCGCAAAGCCTCCAGCGACAGCAGCGTGTGGTTGATCGTGCCGAGGCCCGTACGCGCCACCAGCACGACCGGCAAACCCCAGCGGGCGAACAGGTCGATGGTCAGCACGGAGCGGGTCAGCGGCACGAGCAGGCCGCCCGCGCCCTCGATCACCAGTGGACCGTCGACCTCAGGCGGCGT